>JAZTWM010000006.1:0-94220 GCA_045635825.1 Candidatus Enterousia sp. | reverse complement strand
AGCCCCCAAATATGGGGGATTTTTTTAAATATAATTCTTTAAAGACACGTAAATTTGTCCCAAATCTGTTTTGACCAGACTTGCACTAACCTTATCCGGATTATCCGTTTGCTTTGCAACTGTCAAAATCTTGTCAAAACTATAAACAAACTGGCTTGCCTGACTGCGGAACACTGTATCATTTTTCAACATTTCACGCACACGCTTCTTATCAGCCGCCCCCAACATCTTGGCCAACCACTTAGAAAAGATAGTTTTATCCCCACCATGATATTTTTTCCAAACCACATCTGGAATTTCTACACCTGCAACACGTGTCAAATCCATCGACTGTTCGTGCAGTTTTTCAAACATTTTCTCACTTTGTGCCAAGAAATCCTGACCACTGACATGACCAAAACTTTCTGCTGGCGCCGCCTTAATTGCCTCCATTGGTGCAGACGCACGTGCAACCATCATCTGTTTATTTAATGTCTGCATGGTATTAACCGCCTTGGCATAATCAGACATCAAATCAATCATTTGCTGACGCGACTCGCCCGCCAGGCTCTCCAATTTTCCCGCAGAATCCGCAATCGCAGTCGTAGATTCCGCAACAGTTGAATTCATCAGGTTCAACTTTTCATTCAAACTGCTAACAATTCGTTCCAAAGTCTCGCTGGCCTCAACACTGCCACGTGATAAATCGGGCAGGGCCGAATAGTAACGCTCTATCAATGCTGACAAAGGCTGTAACTGTGCCGTTGTATCATTAGACATCTTTATCAGGTTTGCAGATTGCCCCGACAACTGGGTATGTGCCGTATTCATTTCCATTAATGTTTCACGCACACCGGTTGCCATTGCCTTGACCGATTCCGAAAACGCAGTCGCCGCCGTCTTGGTGTTTTCAAGTGTCGCATTTGCAACCCCCGAAACCGTCTTCAACTCTGCCACAACACCCGTTGCATATTCTTTAATCTCTTTATCAAAACGGTTCGTCAGCCCCACAACCTCTGCTGTAATATTACGCACAGATTCCTCGCTAGACGTGGCAGATGCAATCATTGTTTTCACCATTTCTGCCAACTTACGCCCCTGGCTTTCCACTGCCGATTCAGACAATCTAATTTGCCCAGACATAACGTTGGACGTATTAGTTAAAGTATGCAATTGTGCCGTCAATTCTTTTTTAGACTTCTTATTAAAGTCTTCCAGTTTATCTAAATAATCTTTTAACAGACGACCATTTCTATTCATAACATCTTCATAATTTGTCGCCGCCGTCTTAACATCACCGAAGCCACCTGCAACAGACTTTGACAATTCTGCCAGTTTACCTTGGGTTGTTTCAACCTCTGCGGACACACCCTTCATTTGATTGGTGTTTTTTTCAAACTCTGCCTGCAAACTTTCAGACAACACCTTACCAGACTCCAACCATGAATCTATTTGATTTTGAATCTGTACAACTTTATCCGTTGTATCCTGCGTTGTTGCATCAATACGCCCCAACATTTCATTGACCGCACCAGAAAATCTATCTGTAGAATCTGCCACATCTTGCCAAGACTGCGAAGAAACAATCTGTCCTAAACCCTCAACAGTATTGTCCAAACGCCCCGACATAGTCGCCAACTTCTTGGTTGCATCATCCGCCAACGCAACCAACTGTTCATTTTGAACCGTCAAAGCCTGCTTTAATTCATCTGCAGATGCAATTTGTGCATTCAACGTATCACGCATTGTCTGGAAACTATCTTCTATCTTGCGAATCTCGTCCCCTAAAATAACGCTTAACACACGAACCGCATCAGCAACCTTGGCCCGTTCTGGTCGCGTCATAATATTTAACAAAGACTCCATAACCTTTTGCGATTTTCGTGACACAAAAAACAGTACAAACAATACGATTAAAAACAAACCGCCCATAACTGCGCCACCAATCAGCCAAAACTGTGAAATTTCCATTCCTTTCCCCCTAGATTCCAATGCAATTTATAAAACTTGCAGTCCAGATGGATTTATACTAAAATCAAACAAACAATGCAAGGGTATAAATGGAAAAAAAACAAACACTTTCATACGAACAAGATTTGGCTGCCACCCCAACAGAAAATATATGGGTCCAGGCCAATGCCGGCACTGGTAAGACCAGCGTGCTGGTACAGCGATTATTACGTATACTGTTTCGCACACCGGACAATGGCTCATCTGGAATACTATGCCTGACATACACAAATGCCGGGGCAGGTGAAATGCGTAACCGTATTCTAAAGGCATTACGTCAATGGGCAACTGCAACAGACGAAGAACTTGGCACAATGTTGGTTGGCATAACTGAACAACCAAATATATCTGCTGATGATATCGCACACGCACGTTCAATATTTTTCCAGTTTATCGACAACCCACACGTACTAAAAATTAAAACCATCCATGGTTTTTGTGAAGAAATATTACACCGCTTCCCACTAGAGGCAGGCTTATCACCATCTTGGTCATTGATATCGGACGCATCACAACGTGTTCTATTACAAGAAACCTTTACAAAAATGATAAATTCGCCAACCGCCGATAAAAAAACCATAGATGCTTTCGCACATATTGTCGGTCGAATCTCAGAAACATACATGACTGACTTGCTAAAAACACTCAGTGACCAATACAAACTGTTTTTTAATGTTACAGATATTGTTAACTATCGCAAATACTTTATTGATACGATTGGAAAGTTTTTAGACCAAGACCAACCAAAACCGACTGATACAACACCCCAAAAACTAAAAGAAATACTAGATTTGGCCACAAATGACCAAAATTCAAGAAAAAAGCCGGTAAAGTACCTAACAGACCTTATCAACTTAACAAAACAATATATTGACACGACTATAGATTTTAACGAATACAAAAATGCATATTTAACCGACGGCGAACCACGCAAAGCAATTGAGAAAATTGACTATCTAACCGAAGAACTAGAACGCGTTTTCGCACTAAACCAATACAACGCCAACAAACAGTTATATCTGGATACGATCGCACTTTTTGACATATCATCCGCCTTTGCAGCCACATATCAACAACAAAAACGAACACAAAATCTACTAGATTTCGAAGATTTGATACTATACACACGCAAATTATTCTCTAACCCTGCAACAATGGGTTGGGTTTTATCTCAACTGGACACATCTTTGTCACATATCCTGCTGGACGAAGCCCAAGACACATCGCCCGCACAATGGGACATATTATGTATGCTATCAGGCGACTTCTTTACAGACGGGTCCGACAAAAAACTACCTAACTCGCTATTTGTTGTGGGCGACACCAAACAGTCCATTTATGGTTTTCAGGGGGCCGACCCACACGCCTTTGCGACCAGTCGTACCGCCATCGCAACGCAAATCGAACAAAACATGCGTCAAATTCGAGAGGTGCCACTTGAACAAAGTTTTCGCTCAACCCTGCCCATACTACATTGCGTAGACTGGTTTTTCAGCGACCCCGAGGTTATTGCAACATCAGGGTTCAGCAACAATCAACACAAATGTTTTCGTCAAGACGACCCAGGCCTTGTTCAAATCCATCGCCTAATCGCAAAACAAACCGACGACATCGACACAAAACAATATGCCGCACAGATTGCAGACAAAATCCAAGAATTAATCGAAACAACAAAATACCAACCAAAAGACATAATGATATTGGTTCAAAAACGCAATCCATTGGCATCACCACTATCCATTGAATTAAAACGCAGAAACATCGAAGTCGCCGGCAGCGACCGAATTGTATTACCTGACTTTCCTGCTATTCGTGATATGCTAAACCTGGTTCGCTGGTGCCTTAATCCTGCAGACGATTTTAGTTTATGTTGTGCATTAAAAAGCCCGATTTTCTATTTGACCGAAGACAATATTTTTGATTTATGTCAACAAAAAAACACACAAAAAACCACCGTATTTTATGCACTAAAAGACACGTTCCCTGAAATATACAAATACCTAAGTGCCACACAACAAATAGCCACAACCGCATCACCATACACATTTTTCACCCACGTCTTAAACAGCAACAACACCCGCCAAAAATTCATCTCCGCACTTGGCCCCCAGGTCATCGACCCACTAGAAGAGTTTTTGACAATTTGCCTGGCATACGAACGAACACAACCTGGCACATTACGACACTTTATAAAATGGTTTATCACCGGTGGCAGCGAAATCAAACGCGACATGGACGCATCCAGCGGTGTCCGCATCGTAACCGTCCATGGCAGCAAAGGACTAGAGGCACCTGTTGTATTCTTGGTCGACACAACCAGAATACCCAAACCAGAAAAGATACTGCCGCTACCTTCCAGCAACACCCCCGTATGGCTGTGGACACCACGCGGTGACGACAGCGCAAAACGCACAATCGCAGCAGAATCTCTAAACAAAACACGCATTGCAGAATACTATAGACTGCTGTACGTCGCAATGACACGCGCACGCGACCAATTGTACATACACGGCTATACATCACGCAAAAACGCCACGCCAAACTCTTGGTTTGCACACCTATGGCGTGTTTTTGCGAATAACACAGACACAGAACACATCAGGATAACAAATGACAACATTGCATAACATACTGGCCGAACATGACAAAACCCAATACGCAACTACCGCCGGCACACTTACACATCAAAAGTTAAGCAGAATCACAATATCGCCAGATTTTGAATCAGGCGATTTAGAATTAATCAATCACATAAAGCAAATCCCAGAACTCAGACGGTTGTTTTCACCCGACACAAAAACCGAAGTACCGATCGCCGGTACAATCAAAAACAGATTTATCAGCCGTCGCATAGACCGCCTGCACATAGACACAAACACAAAAACCATCACTATTCTGGATTATAAAACAGACATAAATCACGAAAAGTTTCGTACTGTTTACATATCACAAATGCAAGATTATGCGAATTTACTTCACGCTATTTACCCAGACCACAAAATCAACACATACATATTGTGGACCCACGATTTTTTACTGGAAAAACTAAACATAAAACCACTATAATCACACCATGTTAATTTCATTACACATTTCAAATATCGTATTGATTGAAAAACTGAATCTTGAATTCGGGCCTGGTCTAAATATATTAACTGGCGAAACTGGTGCAGGCAAAAGCATACTATTAGACGCACTGTCGCTGGCACTGGGCGCACGATCAGACACCGGCCTGATACGCCATGGTTGCGACACCGCATCAGTTATCGCCGAATTTGACACCGCACCAACCGCCGCCCATGCAATTCTAAACGAATACGAAATCGATTTTACAGACGGACTGATATTACGCCGAACATTATCCACAGACGGCAAAAGCAGGGCATGGATAAACGACACACCCGTATCAATCAAAACACTAAAATCCATTGGCGACACATTGATTGAAATACATGGCCAATTCGCAAATCACACACTGTTAAACCAAACAACACACCGCGAAACACTGGACTGTTTTTCACAAAAACATATCCCTGATTACAAACAGTTATTACAAACTGTTAAAGGCAATTATTCGCAATACCATACGGCCCAACAACGCCTGAACGAACTGCAAGACTTATTGACACGCAGCGCAACCGAACGCGAATTTCTGGAACACAACGTAAACGAATTACGCAACCTAAACCCACAACCTGGCGAAGAAGAAGAATTGGCCACCAAACGTGCCAACATGATGAACAACGAAAAAAATCGCGCCATTTTGACCGAAGCCATAGAAGCATTATCACCACGCGGAAACTCATTAGATTCGCAACTGTTTGCCGTTGCGCATATCTTGCAAAGAATCAAGGGCGACACAAACCCATACACCGAACAAATAGACAAATTGTACGACATTGCAGAATCCGTTGCACAAATCGCACAGAGCCTGGAACCCGAAATGACCGATGCTGAAAACATGGACGAAATCGAAGAAAGATTATTCGCAATTCGTGCCGCCGCACGAAAACATCGGGTAACACCAGACGAACTGCCAGCAATACTGGAAACAATGTCGGCGCAATTAAACCAAATCGACAATTCAGACGCGGAATTAAGCAAATTAACACAGACTGTCAAGACACACCGCGAACAATTTGATAATTCTGCAAAATTATTATCTGTCGCACGACATAATGGTGCACAAATAATGCGTAAAAAACTGCTGGCGGAATTACCGGACTTAAAACTTGGCTCTGCGGACTTTGATGTCGAAATCACAGACTGCCCACCATCTGCGAACGGCACAGACGATATTACATTTATGATTAAAACAAACCCCGGATCACCATTCGCACCATTACACAAATCCGCATCCGGTGGTGAATTGGCACGTTTAATGTTGGCCATGCGTGTGGTATTGGCCGGCACAGATGACACACACACATTCGTTTTTGACGAAGTAGACACAGGCATCAGTGGTGCAACCGCATCGGCCGTTGGCGCACGCCTGAATAAATTAGCACAATCCTGTCAGGCATTGGTAATAACACATTCCGCCCAGGTTGCAGGCTATGCAGACCGCCATTTCAAGATTTCAAAGTCTGTCACTGACGACAAAACAACAACATCTGTCCACGAAATAGATTCAACAGAACGAATTGACGAAATCGCACGCATCATCAGTGGCGATAAAATTACCCCAGAATCTATCACAATGGCTAAAACATTAATCAAGGGATAAGAATATGGAAAAATATATCGCTACCAAAGTTGATAATCATGCGCCATTTTGCCAATTAGTAACAATTAAAAACAAAGCCGGCGAAACCCTAGTGGTCACATTAAACCAAGGCATCGCCATTGTGCCAGTCGGCACAACATTCAAAGTGTACGAAACCGCAGACAAAGACCCATTTCCATTAGCAATGGCATATTCATACAAAGTTGACGGTAAACGCTTTGTAAACATACCCTACCAGCCAATAACAATGGATGGGGTGAAACGCTTCTGGACAAAAATAGGTCTTATGGACAGCATCCGCCTGCATCGCGACATTCGTCAGGCCCTGCACCGTCAAAAGATAGCACCCGCATTAAACAAAAACACAAATCTGGCTTTGTTACTGGGCAACAAGGTGGTTATGCGCTAAAACAAAATGCCCTGAACAGGGCATTTTATATTTGAATAACACCATCCGCAAATTCAATCGAATGCGGCACACCCACATCACTGCGACTAATAATTTTTCCATCTACATCACGCACAATCGCATACCCACGACTCAATACGCTTTTATAACTAAGCGAATTTAACATTTGCCCCAAATGCGAAACCGATTGATTCAAGACAGCCATACGATTCTGCATAATATTTGGGAATGCAGACACCACATCCATCCTTTGACGCGCGGTTGCAATCTTGGTATTTATAATAATCCCCATTGTCCGGCCCAAATCATCTAATCTTTGCGCCTGTTCCATAACGAACTGATGCGGACTTTTGATACTTATCGATTCCATACGTTGTTTTGCATTTGCAAGACGCGTCATAAAGTTTCCAGACAAACGCACCCACATATTATCCAATTCTTGCGACAAAGCCAGTTTTGTTGGAACAACTGCCTCTGCTGCACCGGTTGGGGTTGGCGCGCGATAATCTGCTGCAAAGTCAACCAACATCCAATCCGGCTCATGCCCAACACCCGATATGACCGGAATCTGACTAGCCGCGACCGCACGCACCACAATTTCTTCGGAAAAAGGCAACAAATCTTCCAACGAACCACCACCACGTGCAACGATAATAACATCTACATTGCGCATTTGGTTAAAATACTCTACACCACGGGCAACCTCGACCGCTGCTGTTGCACCTTGGACCGTTGCAGGATACAGCAACACACGCACAGGAAAACGTTCACGCAATCTATTTTGTATATCTTGGAACGCTGCACCGGTTGGACTGGTCACCACACCAATAACTTGTGGCAGTCGGGGCAGGGGCTTTTTACGACTTTCGTCAAACAGGCCTTCGCGCGCTAATTTCTGCTTACGCTCTTCCAGCATTTTCAATATCGCACCCACACCCGCCATTTCAATTTCACTGGCGATAATTTGGTAATTACTGCGTGCAGGATACGTTGTAAAGCGACCGGTTATTATAACCTCTAACCCATCTTCTAACTTGAAATTCAGCGGCGTTCCACGCCAAACAATCACAGAAATCGCCGCCCCAGAATCCTTAATCGTCATATAGATATGGCCAGATGTCGCACGTGTAATCTGCGATAATTCACCACGTATTTTAATACGTGGAAACGCATTTTCCACCACACCTTTCAGCAGTGCAGACGCATCCGTCACACTGAATACAGTTTCACCATTAACAAAAGGTTCTGGTTTTTGCATTTATTCAATCCCTGCCTGTTTTGCCAATAGCATCGCCTTGCTTTTTAAAACATCATAAAACATTTCATCGGTTTTCAGTTCTTTAACGGGCTTGCCCATCTTATAAATCCCCGGCAATTCCTTTGGCGCAAACTGGGTATGCGTCACATCAAACACCGTTCCACTGCTTTTATGATACAACCACCAGTGCAAGTTCGTTCCACGCAATTCCCAAACATCATCGCCACCGGTCATAGAATAAATCAAGTAACTAGATATCATACAATAACCACACGAAGGGTCACCACCCAGTCGGCCACGTTCACCCAACACACGATAACGTGTTACATGCTTTTTAAAGGAATCACGCAACAGATACACAATATCAGGCAATGAAAACTTCGCCTCATGCACATCCTGGAAATCCATCGCCCCCAGAACCAGTTTATCCGTTTCCCTGTCATAACGGGCTAATTTATTTCTTGCACTAGAAAATTGCTTTGTTTTTACCATATGCCATATTATACCACAATTGCACACAATTTCAATTTACAATTCGGTCAATGGCCAACGTGGTCTGGGCGCAATCGGTTCACGCACAACACGTCCTACAGAATAATTTTCCAATCCTGCCCACGCAATCATTGCACCATTATCTGTACACAGATTCATAGGTGGTGCAGCAAACACAATATTATTCTTTCGGGCCAAATCTTCCATCGCACTGCGTATAGCACTATTTTTCGCAACCCCACCTGCAACAACCAGCGTTTTTGGATTCGCATCACGCACACGCGCATCTTTCATCGCATTTTGCAAACGATTTATAATACAATCCACAACAGATGCCTGAAAAGACGCACAAAAATCATCGATATATGTATCCGTCAACGGTTTTTCCGCACGATCCAAGAATGTCCGTGCCGCCGTTTTAATGCCGCTAAACGAAAAATCACATCCCGGCTTATCACACAATGGACGCGGAAACGCAAAGGCACGTGGATTACCTTTTTTGGCACGCGCATCAACAATTGGACCGCCTGGATACCCCAACCCCAGCATCTTGGCCACTTTATCAAAGGCTTCACCGGCACTGTCATCCAACGTTTGACCAATCATTTCATATTGCCCGACACCACGCACCAACAGTATTTGACAATGCCCACCAGATGCCAACATTAACAAATAAGGAAACTCAACAGAACCATCACCATCACTGCCATCCGCAACAGTTGCACGCAAACGTGGCACCAAGGCATGCCCCTCTAAATGATTAACCGCAACCAATGGCTTACCTGTTGACTGTGCAATACCTGTTGCCGCCATCCAACCAACCAAAACCCCACCAATCAGTCCAGGCCCCGCAGTTGCCGCAACAACATCAATATCGTCAATTGTTTTGCCTGCCTTGGCCAAAGTCTGTTGAACAACATCTTCAATCGCCAAGATATGGGCACGTGCTGCCAATTCTGGCACAACGCCACCATATTTTTGATGTTCTGGAATCTGCGAATAAATAATATGTGCCAAGATATTTCTATCACTGTCCACAATTGCCGCAGACGTTTCATCGCACGATGATTCAATCCCCAAACACAAGGTTGGACGCACACTATGCTGCATACTATCCAACTGCCCCATATCCATACGAATTAGTTTTTCATCACTCATTTTATTTCAACCAATGCTATACCAATATTTGTTTTATCCGTCATTCGCTGTGCAATATATTCAGCCATGTCTACATCCACAACCGCACCATGATTACTGGACGCATGTCGTAACATACCATTCGGTAACCAGAATCCCATATGCACAACTGCTAAATCAGTTCCTATTTTATCACGAAAATCTGGCTTGTCAGTAACAAATAACACAATCATTGGTTTGTCTACATTAACCATATGCACATATTCATAGGGAATATATTCTAAATCAACTGAAACAGATGCAATATCAACATCTATACCATGCACGACATGAAACCATTCAGCTTTATCAATAACAACATGCCTAACATCAGTCGGGGCATACATTGCACTAACATTCCGCACAAAATCCACATTATTGGGCAACCAATCACATTCAATAAAATGATTTCGTGTCAAAAATCCAATTTCTCCATCACGATAGCGAATTTGATTCATACAATCCGTATCACCATTTGCCAAGACCGTTTCAACAAATGTTGTGCAATCAAACGCGTCATACCGTATCAACGGACCATCATCGGGCAGGGCACCTTCGCCCAAGGGCGACACCATATATGGCATACCCAAAAAAGACTGACCAGGGTATTCAGTGGCATCCATACCACACCCGGCCAGTCCCAATATCAACAGCACCCAACGCCACATAATTACAGATTTTCTTTTAATTTAACCCCTGTATGACACAGCGACATTGCATCACGAATTGCCATTTCACCGCTTTCCGGCAAAGTCGCCATTTTATCCACACACGCAACCAATAAATCAATATTTCTATCCGCACCTGTTAAAATCTGGGTTGCAGCAACACGTCTTTCCAATGTTGACGCACGCCAATCCTTTAAAACACCTGTTTCCAACGTTCCACTACGTTGTGCAAAAAAGAACACAACCAACGCCAAAATCAAAACAGACGCCCCAACTACAATCTTAAAATACTTTTTGATAAAATTCATTTACCCCTCCCTTTAACTATATCCATATAAGCACCATGCCGTTGTGCATTAGCCAACAAAAACTCTTCTGTTATCACATCTGGTTTTTGTTGCAAAACAATACGGTCAACATATAACTTGGTCGGTGCATCCGTATACAACAACCCATCTTTTCCCTGTTCAAATACCATATCACGACCCGAAACCTGATAAATCGTTGTCCAAATTGCGTGCGGTTCCAGATTCATACGTTTTTGCGATTCTTGCAACACCTTCTTTGCCTTGGACAGATTAGGACACACCCAAACATGTGCATCATAATTCAACCACGACAAACCAATCTGGTGTTGTGAACGTTCATTTCCCAACATAAATCCAGTAAAGTTTTTAATCTTCATAACACACCCCACAGTTATTCGCACTTAACCAGCCACACATCATAGTCGGCATGCTGCAAAGGATTCTTTCCAGGTTCATTACGCCCCATCCAATTCCCATAAATCTGTCCCTGACCATTTTCTGCAATTTCTACAAACGCAAAGAAATCTTCGGCCTGAAAAGGGTCTGTCTGCTTACAAGAACGAACATTGATAAACAGTTTTTCAAACTGCACTTCATCGCCAACACGAATGGCCAGTTCACGAACCTTGCCTGCATCCTTGTCCAGGACACGAACAACCGCCTTTTCACGAGCAACCCAGGCACCCGCCATTACAGGCACCATCAAAACAGATAAAAAAACTAAAAATATTTTTTTCATGCCCCTGTATTCTATCCTGCCAACCAGATAAAGTCAAACCGGTAAATAAAAACCCACCGAACGGTGAGTTTTTATTATTTTGCGGTCTTTTCTGCAGATGTCGCTGCCAAGTCTTCGACGATACGCGCCTTTTTACCTGACAAACCACGCAGGAAGAACAATTTAGCACGACGTACTTTACCAATACGAACCTTTTCAATCTTTTCGATTGCTGGGCTGTACAATGGGAACTTACGTTCAACACCAACACCGTATGATTCACGACGTACTGTAAAGGATGCATTATTCCCCATACCGCCATCACGTGCGATAACAACACCTTCAAAAACCTGGATACGGAATTTGTCACCGTCTTTAATTTTGACGTGTACTTTCAATGTATCCCCAGCCTTGAAGTTTGGGATTTTTTTGTCGCCCTGCAATTTTGCAACCTGGGCAGCTTCGATTTTTTTAATAATGCTCATTTTTCATTTTCCTTTATTAAATCCGGCCGACGTTCCTTTGTTATGTCAACCGATTGTTGTTTCCGCCACCGTTCGATATTGCCGTGGTGACCGGACAGCAGGACTTCTGGGACGCTTCGTCCACGCCATACTGACGGACGGGTATATAACGGCCATTCCAACCCGCCGATTTCGAAACTCTCATTTTCGGTGGTATCATCACCACCGTGAACCACATTATCTAACAGACGAACGCAACTGTCAACAAAAAGTTGTGCCGGAATTTCGCCACCTGACAGTATATAATCGCCCACAGAAAGTTCCATTATATCATATTCTTCAATGATTCGCTCGTCAATTCCTTCGTACCGACCACACAGCAGGGTGTATGTGGCATCCTGATCCGCCACAAAATCACGCACCATTTTTTGATTCAGCGTTGCCCCACGTGGCGAAAAGTATATGATTTTACCACGATTTTTAATTGAATCCAATGCCGCCCCCAGACAATCTGGTCGCATAACCATACCGGCACCACCACCAAATTGAGTATCATCAACACTGCCGTAATTATTTATCGCAAAGTCACGAATATTAACAACATCATACGACCAAATCTTCTTGTCCAAGGCACGACCAACCACACCACCTGACAGTGTACCCGGAAACATTTCTGGAAAAATAGTCAGTATATTAAAATGCATATCTCTACCTATCTTGTACGAATAACACGAACATGATACCCAATCGTTCTTGGACACATTGAACAAATACGTTTGGCATCCATAAATGCCGTATCCAATGTCCAGAATGCACTTTTAGCAATCTTTATTCCGCCATTATTCGGTAATTTTGTCGCTTTTACAACTGCACGTGGTTTAGATTCTACCACTTTACCAAATGCACAAAACGAATTATACCCCGTACATTTTACCGTCAATTCATTCGAATTTTTATTAATGGTCACATCGTAAACATTTTGCATAATCTTACGCCTTTTCACATTGTTTAATGCGTGCCACCAAAGCATTATATCCTGCAGTACAGCGTCTACATGTACGCTGTGCATCTTCAAATATGCTATCTGTTGGCCAATAAGAACCTGCACCCCACACCCTAACATAAACAGGTCGATGAGATTCAACCATTGAACCCACATTCATACGTGAACGCACAAAAATCCCCCAATCACACCCCTTGGCATACCTAGGACATTCTACTGTAACCTTGGTCCAATCCTTGGAAATTACAACATCAGAAAACTCAACTTTTGTCATACCAAACCTTTTTTATCTTTGCTTTTGTTGTGCAACACAACGTGTACACACCTGTTGTGCTTCGTCAAAAATTTCATTTGTTGCCCAAGAAAAACCCGCGCCCCACACCATTACAGATCGTGGACTATCAAACTCTCGCATCGAAGCAACATTCATACGATTGCTGATATGCTGGCCCCATGAACACTCTTTAGAATAATACGGGCAATCTACCTGCACCTTAGAGGTGTGCTTGACAATTCTTACACCCGAAAATTCAATAATTTTTATCATATTTCAACCCTTACTTTTGAACCTGACACAATTTACAATCCCTACAAATCTCTGCCTTTAAAATCTCTTTATGATATTCTTCTGCACATGGCACACAACACTGTTTCACATCACTATAAATATGCGAGGCAGGGCCATAGTGTCGATTTGCATAAACGGTAATCCGTTTTGGCGATTGAAACATCACACAGTCCGCCCCATGATGTTCCACCAACATCCGCCACAACGGACAATCTGTTGATGCACGTTGGCATTCCACTGTCACGCGTGACATGTCCTGCACCAATTTTGCCAAATATATTTCTGTAACACTCATACCGATATCTTTTACTTCTGCTTCTGGGCATGACGTGCAACACAATTCTTACATGTCGCAACTGCCAAACAATACAATCGGGGTACAGATACGAAATGATCGTTCGTGAACAAACTCACACGCTTTGCAGAATCCTTTTTGTTAACACCCGCATAAACATATGGTCCACGCGACTGAACAAAACGACCTAAATCACAAATCTTGCTATATTTAGCACATTCAACAATCACAACATTCCCATCATCCAAAGACACAGGAATTGTTATATTGGACTTTGGCATTTCAATAACATCTTGACTAATTATCATCTGGAACCCCTTTGTTGTTTTTGACATGCCGCACAGGTCTGCCTTACGATATCCACAACTGTTGGCATCGCTTTTTGTATTTCAACCGCTGTCCCACGCAAAACGACTGTACACTCAAAGCTTTTATCAAATTTCTTACTCCCCCAAACCCTTAAATTTGGCAATGGTGTAAACACACGGTATAAAAAGCAACGTGGCGCAGGTGCTTCACAGTGTGCAACCACACTTTTTTGATAATTCCTTACAGAAAACCCTTGCGACATCTTATAATACCCTGATTTTATTTTTGTTTTGCCTTTTGTCTGGCAACACACTTGGCACAATTATTGCAGGCCTGTTGATACAATCTCTGATTTGAGCATTGCTCCTTATTTATTGAATACATGTAACATTCACTAGTACCCGCCTGTGTATCGTCAAAGAATATCATACTTGGACTGCCGTTGCCAAACTTTGCCAAATCACACTTTGGCGAATAGTTTACGCAACTAACACCAACAAACACAATAGTACGATCCGCTTTAAACAAGCGAACCTGAACATCCCCATCTAAACCTTTAATAACTTTTTTATATCTTGCCATTTTAACCTCTTTTATCTACATTACTGTCACAATTCGCGCCCCCATATCAACCACAGCACCAACAAACGACACCATATCGCCATTGTCTAACTCAATAATGTCACCGGCACCATAATTTTGAAAGCACTCCACAATACCAATCTTGACCCCGTCACGAATTACATCAAAACCAATCAAGTCCGCCTGATAATATTCACCATCACGCAAATCGGGCAGGGCATCACGTGCAATATACAACTCTGTCCCACGCAACATTTCTGCAGCATTTCTATCATCAACACCACTTATTTTCGCAATTATTACATTAGAGTTTGGCACCGCACGCACAAACTTAAACGCACCATTGGCAAAGCGGTTGCTATATACCACGAACTTTTTAAAATCAGCAGGATTTTCCGCATACGACTGCACACGCACTTCGCCACGAATACCCTGTGGTGCTACGATTTTTCCAACCAAGATTTGCTTTGAATCTGTCATATTATCTCTGCTTTTGCTTATATTCTTGCAATCTCCAACACTTTTCTGGCCATGCAGTACATTGTGCAACGATTGGCCCTCTATAGTCCGCCTTGAATTCACCCAAATAACGGATATTCAGGATCTGACGCTGATATTCTTCAAAACGTTCATCCAGACTACATTCTAAACCACTATCATATGGACACTTTAACGCCATTTATCTTACCTTTTGTTTAACTATTTGCTCATACCTTGCCTGACGAACACAGTTTAGTTCAGGCACCGGACATTTGTAAAACATATCCCCACTGGTACAAAATGTCCAATTCATGCGATTTACCGCCGCATATTCAATCGCCTGTTGCCACCTTAGTACACGTACAATTTTTTGACGGCACAAATCCTTGTCATAGGGGCAACAGAAATCCGCATCAAATTCACCGTTCGTCCTGGCGTGATTTTCAGCCGCCGCCAACGAATCCGCATCATAATCACCATGGATTTGATAATCGGGATTAAAAAACTTTTTCTCCATTCCTTACCTTTTTAAATATTACTTCGCATGTACCAGCTGTTCTTCCTGTGTCTTTTGCAACTGACGCATGTGCTTTTGATAACGTTCACACAATTCTGGATTTGCTTCACATACTGCAGGTTCACATGAACATCTTATTTTCTTAAACAAGACACCATGCACTTTTTCACCCTGACTGTAACATTCATCAAAACGGTAAAAGATATCACACTTCAACCCAACTGTATGCGGACACATATCTGCCATTTCTATACCCTATGTTTTTTATTTCTTGCAAAATTATGCCCAGGTCACCCTGGGCATTATAGAAACAAAAATTATTCTGCAACTTCCGCTGCTGGTGCTTCTTCTGCCGGTGCCGCTTCTGCTTCTGCCGCAGCCTTTGCTGCTGCTTCTGCTACTGCCTTTTCTTCGGCAATCTTTGCTAACTTATCTGCCTTGTCTTTGATTTTCATCAAAGTTTTTTCAGACTGCAAGTGTTTCTTTGTCTGAACTGGAACAGCCTTTGCTTTTACCAAGCCAGCATTTGCCAAGAACTTGTAAACACGATCTGATGGCTGTGCACCTTTTGCCAACCAAGCCTTAACTTCGTCCATTTTCAGAACAACGCGTTTATCGCTGTCTTTTGCCTGCATTGGGTCATATTTACCAACAACTTCCAATACATTACCTGAATTACGTGCATTGCGTGAATCTGTCACAACAATATGATAATATGGACGTTTTTTTGCACCATAACGTGCCAAACGAATAACAGTTGCCATAATTTTTGCTCCTTAATTTATTAACTGTTTTTCCCACAAAGAAAACCGCCATCAAGAGCGAAACTCGCCGGTTGATGTACCACACGCATACTGCGAACTGGTTGTATTATAATGGCAATCTTTGGGATTTGCGGACGCATTATGCACTATTATTTGACAAAAGTCAAACATTTATTACAGTATTTTCCACAAAAAATCCCCCATCTGGGGGATTTTTCTGTCAATTTATCGCACTGGGTCGAATATCGCCAAATGTTGCTGTCACACCAAATACTGCATCAACAAACTTGAACACATCATCCAAATATTCCGCAACCGGCACATCAAACTTTGCCTTATCTGCCTCGAACCGTTCAACATAGAAACGAATTGTTGCCCCAACGGTACCCGTACCCGACAAACGACAGAACACACGCGCCCCGTTTTCCGTCAAAATTTGAATACCTTGGTTGGTTGCCAATTCACCTGTGACAGGATCGGTATATTCAAACACTTCTTTCTTTTTAACGGTCACACCTGCAAAAACCTGCCCATCAATGTTTGCACCTGTGACATGTGCAATCATTTTATTGGCCAAATCCTTATCAACACCTTCGTAACTATATTGGCAATAGAAATACCGACCACATTCATCCCACATTTCACGAACAATCTGTTCAACAGACTTTCCTGTTTTTGCCAAAATATTCAGCCAAAATAAAATCGCAAAGATTCCATCCTTTTCACGAATATAGTCTGCACCTTGTCCAAAACTTTCTTCGCCACACAGGTTTATACGACCGGCATCCAACAGGCTGGCAAAGAACTTCCATCCGGTTGGCGTCTTGTACACATCCAGCCCCATTTTTTCTGCCACTGCATCAACCGCACTGGACGTTGGAATTGAACGCGCAACACCACGTAATCCATTTTGGAAATAGGGTACTAATTTATGATATTTCGCCAATACGGCCAAACTGTCAGACGGTTTCACATAAAAACCATTGCCCAGTATCATATTGCGATCACCATCCCCGTCACACGCACAGCCAAAATCCGCACCACCATCCATCATAAAATCATAAATCTCGTGTGCATATGTTGGATTTGGTTCTGGATGCACACCGCCAAAGTCATCTTTTGCAACCGCACGCAAAATCCATTCTGGTTTTGCCCCCAAGCGTTTCACAAAGATTTCCTGTGCCACTGCACCCGTTGACGCATTCATCGCATCAAAACGGAAAGTATGCCCATCGGCAAACCACGCACGTATCGCATCAAAATCAAACATAGATTCCAACAAATCCGCATAGTCAGCAATCGGGTCAACATATTCAACCTGCGTCAAATCACCAACCTCTAAATCACTGATGTCCAATGTTTTATATTGCGTTATAGACTTGGTCTGTTCATACAATGCATTTGTGAAACTTTCCGTTGCCTGACCACCATTATCCATTTCCACCTTGACCCCAAAGTCCCCATTTTGGCCGGCCGGATTATGCGATGCCGACAAAATAAATCCACCGTCTGCCTTATACTTGCGTATAATATGTGAAATTGCAGGTGTTGGGGCAACCAAATCACGTCCCACGACTAAAATCTTTTCCACACCATTTGCAACCAATATCTTGATAATCTTTGGCAAGAATTGCATCCCTGGATATCTGCCATCCCCACCAACGACCCACGTCCGCAAAGTCGTACCATCAACAGTTCTGGCATTTATGGCTGACTGAATAAAGTTTTCTAAAAAATTAGGGGCCATAAAAACAGATGTTTGTTTTCTTAGCCCCCCAGTTCCTGGTTTTTGATTATCAAACGGTTTGGTATCCACAGAAATAATATTCATAATAAATCCCCTATGCTAAAAAAGATTCCATACCCACAGTATGCCACGAAGAAAATTATATATCAACCAACTTTAAGAATAAAAAACCGACCGCAAAGGGTCGGCTGAATTTTATGGCTGTGCCACACGAAGCATCACAAATGTTGCTTTACAAAACGCCGTCCACTGCCTGTTTTAAGATACCGTTCAAAACGTCTGGCCTTTTCCTCATCTTGAAAAGCGACATAATTCTTCAAATACCATGGTTTATATTTCTTTGTATGTACTGACAATCCATTATTGTGTTCATACAACCTTCGCTTTAAATCCGCCGTATAACCAATATAAAATCTGTCTGGAAAAATTTGCGACTGCAAAATATACACATAGAACATAATATCAGCTCGCCTCCATTTCATTTTGGCGCAGCATCCACTTCTCTAACCGTTGCGCCGCAAATCGCGCCGCAGCGCTAAGCGAAGGCGGATGGTGCGGGCGAAGGGAATCGAACCCTCGTCTTCAGCTTGGGAAGCTGACGTGCTACCATTATACCACGCCCGCAGATAAGGACAGGGCAGATGATACACCAAAATCCACCCCATGTCCAGTATGTTTTTTTGCTATCTTTGTTTTGTATTTGTCTGATTCAGTTTCAATTTTTTATAGAATGCAATTCTGTTATTCATTTCATTCGCAAACCCATCCACACCACCGGCACGTGCGATACGGTTCATACCCCCAACAACGGATGAAGCTGGTAATTTATAATTCGCCACACCCAAGACAGATTCTGGGCCATACTTAAAAGATGGATGATCTACAAAAACATGATTTGTTGTCTTATCGGCACCCAAAACCGCATCGCCATCCAACTTTGATGCCAAGGTACGCAAATCCTTAACCAAAGATTCCGTTTTCAATCCTTCAACAACATCGTACACATCGCTGTGAATTTTTACACCCTTCACAGGTCGCACCGGTGGCTCAGACGCCATCACTCCATTAGCTACTCTGTTATAATCAACAATATTATTTACTTCACGGGCCACACGAGCCGGATCAGAACCATAGTGCATAAACGTATTATAATCATACAACGCACCATACACAGAATATTTAGTGTACGATCTACCAATCAAAGAGAAGGGACTATGGAAACTAGGGTGGTCCACATAAATCCAATTCTTGCTTGCATCGCCCTCAATTACCGAACCATCACACAACAACGATGCCAATTTACGCAGTTGGATTTCTAATTTTTCAATTACATCTGGCCTGCATTTTCTGTAATAAGGGTCCTGATCCATCATTGACGCAAAAACACTCTGCACACTTGAATCAACATAACCACCATTTTGCACATTATAAATTGCCTTGAATTCATCTATCGCCCCCAAAAACACATAACTCAGCCCCATTTTTTTACGCAATTCCTTATATCCTGGTTGCTGTACCAACAAATGCTTAACCAACCATCTTAATCTGGGATTATCTTTATTTGCAAATCTCTTTAACCTTGCTGGCCACTTATCAAAGCCCCATGGCAAATCCTGTTCCTGGGCCTGATAAACAACACCATCAACATCTGCGTTCAACACTTCTTCTGTATAGCGTCCACCAAACCCTTCATGACCAAATCCACCAATCGACGACAGATAATACTCATCAGTACCCACAACAAGACGAACAAGCTTTGTATCACCCCAAATATCACGTGCCATTTTTTGATAATCTGCAAAATTATAATTGTACACACGGCCTTCTTGGGCGCACATCTTTTCTAACTCACGTGGAATCACGATATCATTAACTAAGTTTTCCAGCGATTCTACATACCCCGCTGGTGCCAGAGATTTAATACCGTCCGCTAAACTGAACTTCACTAACTTTTTATCCATTTTTTATCCTATTATCTTTGATTTTCTGCCACTATCTGCTGTGTCCATTACGTGCATTTGATACATTATGCCATTCAATATCACCACGCTGATTATGTACAGAATCTGGCCTATCTATCACGATTTCCTTTTTATGTGATTTTTCTCTCTCGGCCACCAATTCTTCGGCACACCGCTTTGCCAATGAAACACACATCAAAAATCCAGCAAATGAAACGCATGTAACCCCCGCCCATATTAAAGTTTTATTTCCATTTTGCAGGAAAGGAAACCGAACACATGGTTCTGGCGTAGAAGTCACTACATTATCATAAACATCGCTATGATTTTTTGCACCCGTTACCCCCGGCATAACAGGTTCAGTTTCGACCACATTACCGCTACCACGCAATCTACGACCAAACTCAATCTTATTATTTATGATTCTTGCCAATTCATGCACACCCGGATCAAGCAAACAATTCTTACGATACAAACAATGATCCACATTATGCTTATAATAAGAGGAACCCACAATATCTTCCCCACATCTAAGGCTTGGATGACTAACAAAAATACAATTTTTACTGCTATCGCCATCAATTACAGAACCATCACACAACAAGGGTGCCAACGCACGCAATCCATACGACACCTTGTCCGCAATTCGACGCATCTGATTATCCCACGAAGTATTCAAGAACACATCATTAACCAACATTGCGTCCCCAGAAATCGTTGCCCCTTTCTTAATATTATAAATCGATTTTATTTCATCGTCTGCCCCTAAATGCAAAGACTGTAACCCCATTTTTTGACGCAATGCCTGATAACCGATTTGTTTTGCCAACAAACTCTTAACCAACCATTGCAATCTGCCGTTATTTTGATTTGCAAATACTTGCAACTCTTTACATATACATTCGGCCGCACAATGTTGTTCTTGTGCCTGATAAGAATGCGTACCATCATCGGCAATCAATCGCCAATATGTATGATAACCTGCATTTTGATGATTTGCACTGCCCACAGATCCACACAAAACCCTATGTGGGGCATTTTTTATCGTGACAGATATTGTATCACCCCAAATATCACGTGCCAATTTTTGATAATCTGCAAAACTATGGTTGTACACACGACCTTCTTGGGTGCACATCTTTTCCAACTCACGTGGAATCACGATATCATTAACTAATTTTTCCAACGATTCTACATACCCCGCTGGTGCCTCAGATTTAATCTCATCCGCCAAATTGAACTTCACTAACTTTTTATCCATTTTTTATCCTATTATCTTTTATTTTCTGCGACAATCTGTTTTGCGAAATTGCGAATTTGCTGAACGGCATCATCAAATTCGAACACATGCGGCATAGGGCAGGTCGCCACCATCTTATCCCCGGCAATTCTTGGATTAGAACAAATTGGACACAATGAATAGTCTGCATTTTGAATCGCCACACATGTCTTGGCCGCCTTGTGTGCCAGGTTTGTTTGCGGACGATACACTGCAACAAAACGTGCATTTTCTTTTAATCGCAGATATTCTGTAAAGCGAAACGCCGGACACATTTTACGTGCATCTGTTTTTTCACGACGCACCTGGGCCGATTTTGCATGCAATTCATCTATGTGTTCTTCAATATACTTCGCACCATACGCCAATTTTTTCTCACGATGGGCTTCATAATAACGATGTCGTGCAGCCTGCACCTGTTCAATATTTCTTTCAACCCATGCCTGTGCACTGCCACGTTTGGCGGCCACACGTTCTTTTTTCTGTTCTGGGGTCAATCCTGCATAATACCGCTTAGAACGTGCCTTGCAAACCTCGGCCGTTTCCAGATAACGCTGTTTTTTTCTGGCACGAATTTCATCACCATGCTTTTCACGATACTTCCTATCCTTGATTCTGCGTTCTTCGGTTGACATGGCACGCATATTCAAGCGTGAACGTTCACGTATTTTTTCCGCATTACGCATATAGTAATCACGTCTTTGTGCACTAATCCTTTCGCGATTTTCCGCCAAATAGCGTCTGCGTTTTTCACGTTTCGCCAACTGTTCTGGCGTCAATTCATCATCTGGTATTCTTTTTGGCATTTTATCTAACCTTTAACAATAATTCACGCGCCACATCAAAAACAGGTCGCCCATTAACCGGTGTCTTGTGATAATAGTTTAATGTTGCAATATCATCATTATCTATCTGCAGACAATTCCCCAAAACACTATCTGTTGCACCATCGGGGATGGTCTCGCCCATACCCTTGGTTTTTGCACGTCCCATTCTGGCAACAGGCGTACTGAAATCAAACAACACACGTGTTCCAACCGTACCCAATGCCGCGATAAAGTCGTGTTCGCATGGGAACACATGCACGTTACGTGATTTTAAATATGCGATTAAATAATTAAACTGTGCATGTGATTTGATTGTATCCAATCCACAAATTGAAACACGCACACGACGTGCTAGATAGTCACTGCTGGCAATATCCACAATAATCTGGGCAACGGCAGGCACGTTTTTATGAAACTCGTCAACAGAAATATCCAGCGAGGTCATTTTTCCATTTTTTTCTGCCACATTGGCACAATCCTGTAATATACGATGACGCAAGGCTTCGTCTGCCCCCCATATACCATTTGTTTTTACAAAAGGATACATACCTGCATTTCCCGCCATAGACAAGCAGTGCGGCATATATTCGTTATTATGCAGGAAATAGGGTGCCATTGCTTCACCACCCGTAAACACTAAATGATTCCATTTTGACAATGGCATTGCCTTAAATTCGCCAATATACTTTTCAACCTTGGCCACAGGCATTAAGTTGGGCATAACACGTGGACCACTGTTTTCGCAACAGTGCGCGCACTTTAAATTGCACCAATTGGTCACCTTAATCGCAAAACTGATTTTATCGTGTTTCATTTTTATCTTTGTCTGCTTCTGGTTTTAACCCGTTGTTTATTATTATTGTACTTTCCTTTCTTTTTCTTTTCGTTTTGTTCTGTCCTAGATTTTTTGCATACCGCCACACGCACATCTAAAATCGTATGTTCCAATTCAGTTTGTATGTCATAGTGATAGTCCATTTGATACACACAATCGTTCTTGGCTGCGTTGTTACAATGCCGGTGCATTGGTTGCAGATTTTCCACAGAATCCGCCCCCCCCGCGGCTTTCGGCACAATATGATCCCATGTAAAGTCGTTTATATCGTATATATATTCCTTGCACCATGGGCATACTGGATAATGCCCCATTGCAATCAACAGGGCATAAATCTTTTTCAAGTGTCGTTTGGTTAACTGTTCTGGATTCTGCTCTAACGACCGCAACATCATCAAGATTTCATTTGGACGCATATTGAACCCCTTTAGAACAAACTATTTTCCAGCAACCGGAATCTGCAATAACTGTTTTGGATAAATTAAATCTGGATTTTCAATGTTATTACGTTCTGCGATAATGCTGAACAAGACACCACGACGCATAAAATTACGTGCAATCACCCACAAACAATCACCACGTCGTACAGTATAATATGTATCATCATCACCTGTCATTTCTGGCATCACAAAATTATGCTTAATTGCACCAACTGTACGACCATCACCATCATGCAAACGTACAATCAATTCATATTCCTTGCCTGATGCCAATTCACCAACATCTGCCCCCAGACCAAAATGTTTGTGGTCAGATACACGACCATATCCCAAATATTTTCCATCCAATGACAAAGTTACACGCAAACGTGGCAACGCATCCCCTGTCACAACAACACGACCTGTATCCAAATAATCAATTTTTGATACATGCAAATCACCATCTGACAAATATGCCGGCCCCTGCAATAATGTACTGCCTTCTTTTGTCATCAGCAAAGACATTGATTTTTTAGGACCTTCTTCGGAAATATACACAAACACTTTGTTCGAAGATTTTACTTCTGGATCTGTACCCAACAATGCAATTGTATAGTTACCAGGCTTCCACTGATTTGTTGGCGAATAAACAAATTCACCACGATAGTCGGTACGTTCTGTCGCAACAACCTTGCCATTTACCAAGATAGAAATATTTTGATGTGGCAACCAACGACCTGCGATAACAATATCTCCATCTTTTTCTATACGTACAATATCAAACTCTGGCACTGTAATTGCCTTGACACGTTGAACGACTGGTTCTGGAACCGCTGGCACGACAACAACACGTGGCTGGGTTGTACCGCGAATAAACATAACCCAAATCGCAATCATAATAACCAATACTGCACATAACACCGGAAACCAATACGCACCCAATCCTGTACGACGACGGCGTGCCTGTTCAACCTTGGTCTGTTCCACAGAAACATTTTCAACATTTTTCTTGTTAGATGGGCGTGCAAACAAATTCAAAGACTTTAAAAAACCACGTGTATATTCACGACGATTTTCCAACCAATCATTCTGCTGTGCAATGGCATCATTTATCATATCATCAGTGGAACGCTTGGTCGTACCCATGTTGTTTTTATTCTGTTTCGACATACCTTAACTCCTAGTAATTTTGCAGTTATATTTCAATTTAGACAAATTATTACAAATAAAACTTCTTTGTCAACTTATTTATGGTATAATAGCACAAGAAAACAGGGGATTTTTATGAAAAAGATTGGAATTATGACAACAGGCGGTGATTGCAGTGGTCTGAACACCGCAATTCACAGAATTATGCGTGGTGCATCACGTCGTGGCTGGCGTGTTTTTGGCATCCTAGATGGCACAGATGGCCTGTGTGTAACACCACCTGCAGTTATTGAATTAAACGACATGATGATACCGATTGAGAACGCACGTCTGGCTGGCAGTTTTCTACACAACGGTCGTGCAAATGCACTGAACTTTGAAACCGCTGCTGAATCTGGTCGTGTTGAAAAGTTTCGCCGTATGTTACGCAAATCATTAAACGATTTGGCACTGGACGCATTGATTCTAATTGGTGGCAACGGCAGCATATCCTTGGCATGGGCAAATCGTGAGATATATCGTGACTTGCAACTGATATGCATTCCAAAAACAATTGATTTAGATATCCCCCTAACAACACGTACAATTGGTTTTGATTCTGCTGTTGAACAACTGACACTATTTTGTGACCAGTTAATGTTAACCGCACGCAGTCATCACCGCTGGTTCGTGGTTCAGGCCATGGGTCGTGACTGTGGTCAACTGGCATTACATGCCGGCATTGCCGCCGGTGCATCTGCGATTTTAATTCCAGAAATTAAGTTTGATGTAGATAATCTGATTAAACATATTAAAAATGCGCCCAATGACTATGGAATTATCATAGTATCCGAAGGAATCAGCCTGCGTGGTCATTCCGGACGACCTGCAGATATGATTTCACGCAAATTAACCGCATCCGGCATTGTAAATCGTACCGCATTCCCAGAACACACCCAACGGGCAGGGGACACAACCGCCACCGATCGTATATTGGCAACCCGATTTGCCGACTGTGCATTACATGCCATTGAAAACGGCGAAACATACGTAATGACCGCACTGGAAGACGACATGGTTCGCACCGTTGCACTGGCGGACATTGTGTCATCTGGCGAATGTCAGGCAGATCCAAAAATCCCAGAACTGGTGACATCTAATGCATATGTATCATCTGATGAACCATTACTGGATGTTGCTTTTGACATGGGCATTTATATTGGGGAACAAAAATAGAAACATAAAAAATGGGCAAATCGCCCATTTTTTATTTCGTCTTTTGGTACTGCTGATATCTGGCACATTTTACCAATGCACACATATCTTCCATTGGTCGAATCACCATTGTTGGCTTAATTTCTGGGCAAAAACCACCCGTCAAATTACACTTAATACGCCCATCATCAATACGATACGCAGAACGCACAACACGTCCACCAGATAGCCTTTTTGACAAGATGCGATCAACTGGCACTTTTGCACGTAATCCATTAACGCAACTTACCAAATCGCCAACTGTTTCAATTTTTTCCGCTAAAACATCGGGTATTGAAACCCGACACGCACGTTCAACCTTGACCAAGATATCAATCTTATCCAATGAATCCAACCCCAGTTCCGAAGTCAGCCCCATATCCAAACTTTCCACCTTACAGCCTGCATACGAACTTTCCACGATTGAACGAATTATTTTTTCTGTATTCATAATATAAAACCTTGATTTTTTCGGGCACAACCTTAGCCATGAAAATCAAACCTGTCAAGAAAAACCCGCCGTTTGGCGGGATTTTATTATTTCTTAGATGCTGCCATCGCTGCTGCTTTGGCTTTTTCATCTTCTTCCATTGGCATCTTACCACCGATAATTGCGAATGCCAATTCAGCCTGATGCAAGCCCAATTCGACACCTTCTGGCAATACCAAATCAGTACCGTGAACCACATCACCGATTGTCAAGTTCGCCAAATCGATAATGATTTTTTCTGGGATAACATCAACCAAGCCACGCAAAGCAACTTTACGAACTGCAAAGTTCAATGTACCACCCAATTTCAAGCCCTTAGAAGTTTCAGCATTGATAACTTCAACTGGAACAACAACGTTAACAGGGTTCTTGACATCGATACGTTTAAAGTCCGCATGGATTGCCATATCAGACACAGGATGATATTGAACATCCATCAACATTGCGTCTTCTGTGCCGTTTGCTGTCTTGATTTGGAATAATTTTGTCCGCAAACCTGGGGTTTTCAACAACATTTCGAATTCACGACCGTTCAATTCGATTGCGATTGGGGCTTTCTTTTCGCCATAAATCACCGCAGGAACATTTTTGTTATTGCGGATGCTACGTGCGGCCCCCTTGCCAGCAACATTGCGAATTTCTGCATTTAATTCAATTGCCATTTTTATATCCTTTTATAGCATTTTGTTTAACATTACACAGCCTCCAAGGGTGCTGTGCGACGCGCATTATTACCTAAAACACGAAAAAAATCAAGTATTTTTTAACAATTATCGCCACACACTGGGGAAAGATCGATAATCAGACAATTTATTACAACTGCCAAACATACCACCAACCTGGGCAGATGTCGCATCTGGCCAAACTTCATACAAATATTGCCCATTTATCTTTGGGGTATATCCTGTCAATTTTTTATCACCATAAAATGTCCTGTAAAACATATTATTTTGTGCGGCCCCCGACAGATTTCCAAACACCCCTTCACCAATACCACTTAACTTACTGCAATTGGCAAACGTCTGGTTGAACATTCCTGGGGCAGGTGCGCCAGAAATCCCTGCAAACACACCAGATGGAATCGTTCCACGCATTTTGGACAGCCCATAAAATGTCCCATAAAACATGTTCTCTGCGGGTGCACCTGTAATACTTGAAAACAATTTTTCCGGAACACCACCTGTTAATTGTGACACCCCACGAAACGTTTCATAAAACATCGCCTTGGCTGGTGCACCTGTCATTGTACCAAACAAAGATTCCGGTATTGCACCACGGAAACCATTACTGCCATAAAAAGTTCTATAAAACATATTCTCTACTGGTGCGCCAACTAAATCTATAAATAAATTTGCCGGTATCGCCCCTGTCACAGACATTTCAGCAAAAGTTTGATAAAATCGTGGGTTTTCACCATTTTCCAATGTTGGGAAAATCTTGCTCAGGTTACCTTGGATGGTTGAAATACTGGAATCGCCATAAAAACTGATTGCCGCAGTGGTAACATTATCATTGTAATCGGTTGCCAGCCCACCCAAACGTACAGAATGTGAATCATAGCCAGTAAAGGAATGCGAATAGGTCGTATTTGTCGTATCTGGCTTGGTTATTGTTTCCTGCGTTCCATCACCCCAATCTATATAAAACTCCCCTTGGGCAGATATTGTAAACGACAAAGAACCACCCGACACAGTCATTTCAAACGGATATTCATAATCCACCGCTTCAACTTCTTTCAGCAAAGTATCATACGCCTGAATGGTTGCAACCGTATCTGCCGCATCATCTGTCGCATAAACCGTCCCGGCATAGTTCGTACGCACCCCTGTAATAAACTCATTGGCGATATCAACAACCGTTAACAGATATTCCATATTGACCGGCGTATCCTTGTCCGCATCGGTCAACGTGTCATTCATGGGCACAAAGACACCATAATTATGCTCTAATAATTCATGAACATATCCAATCGTGGCCATTTCCGCCGCATTTGCCACAGACATAAACATACCAACCAAAAAACATAAAATTCGCTTCATAACCTAGTATTAATCTGCATCTGGATTTGGCAATGGCGGCGTTGGCACCTTGAATGCCCCTGTCACTGTAAACGAACCAGACACAGTATAGTCCCCTTTCAGTGTTTGAACTGCATTGGCGGATGTGTCAACCTTGGTATCAGATTTTGCATCAACATAATCAGCAGTCGCAACCGTCACAGCAAATGCTGTAAACGGCAACCACCCCATCAAAAATGCGAACACCAATATTCTCAAACCAAAATATCCCTCTAATATGCGGTCGCCTCACAACCACCGACATCAAATCCCCCACAAAAGATAAAAAACTATGTTTTTATAAACCCTTCCTTTTGCGGAATATTCAATACCCCACCATACTTTAATATATCATACACAAAAACAGGCAAACCGGGCAAGCCCTTTTTGACGCAAAAAAACAACAAAAAAACAATAAATTACAGCAAGCTAACCATAAAAAGAAACACCATAATCCAAAAACTACTTCCATACGGCTGGAATCGCGCCCCAATCATCCAATCCTGTATCATCTGTATACATCTTACCAACCTGTGCGTTTGTTGCATTTGGCCATATTTCATACAAATATTTATCACCAATCTTGGCAGACGGTCCCGTCATCACTTGCTTGGCATCTTTGGACGTATCAACACGCGTCTCGACCGTCGCATCGACATAGCCACGTGACACCAGTTCCGCATTTGCAGCCCCACATATCATCATGGCAAAAATCAGCGCGACACAGCGCATCAAACTCCCTTTATTATACCCAAAACACTCGCGTCAAATACACAATGCCAAAAACCGGCCCAGTGCAAACACACTACGCCAAGTAACAAAACATTGTACATTCAATGCGTTAACATCCTTTCCTTTGATGTCTTCAAAATAAGTATAGAAAAAAATGTACTTACTGCACAATTGCAAAATGCACATGAATAAAATTTTTATAATCTAGATTTTTCTTAAAATCAAAAATCTGGCACGACCATATGTCTTGTCACGCAAAATATCCCATACCGCTTCATCCACAGGTTGTGGGTTACCAACTTCCTGTTCCCAGATTAAAATCGCGCCAGATTTGGCAACAGTCGAATACCGACGAACAAACGCCACACCTAAATCCGCATCGACATACGGCGGATCCAAAAAGACCAAGTCCATATCTGCACCATACCCGGCAATCGCACCAATCGCATCGGTCTGAACCGCTGTTGCACGCGTACCAACAGATAACGTCGCTAAATTATCACGCACCGTCTTAATCGAAGATGGGGCAGGGTCAGTAAACAAAACCTGAGCATTTGCATATCGTGACAAACATTCCAACCCAAACGCCCCAGATCCTGCAAACGCATCCCACACACGCAAATCCGCCCCACCATTAACAATCCCAGATTCCATCATATTAAACAATGCAATTCTGGCACGATTTTGTGTTGGACGTGCATCTGGCGGCAAACGCAACTTACGTCCACGAAACTGTCCTGAAATAATTTGCAACTTTGAATTCATGTGATACAGTATAAAACATGAATTTTATGAATCAAGCCATTCTTTGTGCAAAACGTGCACACAAACATGATGACGTGCCAATCGGTGCCGTAATTGTACGCGATGGCAAAATTATCGCACGTGGCGAAAATCAGGTACAATATCGCAAAAACCCAACATTACACGCAGAAATCGTCGCAATAAATCGTGCTTGCAAAAAATTGGGCCAAAAATTTCTGGATGACTGTGACATATACGTCACATTAGAACCTTGTGCAATGTGCGCAACCGCAATTTCATTTGCACGCATTCGCAATGTATATTTTGCCGCAACAGATGAAAAGGGCGGGGGCATAACATCAAATGCCCGCATCTATGATACAGACAAACATTTATGGAAACCAAATGTCCGCCAAGCGCCCGAATTTGCAGAGATTTCCGCCACACTATTACGTGACTTTTTCAAACAACGCCGTAAAAAATCTTAAACTACATAACCTTGCCCTGGGTTGGGTAAAAGGTTAACTGAATCTTTTCCCACTTAGAAAACTCATTCTGTGGCAACATACGAAACGGCTGACATCTGTCAATGGCACTGCGAATTGTATCCAAGACATAAGAAAATGCAGGATCCGTTTCTGCACGTGCCGCCGATTCAAACCATACATCACGTACAGTACCATTCTTACGCATGGCTAAATGTGCCACAGCACGAATATCCGTAATATCTGGACGTTTATTATCAATCACCCAACAACGTGTCATTGCGACACGCAACGCATCAACAACAGACACCGTCAAAGTGCGTTCCAATGACAAAACCTCGCGATTTACACGCACGACCTTCCTTTTCTTAGGGGCAGGTGCTGGTTCAACCGGCTTTGATTCCTTTTCAGGTTCCGCCTTCTTTTCCGGCTCTGGCTTTTTTTCAGGTTCTTCTTCGGGTTCTGGTTCCGGCTCTGGCTTTACCTCTTCAACCAATGTTGGTGTTTCAACCTTTATCTCTTCTGGCTTTTCTTCGGCTTTTTCTTCCTTTTTATCGGGCTGTGCCACAGGGGCCGGCGTTTCTTCTTCGGGCTTAGATTCTGCAACCTGGCCAACATTATATAACTTGGTCTCTTCACCAGAAACAACAACATCATTCAGGTCAATTTCCATAATCTGTATTCTGTCTGGTGTCACCAATTTGGCGCGATTAACAACAACCGCAAATGCAGTCACCATAACGGCCACCAATGCCAAATGCCCCAAAACAGACATCAACAAGTTTTCTGCTGAAAATTGATCAATTTTTGCCATTTATAATTACTCTGGTTGTGTACGCAATCCAACCTTTTGAAACCCAGAATCCTTTAATTTCCCCATCATAGACATTACCGCACCATAATCCGCATGCGTATCACCGCTAATCATGATGGTCAGGTTTGGATTTTCACCACGCATCGCAATTGCACGCTTTACAATTTCATCACGTGACAATTGTGTTTCACTTAAAAAATAACGTCCCTGCGAATCCACACTAATTTGAATTGCATGATCACTGCCGGTCATTGCAGACGCACCCGCACGTGGCAATTCTAAATCAATACCCGTTGTCATCATCGGTGTTGTTACCATAAAAACCGCCAACAACACCGTCATAACGTCTATCATCGGCGTTAATTGAATGCCTGCATCTGTCTGTCTGCGTCGCATACGTGCCATAGCCACAAACCTTTTATCTGTTTTAGTTATTTTTGCATTTTAATTCACGACGTACTTCATCCAAACGATCATATAATTCATCTGAACGTTTGGCAAAATATTGGTGTGCAATCGCTGCAGGTACCGCTGCAATCAACCCCAGCGCAGTCGTCCCCAACGCAACTGCCAACCCCGGTGCAATAACACCAATACTGACAGACTGATTAACACCAATTGATGCAAAAGAATCCATAACCCCCCAAACCGTACCAAACAAACCAATAAATGGTGAAATATATGCCACCATGGACAAGAACCACAGATTCTTATCAAATGGACGTATCAATTTATCCACAACGACATCCAAATTATCTGTTGGCTTAATCTTAACCGGATTGCGTTTGAACATTTTCCACAAACGAATTTTCTCAACAATAACGGTCCAGGACATAATACTGAACACAACCAAGACGATTGACACAAAAATCGTCATAATATCACCAGTAAACAAACTTAATAACGAAAAGTTATTTCCCATTTTCCATTCCTTTCATATTTATTACGTTTATACGACCTATACCAACCCGGCAATAAAATCCTGTGGTATACGTTTTGGACGCATATCTGCCCCCAAATACGCAACTTTAAGATTTATTATAGCATAATCTTTCCCATCTTTCACGAACTTTTGTTCAATTTTTACAACCGCCGCCCCAACGTCCACCATTTGCGTTTCAACAACAAAGTCATCTGCAACACATAATGGCTGAATATACTTGATATTCAATTCACGTACAACAAAGCCAATATCATCGCCAACATTCAACCGTCCACGCAACCAGTTCATGCGTGCCCGCTCTGCAATTTCCAGATATCTGGCATGATACACAATACCTTCGGCATCTGTATCCGCATACGCAATCGTAAATGGGAATATATGAATCTTCATTTTTTAAACACCTTTACATCAATATCTTGTTCTTGACGCAACCTGTATGCAACACGTGCACGTATTTCATCCATAACCTGTCTTAACACAGGTTCAAAATCAAACATACGCACAAAGTCATCATCAAAAAACATCTTCCAATAGAAGTTATTATCAAACTCGCCAACATACGACAAATCAGACGCACACATATGCTGAACCCCCGTATCCAATACATCTAATGCTTTAACCAGTTGGGCCTCTGGCGTTTGTCTTGCTTCATACTCTGTCATACAAGAACGCACTTCATCATTATCCAGCATTCCAACAATCTGTTCTATCGCCAAAGATTCCCGAACATGCTTTTCTGCACGCACTTGGGGCGTCTGCTGATGCAAAGGTACATCATGTGCAATCGCCTCTGGCAAATCGTGCAACAGACACATCTGCAATACACGCAACATATCAACTGGGGTCTGCAAATAAGGTCGCAACACCATCGCCATCATTGCCATATTCCACGAATGCGATGCCACCGCCTGATTTTTACCGTCACTCATACGTGTCAAACGGTATTCACATTCCAATTTTTCAGCAATCTGCAAAAAATCAACTATCTTTCCTATCATATTACACTATTTCTGTCGCTGCGGAAATGCCCATTTCTGCACCAAGGCACGAACTCTTTCGTTTTTCAAATCCGTATCAAAACATGCCGGTAATTTCTTCGTATAGTTTGTCATGGGTCTATTATTTAATTTATTTACAAAATTAGAATGAATATGTTCCAACAAATGATATTCTTCCATTGTGCCACAGTTAAGAACATTCGCATCCTGTGAATACCGATGTTTTTGCTGACCCAACCTATCATCCGCTTGCCCCACAGACACCTTGTTTGCCTGATACCACCTAACAAATGGTTTCGTAACCGGCATCAATCCAGATACACAGGTCATATTATAAACCCCGTCCAGAATCTCATAAAACTCACGATACATTGGCAAATCGTCACGATTTGGCATCGCATCTACCAATTCGCACAAAACACCATCCAATGCCTTGGCACACACGCCATATACACCACCCGCCAAGGCATCATATTCAGGACTGGGGATAAAGACACGTGCCAAATTAATATGCCTTGTCATAATAAAACACCATTATCACTACTTTTCCAAACCCAAATGTGCATATCCTGCCTCTGTAATAACGCGACCACGTGGCGTCCGTTGCACAAACCCCAGTTGCATCAAATACGGTTCTATAACATCTTCGATTGTATCACTGGGTTCAGACAATGCCGCCGCCAGATTTTCAACACCAACCGGACCACCTGCATAGAACTTTACAATCATATTCATATATTCACGATCGATTTCATCCAAACCACAGGCATCAATATGCAACTGAACCAACGTTGTCTTGATAATATCTGCCGTTATTTGATTTTTTCCCAACGCCCCTGCAAAATCACGTGCACGTTTTAACAAACGATTTGCAATACGTGGCGTTCCACGTGCCGATTTTGCCAACATCAATGCCCCATCTGCATCAATCGGCGTCCCCAAGATATTTGCACTACGCATAATAATACGTGCCAAATCTTCGGGCGAATAGAACGTCAAACGCAAATCGATTCCAAATCTATCCCGCAACGGATTAGACAACAAACCTGTACGTGTCGTCGCCCCAACCAACGTAAACGGGGGCAGGTCGATACGCACACTTTTCGCACTGGGCCCTTCGCCCAACATAATATCCAACTTAAAATCTTCCATTGCGGAATACAAAACTTCTTCAATGGCGGTTGGCAAACGATGTATTTCATCAATAAATAATACATCCATTGGCTCTAACGACGTCAAAATCGCCGCTAAATCACCTTGTTTGGTCAACATTGGTGCCGATGTTGCACGGAAATTAGTCCCCAATTCATTTGCCACAATATGCGCCAACGTTGTTTTCCCCAACCCCGGCGGCCCATACAGCAACACATGATCCATCGATTCACCACGCGAACGTGCACCAGATATAAAAACAGACAGGTTCTGTTTTAAACTATCATGCCCAATAAAATCCATCAACGAACGGGGGCGAATTGTCGTCCCCATATCATCTGGAATATTGGCATCTAAAAATCTTTCTTTACCTTGCATTATTACAACAACTTATCTTCTTCGTTTTCACGTCCAACATAGGCCTTCAAATCATTATACATTTGTCGCAAATCTGCTGGCTGACTGTACATAGCATCCGCACCCCTGACACGAATTGTTTCTAAATCTATCTGGGCCTGTTTTTTCAATATTTGGGTCAAATGGCTTGCAAAAGATCTTGCCTCATCGCTTTCCATTGCCCCCTGCAACAACAGGCCACGATTTGGACGTGGTGATAAAAATGCAAAATCTGACACAGATGCATCAGGCGACACCAACGCAAAGCCAGACACCTCTGGTCGTCTCATCATTGCCTGCAAAACATACCACGCCCCCAATTGATGCCCCGCCAACCAAATCTTGTCACTATCTTCATTGTGATTTTGAATCCAGTCAATAACCGTTGCAATATCCAACATATTATCTGTTGTTGTACCAATCGTACCTTCGGAATCACCAACACCACGATAATTAAATCGTACAACAGAAAAACCAATATCCATAAATGCACGAAACATCGCATACGACACACGATCGTTCATGTGATATTTCTGGCGTGGATTCCCAGACAATACCACCGCCAAGGGTGCCGACGGCTGTGACGACTTATGATAAACCGCATGCAGTTTACCAGATTCACCAGAAATAATTAAATCAACCATAAAATCCACCTTTCTTAATTTCTAATCAATCATAACTTAGAACAAACGCCATTCGTTTTTCAATAAAAATATTTTTGTTTTGACACAATTATCTAAAATGTTCTAATATTTACCCAAGAGAACCAAAGGCGTTATTATGTCAAAATCAAATTTAATGGCTGTACTTGTTGCATTTTGTGCATTTTCCGCACATGCAAACCCTGATGTTATGTACGAAGATTTTCAAACAATCTATACACAAACACCTGTCCAGTCATACTATGCATACCCCGAGGACCCTAATTTTATCCCAGAGACCGAGTTTATGGAACGTGCAGACAGTCTTGATTATGACGAAAACATTATGGCTGCACGTGATTTCGAGGCCTATGAGCACCCTGGTGTTATGTTTGCCAACAAGCCAATGGTTATTTGTCGCAATTTTGGTTGCACACGTTTGAACGACCGTATTACACGTTCTTTCTTGTTCAACAGCCTGGCAAACATGTTCATGATGAACGCCCATTCTCGTGTTTATATTTGTGAAGCAGATCCTTTTTCACGCGATTGCTTACAGTCTGGCATATCATTCCCAGTACGCAGTGGCATTGCCAACGCAATGGTCAAGATTCCAAAAGGAACTATTTCCCAGGTCAGTATGTCAACCGGCCTATCCAAGGCAACCGTTGGCATGACATACGAATTCTTGGTAAACGGCATCAGTCGTGTTTGCGAACCAACCGTAATGGACATTGTTGTCCCTGTTAATTCCGAAGCAATTCTGTCCAATCGTGAATTCGCATGCAATATGACCAGTGACGGCATCAGCAGCGTATCACTAATTGTCAGTCTGGATTACATCGATTTAGACTATGGCATTCTGGGTGGCTATTATTCCTTGGGCATGCAAGGACCAACCACAGGCGGGGGTACAGGTTACGCACTGTTCAAGACCGAGTTTGCCACCAACAGCACACAATTCCGTACCGCAACATATGACGAAGACATGATGGGGCCAAACAACGCCATGAACACAATTCAGCCTGGGGAATACGCTGTTGAACCATTAGAGTAAGCCAAACCCATGAATAAAACTATCCTTGTTGTTGACGACGACACAGTTCTACGCAATGCCTTGGCACATGGATTGCGAAACGAAGGCTTTCATGTTCTGGGTGCAGAATCCGCAGAAAACGCCAGTGAAATCTTGGCAAAAATATCCGTTGATGCAATCGTACTGGATCGCATGATGACAGGCATGGACGGCTTGACATTTCTGCAACAACTTCGTCATTCTGGTAACACTACGCCGACAATAATGCTGACCGCGATGACTGGGGCAGACAACGCAATCGCAGGCCTATCCGGCGGTGCAAACGACTATCTGGCAAAACCATTCCAGATACGGGAATTGATTTTACGCTTAAACAATATCATAAATCAACGTACGCAAATCAGTTCTAAATTACCAAATGGGCTGACATTTACAGACAACGAATTCTTTGTAACAACCCCAGAACACCCAGACACGCCACGCATTTTTGCACTGTCGGGCGAAGAAAAAAAATTACTGCAATTATTAACCAGTCCTGTCGGTAACACAGCACCTGCAACACCAATGGTTGCAAAACGCTTGCGAAGCAAATTAAATATAGTATTATCACACCTAGACATAATAACAATACGGGGCCATGGGTACAAATTAGTTGAATTGTCACCCCAGCACCACAACACAAAACGGTAAGTAAGATGAGATTGACACCACGCAGTTTTTTATGGCGTACCATTTTAATGATTTTGTTACCATTGGTCATCGCCCAGGTTATCGTTGCGAACGCATTCTTTGGCAACCACTGGTCACGCGTACACGACACATTGGCACGCACATTGGCAGGCGAAATTATCACAATGACCAATTTCATTGACGAAGGCAATATCGAAGCCGTCAAAAAAATGGCACGTGACACGGGTATCAACGTTTCGTTTCATGACAAACTTAATCGTCCAAAGCACAACGATAACAAAGCCCACGAAACCGGAAAATTGGCATCAGAATTATCAAAACGCCTGCAAAGACGAACCCAAATCTATATGGACAAGGGCAAACGTCTGGTATTCGTTGACATCCCAACCAAAGATAACCAAATCGCAACATTTGGAACATCCTTGTACCGCATTTATTCAACCAGTACCGAAGTATTTATTATTTGGCTAATTGGTTCTATCCTGATTGTATCTATACTGATTACACCATTCATCATCATGCACACACGCAGCATTCGTCGCATTGCACACGCCGCCAGCAGATTTGGTCGTGGTCTGGACGCACCCGGCTTTGTGCCAACAGGTTCCAAAGAAATCCGCGAAGCGGCCACTTCTATGATTACCATGAAAGAACGTCTGGACAGGTACAATCGCACCCGTACAGATATGCTCAATGCCGTCAGTCACGATTTAAAAGCCCCCCTGACACGCATGCGTCTATCACTGGAAACACAAACTGCAACCGACCAAGATTTAATACGCGACATAGACAGAATGACCGAAATGGTAAATGGTTATCTGGCATTTGCACGTGGTGAAGCCCCAGAAATAGAGCAGGCAACCGAACTGCCGCCAATGCTGTTACGCATCGCACGTGACAGTGCCCCAGACAAGAAAATCATCACAGATTTTCCAGAAACACCGGCACAGTTCTATGCCCGCCCAATGGCTTTGGCACGTGCATTCAGCAATATTATTGAAAACGCATCCAGATATGCACACAAACGCATCAAAATCACCGAACGTGATATGACAGACACGATCGAGGTTACAATCGAAGATGACGGTCCTGGCATTCCAGATGAACGCAAAAAAGACGCAATGCGACCATTTGTTCGCCTTGATGATGCACGTGGCACAGATACCGGTGGCACAGGCTTAGGATTATCTATTGCACAAACCGCAATTGAAAACCATGGTGGCCAACTGTTCCTGGAAGACAGCGAAATGGGCGGTCTGTGCGTCCGTATTGTTTTACCAATATAAAATCTACTGACTTATAATGAAGGGTATATAAAAAATGAACTTGTACAAGTATGTATCAAATGCGATAAACGAAAAACTGGGAACGACCGTAAACCTAGAAGTTCCACGCAATCGTGAATTTGGAGACTTTTCAACAAATGTCGCAATGGTTATGGCCAAATCAGCCGGAAAGAATCCACGCGAATTTGCAAGTGAAATACTGCCAAAACTAACAGAACTGGATTTTGTTGCGGACGCATCTATTGCCGGCCCAGGATTCATCAACATTAAATTAAAGGATGATTTTATTTGGCAATCTGCATGCCTGCCACAAGCACCACGCACAGACACACCACAAACAATCGATTTAGATTACGGTGCATACAACGTTGCCAAATCATTACACATTGGCCATTTGCGTACATCTATTGTTGGCGATACATTCAATCGCATTGCTAAATTATTGGGACACAAAACATACTCTTGGAATCACATGGGCGATTGGGGCAAACCAATGGCATTGGTAATCGCATGGATTGAACGTTTGCACCCAGAACTACCATATTTCCAGGACAATTTTGACCCAGCAACACCTGTTGATTTTGAAATCGACCCAGCAGAATTAAACACATACTATCCAACCGCCAGCAGTTTTGCCAAAGAAAACCCAGATTTTCAGGCCCATGCCCAAGACATCAAGGCAAAGTTCCAAAACGGTCATGCAGGCTATTTCGCACTGTATGAAAAGTTCTTGAAAGTCTCTATGAAAATGATGCAAGAAACAGTTAATCGCCTGAACATCCTGCCATTCGACTATGATTTAGGCGAACGAAATGCTGCTAAATATTTAGATAACGTTGAACAAATACTACGTAGCAAAGATTTGATTACAGAAAGCGACGGTGCCCAAGTTATCGTTGTAAAACGTGAAACAGACAACAAACCAATGCCACCATATATGTGGACTGATTCACGCGGTGCGGACACATATGATTCAACAGACCTGGCCGCCGTATATTGTCGCAAACAAACAGACAACCCAGATCGCATTATATACTTTACCGACCTGCGTCAAAGTCTGCATTTTGAACAACTGTTCCGTGCGGCTGAAATATCAAACATTTTTGACTACAACGCATTAGAACATATTGGATACGGCACAATCAACGGACGTGACGGCAAGCCATTCAAAACACGTGACGGAAACGCCGCCGGCCTGGACGACATTATCGACGCTGTAAATGTTGCAGTAAACGATCGTGTTGCAGAATCTGGCAAAACACTATCCCCAGAAACAATCAACGCCATCGCCTTGTCTGCTGTTAAGTTTAATGACCTGATGCACGATGTCCGTTCAGATTATATATTTGACCCAGCATCTGTCACCAGCTTCGAAGGCAGAACAGGTCCATACATCCTGTATACAGCCGTCCGCTTAAACAGTGTCCTAAAGCGTGCAAACACAGATGCAAATCCAACATATATGCCAATGACAACAGACGAACGCAATTTGCTGATTGGCATTCTGGATTTTGAACGTACTGTACACAGTGCATTTGAAAATCGTGCAACAGATATGATTGCGAACTATGCCTATGACTTGTGTCAACTGATTAACACATTCTATCACAACTGCCCAATTCTGCGTGATGACGTTCCATCAGACATCAGGGCAGGTCGTCTGCACATCACCCAGATTGCACGTGACACATTGGCACAAACAATTGATTTGATGGGATTGATTATCCCCGAAGAAATGTAAACCAATAAATAAAAACGCCCGATTGGGCGTTTTTATTTATCTTTGTTTTGCAAAATCTTGGGCCACACCATTAATATCCCAAATACGCATACGCTGTGTTGGTGCAACAACTTCCTTATATGCACCAATTGGCATTTTTGTAATCCATTGTTGGGTTTCTGGCTTAAAAACAATCTTAACCATTGGATATTGCTTCAAATATACAGTCAACTGACTGTTTTGTGGCAGGGCAATTTTTTCTGCCGAATTTGCCTGAAATGCTGACTTTGACATTTACTTTACCTCTTTTTATTTATTTCATCGACACAATATATAACACAAAAATACAAAAATGTCAACTATACGCCAGCACAAAACATCACGTTATTCTAATACGGTATTATTATACCATATACATTTTTCTTGACATTTTCTGCGGATTAGGTCATAATACGCACCGCTATAACAATAAAAACAAGGAAAAAACAAAATGGCAGCGACAAAATCGTTAAAAAAGTGCGAATTAGAAGCCAAATGGTATCTAATTGACGCAACTGATTGCACATTAGGTCGTTTGGCGGCATATACCGCAAACATCCTGCGTGGCAAGCATAAGCCAACATGGTCACCAAACATGGATTGTGGTGACCACGTTATCATCATCAATGCAGACAAGGTTGCATTGTCTGGTCACAAGGCCGACAAAGACCGTTTCTTCTGGCACTCTTTGTGGACAGGTTCATTAAAATCACGCACATTGGGCCAGATGCGTTCTGAAAAGCCAGAAAAATTGGTTTTCAACGCTGTAAAACGTATGATGGGCCGCCGCACAGCAGTTGCATTGGCAAATCAACGTTTAACAAAACTGCATGTTTACGCAGGTGCAGAACACAAACACGAAGCCCAGAAACCAGAAGTTATTGATTTCGCAGGCTTGAACCGCAAGAACAAAAGGGGCGAATAATGGCAGAAGCAAAGAAAACAGCAGCAAAGACAACAGCTAAAAAGGCTGCCCCTGCAAAGAAAGCAACAGCCAAGAAAACTGTTGCAGCACCAAAATTGAACAATGCCACATATGCAACTGGCAAACGTAAAGACTCTGTTGCACGTGTATACTTGATGCCAGGTAAGGGCAATATCATCGTTAACGGCAAAGCGTCCAGCGAATATTTCCGTCGTGCAGTATTGCAGATGATTATTGCACAGCCATTCGGTGTTACAAAACGTGAAACATCTTATGACATTGTTGCAATGGTAGAAGGTGGTGGTTTATCAGGTCAGGCCGGTGCAGTTAAGCATGGTATTTCCAAAGCATTGGAAAAAATCGAACCAGAATTGCGTACCGCATTGAAGGCCGCAGGCTTCTTGACACGCGACAGTCGTGTTGTTGAACGTAAACACTACGGTTTCCGCAAGGCACGTCGTTCTACACAGTTCAGCAAACGTTAATCGTTTCGAACAAAAAAACAAAATCCCGCACATGCGGGATTTTTTATTATTGCTTTCAAATAAAAACATTGTATAATCACACAGCAATTCTTAAAATCTTAGGGGAAGCATATGTTTACAAAAGAAAAAATTAAAGATTTACACTATTCAGTCACCGGCACCTTAACAGCCGATCAGGTACAGGCTGCTGCTGATGAAATCTTGTTAGAATACGGCAAAAAAGTTAAAATGCCTGGATTTCGTGCCGGCAAAGTGCCATTAAATATCCTGCGTCAGAAATACAATGCATCCGCATACGGCGAAGCGATTGACAAATTAATGAACCAGGATTTAAACGACTATATCGCCGACAAAAAAATCCGCCTGGCCGGTGCCCCAAAGGCAGACCTGGCTGGATGGGAGATGGGCAAAGATACAGAATACTCATTGGAATTTGATATTTTGCCAACATTGCCAGCAATCGATTTAGAAAAATATACTGTAACCAAAAAAACTGCCGAATTAGATGAAAAAGAAGTAGATGTTGCATTAGAAAACATCCGCAAATCACGCAGTGTTGCAGAAAAACAAGACAAAGAATACAAAGCACAAAATGGTGACGTTGCCGTTATAGATTTTAAGGGATTTGTTGGCGACGAAGCATTTGAAGGTGGCGAAGCAAAGAAACATCACTTGATTTTAGGCTCTGGCGCATTTATCCCAGGCTTTGAAGACCAAGTTATTGGCCATCAGGTTGGCGACAAATTCGATGTAAGTGTCAAGTTCCCAGACGCATACCATGCAGAAAATCTGGCTGGCAAGGACGCACGATTTGAAGTTGAAGTACACGAAGTACGCAAACATATCTTGCCTGAATTAAATGACGAACTGGCAAAACAGGTCGGCCAAGAATCTGTAGATGCCCTGAAACAACACATTCGTAACATTTTGAACGAACAATACGAAGACGTTGCAAAACGTGACATGCGTAACGAATTGCTGGACATGTTAGCAGACAAAGTAAAACTGGATCTGCCAGAAACATTGGTTGAACAAGAATACAACATGGCAAAAGCAGAATTTGACCGCAACCACAGCCATTGTCACGACGAAAAATGTGACCATAAATGGGATGAAAAAACTGAACGCAAAGACGCAGAACGCCGTGTAAAACTGGGGCTAATCTTGGCAGAATGGGGTACACAAAACCAGGTTGAAGTATCACGCGATGACCTGCAACAAGCAATTTGGGCCGAAGCAACACGCTATCCAGACCCAAAACAGGTTTTTGAATTCTACAATAAGAATCAAAACGCAGTTGCAATGTTGCGTGGCATGTTGTTTGAACGCAAGGCACTGGATGCCATGTTGACACATGTAAAAACAAAAGAAAAAAAAGTTAAAGCAGACGAACTGTTTCAACAGGCATCTGTCCGCTAACTAACACCGAATAAACGCGCCTTTGGCGCGTTTATTTATGACAATATAAAAGGCAAATTATTATGAAAGCATACTTGGATATTCTGGGCGACATATACACACGTGGTGGCGACCTGCGACAAAATCGTACAGGAATCCCAGACATAGGCCTGGGACATGGTGCAACATTCGTACATGACATGGAAACCGGATTCCCATTAATCACAACAAAACAAATGGGACTAAAAAATATCGCAACTGAACTGGAATTCTTTCTGCGTGGAATCACAGATAAAAAATGGTTACAAGACAGAAATTGCAAAATCTGGAACGAATGGGCAAACCCGGTCAAAGTTGAACAAGAATACAAACTAAAAAAGGGCATGCTGGAATGGGACAACACCCCACTTACCCCTGAACAGAAACAAATATTACGCAATTCTATCATGGACAGCGAACGTGATCTGGGACCAATCTACGGTTTCCAGTGGCGACACTTTGGCGGTGATTACCAATGGGACACATCCAGAATTGAACAAAACCCAACCGACAACTTCAATCCAAACAATCCGGGCATAGACCAGGTTGCAAACGCAATAGATAAACTAAAAAATAATCCAAATGACCGCCGCATCATAGTATCCGCATGGAACCCAACAGACTTTCCGCAAATGGCTTTACCACCATGCCATATGATGCACCAGTTAATTGTACGTGACGGCAAATTAAATATGATATGGACCCAACGTTCATGCGATATGTTCTTGGGCATCCCATACAATATCGCCAGTTATGCACTATTGCTGTTACTGTACGCCAAAGAAGCAGGATTAAAACCAGGAATCCTAAAAGGCGAACTGCATGATGCACACATCTATCAAAACCATCTGCCCCAGGTCGCAGAACAATTACAACGTAAACCGCACCCTTTGCCAACCGTTGAAATCCCAGACGCAAACTGGAATGGAATGCTGAACTGGCGTGCAGATGGTGGCTTCAAACTAAAAGACTATATTCATCACGAAAAGTTGCGTGGTGATGTTGCCAGATAAACCAACACACCCCATACGGGGTGTTTTTTATTGACAAGCATGCACACAATGTTAGTATATTTTAGACTAAAAATCGGGGAAAGAAATGCAACAGGATTTAGTACCAATTTTCAAAATTCGGGAACTGTGCCTACAACAGTTAAACCCAACACTATTTAATAAAGAATACACCATCATCCACAACAGTGCCTTGGCCGCCCAAGATTATGTTATGTCTGGCATGTTCCAGGAATACAAACCACAACTGGGTCTGGGGTTCAAGAGGCTTCCTGGATATATCGCAATACACAAAAAATACCATCTGCCATACAGTCCGGACAATACCACACAAATAAATCCGGGCCTTGTTATGGATTTGGCACACGCATACCAAGATGACATCACAAATGGCATCATAGACAAACAAGGAAATATCCGCAAACCTGATGCATTGGCACAATCCGAAGTCCTGGCAGTGTATCACAATTCCGCGACCTATGGGACACCTTCAATTGCACTGCGTCTATTAATCCCTAGCCAGATAAAACACATTTTGACACATCCCGTATGTCAACATACCAGATAAAAAGAGACCCGCATTTGCGGGTCTTTTCTTTATTTCATTGGTGGGAAACATTCGTCTGTACCGACGACACAACACGCCAATTCACCACCACCTAAATCAACAGATTCTTCACCAGAACAACACCCATTCTCATCTGGCAAGTTTCCATCTGCACATGTATCCTGCACAACCTCTGTCACAACTTCATCTGTCACACCCGTAACAACAGGTTCCGCAACATCGACCACTGGTACTTCTTTCTCTACAACTTCTTCTACTGTTTCTTCATCCTCTTCACTTGTTTCATATTCAGGATCTGCAACAAATTTCTTATCGTCACGTGCAACATTATACACAGGCTTGCTGGCAATAATTTCAGCAATGGACTTCTGTGCAGGTGCAACCACAGTATCATCTGACAAGAAAGGATTTTCTTCCACAGGTTGTGGCTCTATAACCTCATCTTCTTGTGCAGGGGTTGCTGGCACAGACACAACCTCTACAGATGGCGAAATAGTAACTGCCTCGGCTGGGGTTGCAGGAACTTCTTCTGGCACAATATCCATGACAAGCTCAACACTTTCTGTTTCCACAGGTTTTACTTCTGGGGCTGGCATAACAACCTGAACTGGCTCAGACACCTTTTCGGCTTTCACATCTTCTGCACCACCCAAGAATGGTGAATTGGCATCCTGACCATCCTGCACAACAACTTCTTCTTGTGTTTCTGCCTGAACAGAAGCACCCAATTCCGGCAGATTCTGGTTCGAAGACTTTTGATAAATCCACAACGTGAATATAGACAACGCAATCAACACCATCAACAACACATAATATAATGTGGTGGGCTTACGTGGGGTTGATGCCGAAACCGCAACCACCGGTGCCGCAATAGGGGACACAGGTCTTCCTGGGCCATCAACCGGCGATGCTGATATCTCTGGCATCGGTGCCACAGGTGCACTTGACGCTGGTGCATTAACAACAGGCATCGCATGGGCAGGGACCACAGGTGCCACCGGCACATCTGACACAACTGGCGATAAAGTTGGTGCCTCTAACACAGGTGACATCGGCACTTCTGACACCACTGATGTTGACAGTTCTGGTGACAACACATCACCACCAAACACTTCTGAATCCGCCTGATCTAGCACTGGTCCAACCGCTGTAATACTATCCAAAACCGGCACAGGCATCTGTTCCACCAATGGTGCTGGCATATGCACCTCTTGGGCAACAGGAACTGAAACAGGCTCAATCACAGGCGCTTGAACCTCTTGAACTTCTGGCACATCAAACACAACAGGTGCGGCCAACGTCTCTGGCACAACAGGTGTTTCCGGCACAGCCGGTGCAACTGGCACATCCGCCACAACCGGTGCAAAAACCACTTCTTCTGTTTTTTCTACATCATTACCAAATGGCTTAAACTTTGGCACATTTGACGTCACAGATGGTGCAGACGGCACAACCGGCGCCACAGACGTATCAAATACAATAGGCTTAAACGCAATATCTTCATCTAATATATTTGGATCCTGATCCAAGATTGGTTTAATATCATTATCTGCCATTTTTTCTGCCCCTGTTTTATTTATTGTTGTTAAATCTGTTACGATTGCATCTTGTCCATCATGACCCGCAATCTGCTGAATTCTGGTTAATATGTTACGTGCGATATCCGCATCATCTTCTGCATTTACCAGGCGATTCTTGGCACTGGCCAATCTTTTTTTTGCCCGAACCATTTTCTCGCCAATCGCATCAATCTGCGATTCCGCCCGCAAAATCTTTGACGCAACCTGTTTTCCAGGTGCCCGCCCAATCTGCGACTTATATTCCTGCAGTTTTACACGCCACCCTTTTAGTTTTTCTTGCAGGGTTGCAATTGTATCGTTTGTTTTTTCAATCGTTTCACGTGCCTGACCTGCCAACTTTTCAGCAGCAGCCAACCTTTCTGTTGCAACATGTTTTGCAACACTGACACGAAACGCCTGCAAATCCGCCAACCTGGCCGAAACATCACCTCTACCCAAATACGCCTGAATTAAATCAGAGTATTTATCTAACCCTGCATATTCTATATCTAACTTTTGATATTTATTATCCTTCTTGGGACGCACAGTTTCCAAATCCACACCCCAATCATTAGCAATTATATCATCCCACTTGCGATTATCCTCAGGACTAATTACCAATAACACATTTGGCTTAATATCATCAATCAACAAATCCAAGACAAACACCAAACGCCCATCCACGTCCTGGTATGCACGCAAAGGATTACCTGCGATATCATAATCGACAACTTTTAACGATTGCTTAAGATTCTCTCTCTCTATCGACATACGTCTTATTCCCCACCAACAAAACTATTTTTTCTTGGGCGGTGTAAACTGATACGCCTGCTTACAATGCTCATAGCAATATGGTTTACCCACAAACACTGTTTCGCCACAAAAATGAAAATGTTCAGAATCAGGATCACCAATCGGCCAACGACATTGATTTGGTTTCAAGTTTGCCATTTCCAAAGAATGCTGAACAATCCGCTGATGCACTGCCAAATCCTTGGCGCTTACCTTTGTGGAACGTGCAGATGTTTTTTCTTCTGCCTTCTTAGGTTCTACCTTGGCTTTTACAGGCTTTGTTTCGGCCTTGGCCGCCACTTTTTTCACAACAACTTTTTTTTCTTCTTTTACAGCCTTGGTGGCTACTTTTTTTGTTGCACGTTTTTCCACAACTTCTTCGGTCTTCTTTGACACTGCAGCGGTTTTCTTTTCACTTGCCCCGGCGACACTGGCACCACCCGCCTTGGCATTCCAGCCCAAACGATTTAATTTACCCACAATCGCATTCTTAGACATCCCCAGCCGCTTACCAATTTCGGACGTAGACAACCCCTTGCCAGTCAATGCTTTTAATTTTTTTAGTGCTGTGTTATCCCAACCCTTGCTCATATTACAGAATCCTTGTTATAATACTACTGATATATCATAGCACACATCCGATTCGAAAGGCAAGGGGGAAAACATGATTTTTAATATATTTTTTAGCCTATTAATTGCCACTGCAATTTGGCTGGCCATAATGATATCCAGGGCCGACCTGCGTCGTCGTATAATCCCAGACGCATACCTGTTTCCACTTATGCTGATTGGGCTGATATTAACCACTTTTTACAGTTTTCCAACCGACATATCAAATGCTGTCATTGGTGCAACATTCGGATACATTATGGCAACAATTATTGGCATATTATTTGACAAACTGCACAAAAATAAAAACATTCCATACCCACCAATTGGTATGGGCGATATAAAGTTAATTGGTGTTGGGGGATTATGGCTGGGGACAAATGGATTGGGACTGGCACTAATATTCGCATGCCTGATTGGGGCAATATGGGCACGATTTAATCAACAAAAATATATACCATTTGCACCATTTTTTCTAATTGGGGGATTTTTATCTTTCCTGACAGGTCTGTTTTTGCTATAATCACATTACAGGGACCTGGAAATGAGAATTAAGCACAAGTATATACTTCATTTATTTATGATATGTGTTATCACATATACTGGTTTATGCAATGCATCACCATCTGCATTTTCCAATTATGGAAACATTCAAAACGTACAAAGTTATTCATCAAATCCATATTGGAACCCAAACTCGCCATATAATCAGCGTATGCCAACACCGGTATACGTCGATGGTCCAGACGCTAAATCTGGCGACTGCAACCAAATTGCCGCCCAATTGATTGCCCAGCAATGTGGAATGCGTAACAATTGTCGTGACACAAAATTAAAGGATATACGTCCTGCATTAATGATGCAATTGACACAAATGCCTGGGGCAAACTATGCCACATCTTGTGCCGGATACTTAGATGGTGCATTTGACAATTATGTAAAACAAAATACTGGGTTTGATAAAAATGCCCGTATTGCATTCCCAGACACATCCATAAAGACAAACACACCAACCCAGGCGATTGTATCAACACTTCCGTCCACCCAACCCAAGCAACAAGATAATTGGAAGGCAGACATGGCCGCCCGCCGGGCAGAGTTAGAGGCCCTGCGCGAACAATCGGGTGCAAACAAATTACCAACTGCGACAGATGAAATGCCAAAAGTGGCGGCTGACTTTTCCTTTGAAGAACGCAAGGCCAACGCCACCGAAGGATATAAACCATACGCCGGCACCAGTGCATTTAAAACCATCACAATCGAATCCAAAGAGGCGTATCTGGACCGTCGCATTCGCATTGCTGCCAAACGTCGTGAATGGTGCGAAGCCAAATACGGTACAACCACCCAAACATTACGTGAAGATCTGGCGAAATTAAAGGCATGTCGTGCCGCCGGCACACCAATTGAACAATGCCAAACCACAGGAAGTTATTGATTATGTCTATAAAAACTTTTTTTCTAAAAAAAATAAAAACATTCCTTGTTGCATTTTCATTATTAATATGCACAGTATCATTATCTTATGCCGCCACCCCCGTCTTCGATGCAGCAAAAGCAAAATTGGGTTTTGGTGGCCAGTCATTTGACAGCATATTAAGCGACTGGCAAACAAAAGGTGGGGGTATGCCCGCCTATACCACTGACCAACTTACCCCAGGAGAATACGATGCCTTACAAAGAAATCTAAAAAAACAGGGTATAAGCGTTACTAAAAAAAATGGATCTATTTACTTCTCTAAAAACGGTGCACCAGCTGCAACCCCCACTGCGTCACCATCCACACCAGCATCAACTTCGACAAGCAGCACAGCCGCCAAGACAACAACCGCCGCGGCAAAGGCGCCAAAACCACTGCCAACAGGCACAATTACCAGCAGCAAAGGTAATGTTTTTACACGCGAACTTTTCACCCACACAGACGGCAAACAATACTATCGTGAAGTCCATAAAAGTGGCATAGTCAATTATAAAAATATGAACGGAAAATTCGTATCTGGCAAAGGCTTTAACAACATGCCACCACCAAAACCAGACCCAATCAAGACAAATAGCAAATTAAACATATTAAAAGGTACAGCGGGCAAAGTTGTAAGCAAAGGTCTAGGCGTACTATCAGTAGTAGGCGGTGTTAAAATGTGGTGGGATGCTAATATGGGCGAAGGTGCCCGCACAGGCAAAGACCTTCTAATGTCAACCGCAGGCGGTGCAATGGTCGGCATGGGGGTTGCATCCGTTTTAGCACTATCTGGCCCAGCTGGATGGATCGCTCTTGGTGCAGGTGCAGTTGTTGGTGCGGCCACTGTTGGATGGCAAATGTTCTCGGAAACCGACTGTTTGACAGACCCTGTTACAAACAAACAAACGTGTTGCAATACAACCACCGGCGACGTAAAACGTGGCATTGGCGATTATATGTTCTGTCAGAAAAAAGGTGGTGGTGCAATGGCCATGGTTCGCCAATGCCAAGTGGGTGGCCGTTCAAAATCTAGTGGCGGGATCCTTGGATTCTTTAAAGACCTAGTCAGTGATGACGCATGGTCAGAAAGTTGTACAACACGCTGGTGTTCTGGCACATCTGCACCACCAAATGGCCTAGGTGATAGCGTTCGATACGTCCCAGATACATCAAAAGTATGTTGGAAATGGGACTGCGGTGAATCATTTAATTATGATTCAAAAACAAAAAAATGCACCCCAAAATATTGTGATGGGAAAGGTCCAAACGAAGAAGAAAAAAACCTGCCCATATACATATTTGGATTGAACGAAGAAAAAAAATGTATCGAATGGGGTTGCATCGATGGCTATCAGTTAATGGCCGATTATTGTGCGGAAATAATCCCTGAAACAACACCCGCACCAACCGCACAACAAACAACACCACAGCCGGAACCTGCACCACTGGAACCTGATCTGGGACCCGATATGTATGAATATGCAATCGCAAAAATCGAAGCACAACTGGCGGAAATGGACGAAGAATGTGGCACTGGTGGCAAAGGTAACAACGAAGATACCGAAGTACTAGACGCCGTAAAAGGGGCACAAAATATGGAAGAGGCCAGCAAAAAACTTGGTACTGTAAAAAAGTTCGCAGAACGCGCCGGTGCCGCTGTTGGCAAATCCGCAAAAGACATAGATGCCGCAGACGATGCTGCAAAAAACTCTAAACAATTCGACATCAAAAAATGGACCGAAAAACTGTTTAAAACATCGGATCCTAACGACAAAACCGACAGTAACCCAAACAACAATAAAAAGGTAAACTAGCAGATACCGTTATGGGGGCACAGGCGGCACAATACACAACCAAATAAAAACACTACAGGGAATAATAATGCTAAAAAACATTTTTATATTCTTTTGCCTATTATTGTTCCCTGCGGTTATACCACACACCGTATACGGGGCCAACACACGCCTGATAGACACAACAATCCCAACACGTGGCCCCGACGATACGGCATGTGCAACCAAAGTATTTGCAGACGCATTGGCACGCACCGCCGATCCTGCGGCCGAAACGGAACACGAAACCGTAATTCAGCAATGGATTTATCAAACATTTGCACAAAAAGATGTTCTAGGTCCGGTACTGGCATGCCCTGAAATCGCTAACACTCCCGAAGGCGAAACAATAAAGTTCATGCCCATCATGTACACATTTCCAAATGGACGTGAAATTATCGTAAACTATGAAACACAGCCAAAATTATTAAAACAGCGATTAATGCTGTCTGAAAAACGCGGACTGCCAACCGACAATCCAAACCCACGCCTGGGCGATCCAGATGATGCCGCGATTTGGACAAATACAGAACCCGCATGGTACGCAATCATGATTGTCGAACATGGGGCATTGGACGAATTTGTGGGGCCTGATAAAAATAACACCCTGGCAATTGAATACATTCGTGACCATATTGACGAACTGTATCCAAATGCAGACGACAATGGCGGTAAATGCACTGCACGTTCCGCATTGGCAGATGACGATTTAATCATAAACAAAGTAATGAGTGAAAGAACCGTCAATATGGAAGACGACTCTAACGACTATTACATTGCAGGTGATGTAAACCTGCAATGGATAACATATCTGGAAATTGCACTGGATATCGTAATAACCGTTGTAACTATGGGTGGTGGCATTGTCATAACCGGGGCAACCAAGGCCGCACGTGCATCACGTGCATTAAAAGGTCTGACCGGTACTATAAAAACACTCAGCAAATCTGATGACGTTATAAAATGGACACGTGCCACACGTGACGTTGCAGACCTAACAAATAAAATCAATAAACTAGACAAGACCAAAGACGCCGCAAAAATTGCAGATTTGACCAAGGATTTGGACAAAGCCAAAGACACTGTAAAAACACTAGACGCAACCAACGACGTAAAAAAATATCGCGACGCAACAAAAACATTTTCTGAATTAAATGCCTATCGTCGTGGATTGCGTTCATTAAAATTGGCACAACGTGGCAACATCGTTGCACGTGCCGCCCGGGCAACAAAATCCGCCATGACAGGCAACAAACTTATTACCAAGGCCGCACGCATGGGCCGTTCCAGCGGTTTTGCCAACCAAGCCAAAGATTGGTTATTCCATTCCACTATGAAAAATGCCGCTATGCTTGGAAAATTAGAGGCCGCCGGTGGTCTGGCATACGGTGCAATCAAGTTTATTGGTGGCATGTACGACTGGACCGAAACTGAAACAGGCGACTTTACCAGTGGCGTTGAATTTGCACCATTATTATTACTATCTGCCGACGACCTAGAAGGTCAAGAAAACGTTGTAAACCATGGTATGTGGCTGATGTGGATGGGTGATTCAATCAGCGATAATGACGATGATGCTGCATACTTGCAGGCAATGGATTTTGCATCAAAGTTTCACGAAGACCTGAAAGAAGAGCAGGGTGGCAACACCCCTTGCAACGTAGACATATATGTTGTTCGCCCAATTCTAAGAAACCCCGGTTCTGACAATCCTGCACTATATTATCTAATAATGAACGATGAACCTTGGACAACCAATGAATAATTTTACACGCCACTTTTTATTATTATTCATCATGACTGGCGTATGCACATCCGCATACGGATTGTCCAAATCATTATTACGTGTAGAAAATGCACCAAAAACATCTATGGATTATTCTTTTAACAAACGGACGAGCAACGCATCAACTGGGTATGCCCCTTATGCCAATGCCAGTGCATTTCACACAATTGACGTTGAATCCGAAGAAGCATATTTGGACCGAATGATTAGTCGTGCAGAACTGGAACGAAAACAAGACTATCATAAAATGACACACGAACAATACTGCGACAAATATCCATTAGACGATGAATACTGCGTGCAAAAACCCGGTGCATTCGAAGAAGTCGTGGCTATCGGCGACCGTCAAACCACCCCAGAACAACAAACAACGGCACAGCAAACGCAACAAACCACACAGTCGCAATATCCCACAACGGCACAAACACAACCCACAGCAACCACAAATGGACGTGCGGTGGGTACCGATACCTTTGGACGGCCTGTAATCGCAAATAAAACTGTCCGCAATGGCCCATGTACACCACCACAACGCAGTCAGCATTTCTTGAACAAAATCTTAACCAGCGGTAAATATGCACAATCAGACCCTGCGTTTGAAAAAATTATGATTACAACATTTCGTGCCGAAGGCGATTGTGGTCATGACAAAGACGATTCTGGCGGTTACACATGCTATGGCATATCACAAAACAACAATCCAGAGGTTAACGTTCGCAATCTAACACGTGCCGGTGCCGAAGATATTGCTAATCGCAAATACTATCGTCAACATGGCATTGAAAAATTACCAGACTATGTTCGTGGCGATGTTTTCACCTTTGGCTGGGCATCCGGCCCTGTCACAGGAATCAAACATTTTTGTCGTGTATTAAAAATACCAGAACGCAGTAAAATTGACGATGAAGTTGCACGTGCCGCTGAAACCTATAACGGTGATTTGCACAACGATTATCTTGACGACATGCAACAATATTTTGTCCAGGTATCCAAGCGTGGAAATAATAAAAAGTTCTTAAAAGGCTGGATGAATCGTGTCAAACTAACGCGTGAAAACGGTTGCCACGAACCAACAACAGACCCATTAACACGTTGACATTTATTCTTATTGTTTTTCGAAACGCAAAGATTTATAATATCAGTATCAAAAGGGGATAACCAATGAAGAAGTATTTATTTACAACACTGCTAGTTATATCCACCATTTGCAGCGCTGGGGCATATCAGGTTATGTCATCCAAAGAAATGGGAAAGAATGATGCAAAAAACCAAAATGTTGTTGTAAAATGCACAACCGATACAGGCAAAACATCGGCACAAACCTGCACATTGCGTCGCTATGCAAAATGCACTGGCACAGGCAGTAAAAAACGTTGCAGCGGTTGGCAGCCATGGCGTGATTTACGCGCCCCATCAAAGCAATACTCTGATTGGAAATCCGCCGCATCGGCCTGTTGTCGTGCCAAAGGACTAAGATAATAAAAAATCCCGCAACTGCGGGATTTTTTACAAGCAAGCGGGCAGGGGCATCACTTGACAAGTGATTTTCTTTTGTCTATTATCCGCTTGAAATAAAAAACACAGAATCAAAGGATATAAAAATGTTCACACAATTCCACCAAATGCCACACGAAGCAAAACTACCAGAAATGCGTTGCGACGGTTGTCCACGTGCCTGCTATATTTACGCAATACGCGACACAGACGGCATTATTTATCCAAAAATCCAAACAAAAACAATCAAATACTACGTAGATGCCGAAGGCAAAGTACAATTAATCTTTCCGTACACATGCCCAACATTCCAAGCAGGGCAACGTTTAGCCTCTCAAATCGCAACATTGTGCGACAACTACAAACAAAAATGCCGTTAACTTATAATATTGGTACACGCATGAACGAAAAATTAACACAAACCAAATTGCGTATCGTAACCCGCTGTCCAGAATTGCAAAAATTACTGAAACTGCACAAACTGGATAAAATCACATTATTCAAAGCGGAAAAATTGCTACAGGCGATACTTGACAACCGCCACCCAAAGCCAGACTCTTGTTTAGTCAATCATGGCATTTCGGCAACAACTATTTACCACATCGGCCCATCGTGTGGCAATCGCAGCGACCATTCAACACTGAACCTGAATAACGTATGCGATATCCAGATTTGCAAATGCGATCCAGACTTTTCCATCGCAGGTACGACACGACCAATACGTCGTATGCATTGTTTTTGCCAATTGGCGACAGGCAAATGCACAGATCAATATATGCAAAATACCTTGGGCAAGGTTTTGTTTCCATCAAAATACAACAAACAAAAATAAAAAGGAATACACATTATGTCGTCTGTACACACCAAAACAAACAATCATCACCCAGATAAAATCGAATTATATGACACATTGCACGCAAACACAATGCGTCAGGTAAACCATGCTAAAATTGCATGCGTGGTTGCAAACTGTTCTGCAGCTACATTATTGATTGCAAACATACTATCTCTAATCAATGATAACAGCGATCCAAATTACACCCAACTGGGGCTGGCACTATTAATGTTCTACCTGGGACATATGGCACACAACAGTGCACAAACATATAAAAAACAAGCACAAAAATACCACCGCAAGGCAATCAAATTACAAAAACAACGATAAAAAGCACGCCAATCGGCGTGCTTTTTATCTTAAACATTATTAGCTACAAACAAATAACAATTGTAACACGTTAAAGTTTTACATTAACAACAAAGCAGGGTACCACACACCATACCCCACAACACTATAAAAAACACCCCAACCCCACCACAAAAAGCATCAAAAAATCACCCCTAACGGCCATAAAACACTAAAAAACCGCAGAAATCCGCCATTTTTTCAAAAAAACGAGCAAAATAGGGCACAAAAATCATCATTTTTAAGTCCAAACCACCAAAAGAACACAATATTACACAACAGTCAAACACGCAACCAATTACAGCAAACTATCCACAAATTACAAACAATTAAACCGCATTTGTAAAAATATAGATTTACAAATAACGACCCAAAAACATAGCCAAGGAATGGGAACGGGTCAAGACAACAAACACACATATTATGTATACGTTTAATGGACCACAGCACAACAAACACAAGCACACGCATATCATGTATACGTTTAGTGGGCCACAGCACACACTAAAGCACAACAAACACCAGCACACATATTATGTATTGTTTAGTGGGCTACAGCACACCAAAGCACAACAAACACCAGCACACATATTATGTATCCGTTTAGTGGGCCACAGCACACCAAAACACAACAAACACAAGCACACATATTAGGTATTGTTTAGTGGCCCACAGCACACAAAACTATACATAATATACATTATACGCCTTTTAGCAATCGCTACACCCCGCTGTTTTCCGGACTTTTTTTTCGAAACGCACAATCACATATAAATTATTACACCACCATAAAAAAACTCCCCAAACGACACACCACCACATCAAAATCGCCATCACCTCTTACCGATTACAACACACAAGATCACGCCCAAACTATACGACACAAACACGAATTACATTTAACGCCCAAGCCCACAAAGAACCATCCCACCTTTCCCAGCAAACTATACATAACCCACCAACAACAAGCAAAAAAATCGGCGGACATTTTTATCCGCCGACCAAACTTAAAGCAAAATATTTATAAACCGCCCTATTTCTTTGTAATTTTTTTAATTTTTTTAATTTTGCTTAACGCGCCATCTGCCACATGTCCCGCCATTTTTGTCACACCCTTGATGCTTTTTTTCAACTCGCTATCCTCTACAGCCGCTGTCTCGACTGGGGCTACCTCAGAACAACAAAATGGGCATTTTGTCGCTGAATTACTGATATTTGATGTACAATATGGACATGCATGGGTGTTTGCAGGTTTCTTATCACGCATTTTATTCATTGTGCGAACAAACAAGAATATTGCAAACATCGTAATAAAGAAACTAACCACCGAATTCAAAAACATACCATAATTCAATGTCGCCACACCTGCAGCCTGTGCCTGTGCAATCGTTTCAAACTTTTCAGCAGATGCACTTAACGTCACAAACAACTGAGAGAAATCAACCCCACCAACCAACAAACCAATCGGTGGCATCAAAACATCCTTCACCAAAGAGTTTACAACACTGGTCATAACACTACCAACGATAATACCAACCGCCATATCGATTGCATTACCACGTTGAACAAAAGAACCAAATTCTTTAAATATATTTTTCTTTTTAGCCATTTTTTACTCCTTATCTTGTTTATTAGAATAATCCTCTATCGCCTTCAAAACCTTACCCAATGTCTTACGCAGGTTTTCGTCCCGTGTCTCGACCGTAATATCCGCCAAAGCATATATCTTATAACGTTCATCTATTAACTGAGAAAGTATTTTACGACTATCTGTATTCAACAACTGCGGACGTGTATCACGCGCCCCCGTCCGCCGAACTAACAAATCCAAATCCGCACGCAACCAAACAGATAACGCACGCGCCAAAACCATTTCACGCACTGCCGGCGTTATAAAAGCCCCCTCGCCTGTGGAAATCACTTTCAAAGCAGGCGGCGTATCTAACAAGCGTTCAATTACACGCTGTTCCACACGTCTAAACTCTTCTTCACCATACATTGAAAAAATATCAACAACGCTACAACCTGCCGCCATTTCAATTTCTTTATCTGAATCAACAAATGGTATACCCAACCTACGGGCCAAGGCACGTCCAACACTTGTTTTACCTGCCCCCATCAGTCCAACCATAACGACCGGTCTATCTATAAACTCTTCACAAACTTCATTTGCCATAATGATAAATATCATAACAGATTTTATCAAAACTACAATAAAAAACATTTTTGAACGTAACGCCCATTATATTTATCATTTTTAATAATAGGATTTTTATGCTATAATAAAACACATCATAATGACAACAAGAGAGAGTAGAATTATGAAAAAGAACATATTATTCAACATATCATTGTTTGCCATATTGGGAACAATCGACGCAAATGCATCGGCACACATGTACGCCAACACAATATCTGCCCACAATATCGCGGCAATACAACATTCTGTAACACAAACGATGTTTTCATCATTTGCCGGTTCTATGCGTGGCACAATGGGCGGCCAAAAACTAAGAACCCAGGCAATAAATGCCCAGGCAAACGAAAACCCTGCAAGCACATACGGTCGTGCCCCCATGTATGGTCGTGCCCCACTATACGGTGAATACAACGATGACGGCACAGCTGGTCGCAGTGGTGGCGACACAGTAAACCCAGACGCAACATTAAACAGTCTGTGGGCAAACTGGCAACATATGGGCGACAATGCAAAGTTTGACAATTTTGACAGATTAGATTCAGACGCCGATATATTCATGTTCGGCGTCGCCGGCGGCACATCCGAATTTGCTGGTGGCCTATCTAAATGGGGACTATATACAGGATTTATAAACGGTGAACAAAAGAACAAGCACATCAACATTGATGAACAAGGTGGCTTCTTTGGCATCTATAACGGCAATGTATTTGGCGACCTGGGACTGTACACAACCATCAACGGTGGCGTACTGAACAATTCCGCAACAACAACAGATGGCACAGACGAATACTCTAATTTCTGGGCCGGCGGTGCAATAAACGCAACATACGATTTCACATTGGATCAAACATTTACAATACAGCCTGGCGTACACTTGGCATACACTTGGATAAGGGGCGAAGAATATCAATCCGCCAATGGTGATGAAATAAAAAACAACGCACTTAGCATATTTGAATTCGCACCATCTATACGTGCTATCAAACATATTGCAAACGGATGGTTTGGATCAATAAATGCAAAATACGCGATAATGTCTACATCTAACAACGACTTAACCGTAAATAACATCGCAACATCAACACTGGAAACAGGCAACTTTAAAGAATACAGCCTGTCACTAGAAAAGAATGTCGCAGACTTTAATTTTACAGGTACATTTGGTCGTCGTGACGGCGCACGTGATGGTTGGATTGGCAGTTTGACAGTCAAATACCTGTTTTAAAAATAAGATACCAACAAAAAACCCCGCAAATTGCGGGTTTTTCTTTTGGCATTTTACTTTATTTAACACCTTCTGGAACCTTTAACAAAGCCTTGCCATCTTTGGTTGCACAATACCCATTAGAATTATCAAGATCCTGCATCACAGATCCCCCCAAAGGACAAACCTGGTTCAACCCCTTGTTAATCACATCTTGTACGCACCATGCATCTTCACTAAAATCCGATGAAGTTGTAACCGTAGTAAAAGTACCCGAACTGCACGCAATATCATCCCCACTATCATTTACCGGCAACACAGGCATACATTTTGCCGCCTTGCCCCATTTACTACGCCTGCCACCATTTTCCCAACACAAACAAGCCCCCCATGATTGTGTTGCAACCCCCAAAGAATAATCACGTGGACACATATTCTCGCCATCACCAATACCATACAAGCCAACGAAAGATTGATACTTTCCCCCATCTTCCCCAAACTTGGACACACAATAATTATCCTGTTCATACACATCCGGCATAAACTGCACCTCTACAAAACGCCCCTGCAAATTCATACACTGGGTTGACAAAATAGAAATAATCTGATTATAAACCTCGGTCGCAACACCTGTTGAACGCAAATTACGTTCAGCCCATGCTTCTGCAGCAAACGACCCAGTATCTGCAACAAACACACCATACTCAACCGTCATGGTATTATAATCTAATCCACCAAATGCACGCTCTATAATTTCAGGCGAACTGCACGCAGGAATCGTCTGCAACTGTTTTGCACATTCTGACTTATACGCAAAAGAACCGTCCGCATTGGTTTCATACACAACACGCCCATCTTGTTCTGTCTTCAAAGTATACAACGTAAACCAATCTGGTGCCTCGGCAGAACCCGGTGCAAACAAACCACTGTACGGGTAATAAAAGTTTTCATAATTCATACCACCATATTTATCAAAACATTGCTTTACAACCGCACGACATGCCGTCAAAGTATCTGTATTGGTAATATTCTCGATATAATCAGCAATAATATTATTATCGAACATATTGTTGCAAGATTCGATATAATCTGTACACATCTGATTATTTAACGCAATCTTATCAGGCTGAATCAAAACAGAACTATCCCCTGTCAGCACATCCGTTGCACCAGAAATCGCATCATCCGTACTCATATAGCACGATGACACATAATCAAAACAGCCCTGTTTTATCTCTTCCACCTTGGACTTTTGCGCATAATATATAGACAACATCGCCCTATCCAAGTATTCCGCCCAAACAAAATCTGCATCTTCTACACACTTGTCCAATGCAGGCATTGCAAACATTTTTACACGCGACTCAAAGTTCTGAACAAACATACGATTGCTAGAGTTCTTAGACAACTTTTGATGCACTGCATCAACCCCGTCACTAAACTTTAACATATCCCCCAGTTTATAAAAATCTTTAACACCGGCAATCGGCTTTCCCGTAGAGATATCAATATATTCACCATTATCCAAACATTTATGATACCCTGCCCCACAAACCTCTTCACTCAGAATTGCTGTTTCAACATCATTGACACATGTTGTAATATCGGATGAATTGTGCTTTTGACGATTTTCAACACGTGCTAAATCCAACATTGCACTGCTTTCACGAACTGCCGCCTTGGTCTTTTTACGTGTTTGTTCCAGTGCCGTCTGTACAGTATTACAATCCTGTTCTACCGCCATTAAGTATGCAGTTATTGCACGCTGCAATGATGCATCATTACAATCTGCACGAACCGCATCACGACACTGTGGATAGACCGCACTATACAGGGCATTTCCATTATAAGAAGCAATTGCCTGGCCAATATCTGTCATACCAAAAGCATTCACCGTATCAAATGAAATATTTACACTATTTAACCCTGCGTATTTCCCCGCAACCGTACCATCCTCTCCACGAATAGAATTCATAATCGCCTGTAACAATGCCTTAGATGCAGAATTATCACCCGTCAATGCCTGCTCGCCTTCTGATTCTTTACGCATCGCCTCTGCCTGACTTGCAGTCATACCAACAACATCCAACTGCTCATTAAAAACGGTTATTTTTTCACCTGCACTTTGTAAGGTTTGCCGTTCTTCATCTAATGCAAACACCCTGTCATTACAAGAACAACGACGATAATCATCATTTTTCAGCATACAAAACTGATCCATACATGAAAAATAAGTATTTTTACAGCGTTCATATTCTGCACCCGTACGTGTACTGGACATCAAGGCAGGCGTTTCCTCTATAATTGAAGTTCTGGGAAGATTTTGACCATTACGTCCTACTACGCCTGATGCACCACGCCCCACAGTAACATTGGCGGCACGTGCAACCACACCACCACGCGCATTTTGCTTTCTTTCCGCAACATTTGAACCACGTGACGGCGATTCCTTGCGTGGGGTCAATACAGCCGAACGCGGCACACTAGCACGCTTAGCAACAGTTGACACACGACTTTGTGATGTCGTCTTGTCTGTTTTTGCACGTAAAACAGCCGTGCCATCACGAACCCCGGCATACGCCAGCCCAACACACAGCATTATATTTACTGCAAAAATTAAAACTCTCTTCATCTCTGCTAAAATCTTAGCAAAATTACAATTTTCTGTGCAAGTAAATAATATATAGGCATCCTGATGAAAATATTTTATCACAAAAAGACATTTTTCTTGTTGCAATAGCATCTATTTTGATATAATATACTTCTCGCCTGCGGATATGGCGGAATTGGTAGACGCGCTAGTTTCAGGTACTAGTGGTAGCAATACCTTGGAAGTTCGAGTCTTCTTATCCGCACCATTTAATTGGGGTTGTAGCTCAGTTGATAGAGCGCTACGTTCGCATCGTAGAGGTCGTGGGTTTGAGTCCCATCAGCTCCACCATAAAATCAAATGCCACATGTTGTGGCATTGTTGCAAAAGTCTTCGGGGATATGGCGGAATGGTAGACGCTGAGGACTTAAAATCCTTTGGTCATTGCGACCGTGTGGGTTCGAGTCCCACTATCCCCACCACACAAATCTCAATCTTTTATTTATACACCATAATCTCATTAGGCAAAATTTTGCTCTTAAAACTGCCACAATAGCCTAATTTTTTATCCCCACGCACAATCGGTATTTTTTTACCATTAGGTGCCTGAACATAAGACGCCTTGCCCGAATACACTATTTCATAATGCAAATGTGTTAAATCAATACTCATTCCACGAACTTTTTGATCCCGATTACCGCCGGTATGTCCCATCAAACCAATCAAACACCCTGCCTCTACACGTTGCCCTTTGGACACAAACATTTTATCCAAATGCATATACTGCGAAATCCACCCATTACCATGATTTATTCTAATATAATTACCCGCAGACGCATTTTTTCCAGCATAAACAATATGATCAACAACCCCATCCGCAGTTGCATAAATCGGCATTTGATAAAAGGCCGCATCACAACCAATATCAATACCTTCATGTGGTCGTCCACGCCCACAACCATATGGCGAACAAAACAATCCCCTATCTGTATTTCTCGCAATACTTTTTGCACGACTAGATATATTTGGTGATAAATCCGCCGTATTAACAGGCAGCCCAAACGGTATCGTTTGCCCAACTGGAATATTAGGATTTTTACGGCTACAATACCCCTGCACCCCACCGACGGATACAGACGGCTGCTTTGACGTTTCTGTTTTTGGCACATTTGTTTGTGCAGTTATTTGAACCGGTGTCTGCATATTTGTTTGCACAGTTGTTTGTACCGGTACCTGTGGCAACGCAACCGCTGTACTACCATCTTGGACAGGCGGATTGCCGTTTTCATCACACCCATCGCAAACTTCAATACCCGCTGCCCTTAACTCTGCCTCTATCGCACGCTGGGCATAATCTTCCATAGATTCAAATTCCATTATTTGATATGCACTCATCCCCGCATAAGGTTTATAACCTTCTGCCATATTTTCCACACGTTGCTCAAACGAGAAATCTTTTGACACAACTGGAAAACTTGCAGGCCTCAGCAATGATTCAGCGGCAAATGCCCCACCACACAACAATACAATAGAAATAACATATATAAAACGCCGCTTTATCATGTCTTTCATTTTACAACACAATCATCAAAAAAACAAATAAATTACATGACAAACGGCCTTTCTTATGTTTATAATACAACGTCCATGGATGTGTAGCTCAGTTGGTTAGAGCGCTTCGTTCACATCGAAGAGGTCGTTGGTTCGAGTCCAATCACATCCACCACAAATAAAAACACCCTGTTTTGGGTGTTTTTTATTTTATTGACTATCCACGAAAGCCCAATGCAACAATAAACATTTCCACACTGTCTTTACGTGATGATGGTGGTTTTATATGATGCACATATTCAAAACGTTCCTTGATTTGCTTTAACAAATCCTGCGTTGTTCCACCTGTAAAGGATTTACAAACAAATGTTCCACCAGGTTTCAATGCACGCAATGCAAAATCAAACGCATATTCCAGCAACACCATCTGGCGAATATGATCGGTTTTCTTGTGCCCAACTGTATTTGGTGCCATATCAGACACAACAACATCTGCCGTACCTGCACCACACTCGTCTGCTGGCAGATTCAGTTTTTCTTCCAACCAACGCAACGCTTCATCGCTGGTAAAATCACCTTGATATGTTTCGACCCCAACAATTGGAGAAATCTCCAACAAATCCATTGCAAAAATCTTAGACTTTGGAAATGTTCGTGCAATATATTGTGACCAAGACCCCGGTGCCGCCCCTAAATCAACAACAACCTGACCATTACGCAAGAACTTGAACTTTTCGTTCATTTCAATCAGTTTATATGCCGCACGTGCACGATAGCCTTCTTTTTGGGCACGTGCAACATATGGATCTGCGGCCTGTCTTTGCAACCATGCGACCGAAGATTTCTTTGCAGCAATTTTTTTGTTTGTTATTTTCATTATTTAACGACTTTTCACTTTTTTTACACCGCATATTTCAGCAGCCTTGCGTTGCCATTCCTTGGCTTCTGCATCGTATTTTGCATAAAAACTTCTGGCAGCTGCCAATGGCGAACCATATTGCGCATACCACATATCCGCATCCATATCAAAATAGAACTTGCGTTTGCCATGGTATACATACTGAACCTCAAACTCATACCCTTCAATCGCACCATGTTTGTTCTTAACTGCAACAGGCTCTGTTGCGGACACAACCGTCCAATCAAACAAATGCCTCCAATTCAAATGCATTTTAACGCCCCTTTACCACCTGTTTCTGCATCTTGGCATAAAATTTATCTGCACGACGCTTGGCCCATTCTCTATCTGCGAAACCTAATTTGTCTGTATCGCATGAAAATGAATATGTCTTTACACCATGATGCTTGTACGTCACAACAACATTGTAACCAATAAACTGTTTACCAATATCGCCATATTCATAGAAATCTGGCACCGGTTCTGTTACTGCAACCGGCGTCCAATCAAACAAGTTTTTAAAGTTTGTAACTACTTTTTTAATATCCATTTTAATTTCCTTGTGGTTTCATACCTGGCATACCACCCTGCTGCTGCATTCTTTGCATGACAGCCTCCATTCCGCCCATACGCTGGATCATCGCCATTTGCTGCTTCATCTTGGTATATTGCTTAATCAAATGTTCGACATCACGTACAGTACACCCTGCTGTTTCTGCAATACGCGCCTTGGCATTTGCGAACACCTTTTCAGGTTCTGCACGTTCTGCTGGTGTCATTGCCTCTAAAATCTTGATCTGAGCATCTACACTGCCATCTTTAATTTTTTCTTTCATTGCAGACACCGCACCAGACATCCCTGGCACCATCTTCAACAGACCACTAAAATTGCTCATCTTCTTAATCTGCTTTAACTGTGCCAACATATCATTCATATTGAACTGACCAGACATCATACGCTGGGCGGTTTCTTTCATACCGCTGGGCATTTTATCTGCACCTAATTCTTTTTCAACCGCCTTGATATCTGCATCGGTCACCTGATTTTCTGTTACTTTCTTTTCTTTCTTTTTACCAAAGCCAAACATTTCTACTCCTTTTTGCCCTTTATTTTATTATTTTTTACTGATTTGTCCAGATACTTGTGCAAATATTTTCCCGTCTTAGATTCTGGAACATTTGCGATATCTTCGGGTGTCCCAACAGCGATCACTTGACCACCACCCGCACCACCATTTGGTCCCAAGTCAATAATCCAATCTGCAGTTTTAATAACCTCTAAATTATGCTCAATAACAATTACGGTATTACCCTGCTCTACCAATTCATGCAAAACAGACAACAACATTTTAATATCTTCAAAATGCAACCCTGTTGTTGGTTCATCCAAGATATAAATTGTCTGTCCTGTGCTACGTGATGCTAATTCCTTGGACAACTTGATACGCTGGGCCTCGCCACCAGATAAATCCAATGAACTTTGTCCCAATTTAATGTAATCCAACCCAACACGTTTTAACAATTCTAACTTGCGTGAAATCTTTGGCACATTAACAAAGAAACGATACGCCTCTTCGACCGTCATATTCAGTACATCCGCAATTGATTTACCTTTATATTTGACCGCCAATGTTTCTTCGTTATAACGTGACCCACGACAACAATCACATTCAACATAAACATCCGCCAAAAAGTTCATTTCAATCTTAATTTGTCCATCACCCTGACAGGCTTCACACCGTCCACCTTTAACATTGAACGAAAATCTACCTGGCCCATATCCACGCGCCTTGGCCTCGGGCAAACCTGCAAAGAAGTCACGAATATCACCAAACACGCCTGTATATGTTGCCGGATTACTGCGTGGGCTGCGACCAATTGGCGATTGATCAATATCAACCACTTTATCTACATTTTCCATACCAGTTATAATATCATGCGCCCCAGTTTCCATTTTAGAATTATATAACGCACGCATCAACGCAGGATACAATGTATTCAGCAACAATGTTGACTTACCAGACCCCGACACACCAGTCAAAGCAATAAACTTTCCCAACGGAAAATCAACCGTTACATTTTTCAGATTGTTTTCACGTGCCCCTGCGACACGAATAACATGCCCATTACCCGCACGACGTTTATTTGGCACCGCAATCTTACGCACACCAGATAAATATTGCCCTGTAATTGATTCTTTATTTTTTATAACCTGTTCTGGCGTACCATGGGCAATCACATTACCACCATTTATACCTGCACCACGCCCAATATCAAACAGATAGTCCGCCATACGCATCGCATCTTCGTCATGTTCAACAACAATAACCGTATTGTCTTTATCACGCAACATTTTCAGCGTGTCTAACAACTTGTCATTGTCTGCCTGATGCAATCCAATTGACGGTTCGTCTAACACATATAACACACCAGACAGCCCACTGCCAATCTGGGATGCCAAACGAATACGTTGTGCTTCACCACCAGACAAAGTCCCCGCCATACGTGACAAAGTCAAATACCCCAATCCAACATTTTGCAAGAAATACAATCTATCGGTAATTTCACGCAATACAATTTTTGCAATATCATTATCTTTTTGTGATAAATGATTTGGCAAGTCACGAAACCATTCCAAAGAATCATCAACCGCCATATCACAAACATCCATAATGTCTGCACCATTAATACGCACACACAATGCTTGTATATTTAGACGCTTGCCATGACAAACCGGACATGGTTTTTCCGCCTGATATTTAGCCAGTTCTGTACGCATCGCCTCTGATTCTGATTCACGCCAACGACGTTCAATATTTGGAATAACGCCTTCATATGGCTTTTCATAAACAAAGCCATTCCAGTTTATTTTTATTGTCTCGTCACCACTGCCATACAAAATCAAATCTTTTTGTTCCTGACTCAGGGTATGCCATGGCTTAGACAAAGGAATCTTAAACTTCTTATGCAACGCATCCAGCAGATGCTCAAATTGACTAAGCATACCACCACGTGACCATGGTGCAATCGCACCACCTAAAATTGACTTAGATGGATCCGGAACAACCAGATCTGGCGACATATTTAATTGAACACCTAACCCATCACAGTTTTGACATGCCCCCATTGGTGCATTAAATGAAAACAACCTGGGTTCTATTTTTGGTACCGTAAAACCGCTTACTGGACAAGCGTAGTTCTGCGAATACAACGTATCTTCATTTGTATCCAGTCTGCGAACCAATACCGAACCCGGCACCAAACGCAACGCCCCTTCAAAAGACGAATACATTCGTGAACGAAACTCTTCATTATCTGTACCATCTGCTGGCATTTGCAAGCGGTCCACAATAACGAAAATTGTATGCTTTTTATTTTTATCCAAAGACGGCACCGCCGACAAATCAACCAATTCATTATCAATAATCGCACGTGTATAACCCTGTTTGACCAAGAACGCCAATTCCTTGCGATATTCACCTTTTCTTTCACGCACCAGTGGGGCCATAATAAATATTTTAGTTTGCGGTGGAATCTTCATTGTCCAATCAACCATTTCCGCAATTGACTGTGACTTAATCGGCTTACCGGTAACTGGGGAATGCGGCACACCAATACGTGCCCATAACAGTCGTAAATAATCATAGACCTCTGTCACCGTTCCAACAGTTGAACGTGGATTTTTAGACGTTGTCTTTTGTTCAATTGAAATCGCCGGTGCCAACCCTTCTATCAAATCGACATCGGGCTTTTTTTGCATATCTAAAAATTGACGTGCATAACTGGACAAAGACTCAACATACCTGCGCTGGCCTTCGGCATAAATCGTATTAAATGCCAGAGAAGACTTCCCCGAACCAGAAACACCAGTAAAGACCACCAACTTATTTTTTGGTATGTCTAAATCAATATTCTTAAGATTATTTTCACGTGCACCGCGAATTTTAATTACATTTGCCATAGTAAAAATAATTATAAGGCAAATATTTCAAATTTCAATACACAGGGGCAAAGTTTCCTTTGCCCCCTTCTTTCACAATATTATTTTTCTTTCTTCTGTCCCATCAAAACATCCGGCGCCAATGAAACACCCGCTTTTCTGGTATGATCTGGGCCTACTGCTGGTGCTAATTCACCATTAACCCAGATATCAATTGCACCTGCATTTCCAAATGTCGCCTTGTACTTGTTCCCGACTGGAACATAGTATACATCACCTGGCACCAATACACGACTGAACGTAGTATTTCCACGACCATCTTCAACCTTGACCCAAGATTCACCTGTCGCCTGCAAAATTACATTTGCCTTTTCACGATTACCTGTGCCAAATCTTTCACGCACAGACAACTTGTACGCCGGTTCTGTTGACACCTCTGCTGCAACAAGTGCTGTTTCAGTTTGTGCCACAACCGGTTCTTCTGTGGGCTGTAACAAAACAATCGCAGTAATAACAACAGCAATTGCAATAATCGCACCAACAAACCACAACCAATGTTGATAAATAAACTGATAAACCTTAACCCATGTTACCTTCCACCAATTTTCTTCCTTGATGCTGGGCATGGCACATGCACTAACATCCTCGTCATCATCTGCACACGCATCCGACACACCCATTTCTTTTTTTATCTTGGCCACAATTTCATCAGGATTTAACCCCAATTCCATTGCATAGTTACGTGCAAAACCCAAAATATAAACCTGTTCTGGGATAACCTTATAATCACCATTTTCCAGTGCTTCTAAAAACTCTTCACGAATACATAACTGCTTTGAAATTGTTGTTATTTCACGTTTGCGACGACCTGTGGTACGTGCATTACGCAACATTTCACCCGCAGTCAATTCCACAGGTGTTTCTACAACTGTATCTGTATTTTCAATAACTTCTGTCATCTTTCACTGTCCTCTAAAACAATTAAACTTTCCTAAATCATACCCCAAAAATCACGAATTGCAACCTTTAACGCATCTGCATCGTCAATTTGATTTACTTTGATACGAAATTCAGACGAATTGGGCATCCCCGCACTATACCATGCAGCATGCTTGCGAAACATTGGCACCGCGGTCTTTGCCCCATAGTATTCAATCGCATATTCCAGATGTCGCAAGGCAACCGAACCAACATCAACATCTGACAAATCCGCCCCTGCAATCTGTGATAAAATCCATGGTCGCCCCAACATCGCACGACCAATCATCGCCCCTGCATATCCTAATTGTTCTAATTCTGCCAAATCTTGACTTGAACGAATATCACCATTTGCAATCACTGGAATTGCACACTTTGACACATCGGGATGTGTGGCCTGCCCCAAATATAACTGTGCACGTGTACGACCATGCAGTGCCATAAACTTCACGCCACAGTCTGCCGCAATTTGTGCCAAATCAAACCAATCACGATGTTCATCATCCCACCCCAATCGTGTCTTGATTGATACAGGAATCTGCACTGCCCCCACCACTGCACGCATAATATGTTCTGCCAATTTATGATCCCGCATTAAATGTGCCCCAGCCCCGGCACGCGTTGCCACCTTTGGCACAGGACAGCCCATATTTATATCAATCCACTTGGCACCTGCATCCTGTAATATACGTGCCGCATCCGCCATCAAATTAACATCTGCACCAAAGATTTGGGCCCCAACAGCCCCTTCATTGGAATAATCATCAAAGTTCCGCAAACAATTCTTATGTGCCCCCACCAAAGAATGACATGAAATCATTTCGGTTACAATCGGTGCATTTGGTGAAAACTCACGAACGATTCGTCGAAATGGCCGGTCAGTAACCCCAGCCAAAGGTGCACCAAAAAGTTGATAATCACTAAACATTTATGATATAATGCCATCTATGAAAGGAAAAATCAAAAAATTATTTAGTTTTATCGGTCGTGCATGGTCATGTGGTGCACGTGGCAAACTAGGACTGGCATTATCATTATTTGCGTGCTTTATGTTTATTGGCATGTTCTGGGGCGATGTCAACATTCAACGCTTTGGCATAAACATATGGCGACTGCACAACGAACAAGAATTATTGGCCGATGAACAAAAAAATCTGGACGAATTACACCGCCACATTCAACTGTTGCAAAATTACAGTCCTGACTATGTCGAAGAATTGGGACTTAAATACTTAAATATTGGCGACCCAAAAACAAAAATATTAAAAATATAAACCCATAACCATCAACAATTAAAAATCCCCCAATGGGGGATTGTTATTATTTATCTTTGTTTTTATCTACGGCATTACTGGTGATATTTCCAATCAGGCTGACACCGGCGCCGGCACCGGCGGTAATTGCACCGGTTTCTTTCTTCTCAGCTGATTCCTCACGTTGGGCCGCCCATATTTTTGCATCCTCGCTGTTGGGATCTGATAACGCACGTGCCAATGATGCATATGCACCCTGGGTCTTGCCGGTGGAAACATCATCATATAATCCAGATGTCGCAGAATCTAATATCGCCTCGCTCTCTATCCCAGGGGCCATTCCCAGGGCTTCTTTACGTACCTTCAAATCATTTGCCAATGCAACATATTCTGCATACATTTGTATCAGTTCATTACCACCCGGTATTTCCACGTTCATTGTACCACCCGGCACACTTTCATTTCCGTATTTGCATGTGAACGTTGACAGATATGCTTTCATCGCACGTTCGGCTTCGTCATCGGATTTGGTTTCAGACATCCCAGACAATAACATTGCACCACCAATACCGGTTGCACCCATACCAACCGCACCCAGTCATTTATTACCGGTGGATTGTTCGCGTTCACGTGCCTGTTCCGCCAATGCTTCATAGTCTTCACGACATGACATTTTATCATCTGCAATAACATATCCATCAACGCAATCATCAACGTTACATTTTACAGAATCTGCGTCTTTGTCATATTTACGATGACCACGTGTTGCTTTATCGGGTAAACTCTTGCATGGGCCAGAGATTTCAACACATTGGTTTTCTTTTACCTCAAACCCTGCATAACATTCGTGAACGGTACATACGCCATTTTGATATGTGGCAGTATCTGCCATATACATTGTGTCTTTACAATCTATACCATCGGCATGCACACATTTACCATTTATCAATGTCCAACCTGGGGTCACACAAGATTCCGGCACACAAATCCCATTTACAATATGTCCTGATTGGATACCTTGGTTTGTGTCTTCACATGGTTCTGGGGTTTGTTCGGTTACAACAGGTGTTGCCACTGATGCCTCTGCTGCGTCATCAGACGTTTCCTCTGCAACCACAGGTTGTTCTGTTGTTGTGTCTGCAATAGGTATTGCGGTTGATGGTGTTGTTGCATCTGAGGTATTCGTTTCTGTCGATGTGGTGGTTGTGGTTGGTGTTGTTGTGGTGGTATTACGGATACAATTGGCGCGGCCTTGTGGGTTGACCATCCAGTCTGGCTGTTGACATGCGGTTACCATGCATGCGATGCCATGGAGTGCCTGTCGATTTTCGATGATGAATCCATTGGTTGCATGCTCGGGTAATCGGACCGGATTTTGGCATTGTTGGCCGATTAAGTGGTCATATTGATATGGTGAGGTAGTTGTAGATGGTGTTGGGGTGACGCCAGTAGATGATGTGTTGCCGCCAGATGAAGTACGGTTTGTGGATTGTGCTTCTATGCATTCTGTGGCACTAGTATTAGGTGTATAGTGTGGTTCACATGTTTTTATCTTGGTAACTTGCCAATTTTCATTTATGCATTTTAGTTCACAAAAGGTTGCGTGTACTTTTCCCATGCAAAGACCAGATGTTTTATTTTCACCGTTTTTACAAACACATTTTGTACGATCAGCAGATGGCACAGTACCATTTATGCATTCATACGCATAGCAATTATCAGACCTCTTTGTGGTAAAATGCTCCGAACTACTAGATTTTTCCCTACCAGAGAACAAGGTTTTTCTTGAGTCTGCAGAGGACTGTAGAATATATTTCTCTGTGTTGGGATTGCTAGTACAATTTGGTATCGCCCCACCATCCCATTTTGTACCATCACTAGTGCATATGTAACTCTTTCCCGCTATTACATCTACAACCCAATCACCTTGTACACAATTACCACCACCACATCTATAATGTCCCACAGTACCATTCAGCGTTCGTACTCTTAACATATCAGATTTCAAACCTGAAGCCGTATGTGGATAAAAAGTGCATGCGGCATATACAACATTTATGTATGAAAATCCACTTATCACCCCAACCATCAAAATGGGCAATTTAAGAAAATGAAAATGTTTGGTTTTGTGGCTCATCTCTCTTGATATCCCTGCACACAATTCAGGCAATAAACTGTACCTGTACATACAGTATATAGTACCATATTTTCAAATATTTTCCAATCAACAAATCCTGCACGCTATCGTGAACGAACCTGTAATGGTAACTGTGGCTTTAAATCCAAAATCCAACGCCATGTATCGGCAATAATTTTTTCATAAACGCATGGTTTCTGGTCATACGTTGCAATAAACTGCTTGATTTCACCAATACGCATCTCTAACCGGGCATAATCCGCGATACAGTTTGCAATGGTCAAAGACTGAACATGCAATTTAATTTCATCATCTGTATATTGCGAATACGCCTTTCCCCCCAACGCTTGCTGATGCAAAGAATACACCGATTGCAAGGTTGCTAAGCGTTTCATGACGATTCCTACTCCATATTTGTTAATTGTTCCAACTGATCCGCTGCAATCAACGCATCAATCATTTCATCCAATCCCGCACCACCTGCCAAGATATCATCCAACTTGTACAATGTCAGTTTAATACGATGATCTGTCACACGCTGTTCTGGGAAATTATATGTACGAATCTTTTCACTGCGATCACCCGAACCAACCATGGATTTACGTGATGCATTGCTGGCATTCATTTGTTCGGTACGCTGTTTTTCATACAACTTGGAACGCAAAACAGACATCGCCGCAATTTTATTTTGCAACTGACTGCGTTCATTTTGACATGTCACAACAATACCGGTTGGAAAGTGTGTAATACGAATCGCACTGTCTGTTTTATTAACGTGTTGACCACCGGCACCAGATGCACGGAAAATATCAATACGAATGTCCTTGTCTTCAATTACAACGTCAATATCTTTGGCCTCAGGCATAACGGCAACAGATGCCGCACTGGTGTGAATACGTCCACCTGCTTCGGTTTCTGGAACGCGCTGAACACGATGAATCCCCGATTCAAATTTCATACGACCATACGCACCGGCCCCATCAATCTTGAATATAATTTCTTTGTAGCCACGCAGTGATGTTGCATTTTCTTCTACAACCTCAACCCGCCAACCCTGACGCAAGGCGTATGACTTGTACTGATTATATAAATCCCCCGCAAACAATGCAGATTCTTCACCACCAACACCGGCACGAATTTCCATAATCACACTATTATCATCTGCATCATCACGTGGCAATAATGCAATTTGCAGATTCTTTTCAATTTCTGGCAATTTATGATTTAATTCAATCAACTGCTCATTCGCAATATCACGCAATTCTGGATCGCCCTGCATTTCACGTGCATCATTGATGCCGGCCACCGTTTGAAAATATTCTGCAACCAAAGGCAATATTTCATTTAATCTGGAATATTCCTTGGACAGGCGTGTCAATTCATCGCCAGAAATATCACCTGAATTCATCTGTGATTCAATTTCTGCCGCGCGTGTTTGAATATCACGCAATTTCTGTTCAACAATCATTATTATTCACCCTTTACCATTTTAATTGCATCCGCAACAGACACATTCACCTGATCGCCAGACACCATATTCTTCAAGGCCACAGTTTGACCAACCCTTTCATTTTCGCCAACAATCATACTGAAACGGGCATTAATTTTATCGGCATATTCAATTTGATTTTTGAATTTCTTATCTGCATCCAAATACGCAACGGACGCAATACCCATATCACGTAATGCCCCCAACACAGACATAGAATACACGACCTGATCCGCCCCCATACACAGCACAGCAACATCAACCGGTGTTTCAAAAGAACTAAGATCTATACGATTATCGTCCATCAACGCAACCATCAATCGAGAAAAACCAACCGCCGCACCCACGCCAATAATCTTGGTCTTAGAAAACTTTGATGCCAAATCTTCATAACGACCACCACCACCAATTGCCCCCAATTCTGGGAAGTTTTCTAAAAAGAATTCAAACACAACACCTGTGTAATATGCATGTCCACGCATAATACCCAAATCAATTCTGGCATTGGCAATACCCATTGCACGCAACAATTCCATAAAGTTATTAATTTCTGCAATTGCTGAATCCAAGGCCTCACTCTTACCTTCAAAAGACTGATACCCATCTGCAAATACACGATTGATTTCTGTTGCCGCCACTTCGCCAACTTCTTCAATTAATCCTTCTTGGAAATCTTTTAATTTGTCTTTCTTGTCAATCAGTACAAATGCACTGCGTCTTTGCGTGTCGTCCAGATTCAAATAATCAAACATTGCATTCCAGAACTTACGATTACCAACACGCACAACTGTTGGACCAATAAACTCAGCCACAGATTCATACACACGTGATAATGTAGCAACAATTTCTGCATCATAATTCACCGACAGTGAACCGACCCCCATAATATCTAAATCCATCTGATAAAACTCGCGATAGCGACCACGCTGTGGACGTTCACCACGATAATTACGTGCAAACTGATATGCGCGGAATGGGAATACCAAATTATTCATATTACCTGCAACATAACGCGACAAACCAACCGTACCATCATATCGCAACCCCATTTTGGTATCACCCTTTTGAAACAAGAACATCTGTGTTTCAATTTCATCCCAATTGTCTTTATCTGTCAAAACCTCGGCACGTTCAATCGCAGGCAAATCCAAGTGCGAAAAACCAGCCCCCCGCAATACATTTTGCATACGTCTGGCACATTCATCAAAACAGCGCTGCTGAACAGGTGTTAGTTCTATAAATCCCGACAAAGGTTTCGTTGGTTTCAAATCCATTTTATTTTATCCTATTGTTTATATGAAAAATTGCGACATTATCAATGTCAATTATACCACAGAAAAACACAATATGCTAATATTCGCCCGCATGGGCGTGATGCAAGATGACAAAAATAAAGTCTTTATTTATCATATCCACTATATCATAGGACAAAAATATTTTTTTGCAAGTATAAATAAGCACACAATTAAATCAAAAATACCTGTGCAATTCCCCACCATGCTGTGCCAACCAACGCTTGGCCCGTTCTACCCCAAAACCATACAATTCACGAACTGTCGCCCAAAACTCAGGCGAATGGTCCATATGCTTTCTGTGTGCCAATTCATGCATAACAACATATCGCAACACATCCAATGGTGCAAAGGCTAACCGCCACGAAAAAGACATTGTTCCCGACGTTGAACAACTGCCCCAACGACTGGTCGTATCACGAATTGCAATACGTTGTGGCCAAAACTCACGCGGGGCAGTACGCACAACATCTTTTACATGGTTCAAGAACTCTGCCTTTATAACATCACGCACACGCCGCTCAAACATATCGCGTGCACCACCAATCATTAAACGTGCACCACCATCACTAAACTTATTAGAACGCATTGACGGACAGTGCTCTAACTGAACGATACGCCCCAAAAACTCTATTTCATCACCCGGAGACAACGTAATCTTCTGTGGACACTTTTGAAAAATACATTCAATCCAACGTTGCTTTGAGGTTAAAAACCTAATCGCTGTGCTTTCTGATACCAACCATGGTTTTGAAATATGAATCTCTCGCTTTGGCACAGTCTTAGGCCTAAGCGTTATACTACGAACACCACGCCTTGTTGTAATTACAACAGGAACTTCTTCCCCAGATGACAAAGTAAAAATATATTCCGCCATCTGCACCTAAATCTTGTCCGCCAAACTCTGTGCGATTGCATCCGCATCAAACCCCATATGGCGATATACCGTTTCACCATCACCAGACAATCCAAATTCATCTGCACCAAACACAACATCTGCAAACTCAAACCATGGTGCAGATGTCGCCGCTTCTATCGCAACAACCAGACCACGTAAAATCTCTTGCTTATATGCATTATCTTGGGCACGAAAATCCGCAACCGATGGTACAGACACAACCTGAACCCCTGCCCCCAATTTTTCTGCAACATCAAACGCCAAAGGCACCTCGCTGCCGGTGGCCAAAATAGTTGCACGAACACGTGTCGTATCCGATGGACGAATAACATACGCACCACGCGACAGGTCCGCACCCAATGGGGTTGAAACCTGACGTATTTTTTGACGTGATAAAACAATGGACGTTGGACGATTATCCGCACACAAACCACACCGCCATGCATACATCAATTCCGCACCATTACATGGCCTGAACACATTCATATTTGGAATCATACGTAACGATGGCAATTGTTCGATTGGCTGATGCGTTGGCCCATCTTCGCCAACTGCAATACTATCATGGGTCAGCACATAAACAACCGGCAACCCCGATAACGCCGACAAACGCATTCCTGCACGCATATAATCACTAAACACCAAGAACGTTGAACCATATACACGCATCCCCATCGCCGCCATACCATTCATGATTGCTGACATTGCAAATTCACGCACACCATAATTGATATAATTGCCCCTAAAATCATCCACAGAAATTTCACGTGATGCCGACACCTTGACATTTGTACTGCCACCTAAATCCGCACTGCCACCGACAATATTTGCACCTGCCTGCAACAATTCATTCAAATAAATACCCGACAATTCACGTGTTGAAATCCATTCACCAACCTGTGGCAACGCAACATGCGGCAAAACAAAAGGTTCTGATTCCGTCAGTTCAACCACCCCTTGTTCCATTGCAACATTACGCCACATATTTTCACCCACAGGCGACAAAAACTTTTGCACCAACTGCATCAATTCTGCATCACCCAGGCCAAAACCATGTGCCTTGGCCATACCGGCCACAGATGACATCGCACCAATTTGGGTTTTGCATTGTATAAATGTCGGCTTGTTTGATCGTTGCGCCATTGACAGCACACGATTCAAAGACGCAAAATCGTCACCCGCAACAGTCAAGACACGCCATCCTGCCGCTGTCATTCGTGCAGGAATATCCACATCTGTTTGTGCCACACCATCAATACTAATTCCATTATCATCCCATAACAGAATCAAATTATTTAAATTATACCGCCCTGCAAACGCAACAGATTCCTGGGCAACGCCTTCCATTAAATCACCATCGCCACACAAACAATAAACTTTTGCATCTGTATCTGCGTCTTTTATTTTCGCAGCCAATGCCATACCAACTGCATTTCCAACCCCCTGCCCCAACGGTCCAGTCGTCGCATCGACACCTGTGATACCAAACTCAGGATGTCCGGGCAATCCACCAATTTTACGAAAAGAATCTAATTCACCAATATCATATCCAGCCAGTTTCAAGACCGAATACAATAACGCACTGCCATGTCCAGCAGACAAAACGAATCGATCACGACCACGACGCAAAAAGTTAGCATAAACCGCCGTCACAATATCCGCACACCCCAAGACAATACCAACATGTCCACTGCCTGCGATTCTAATTGCATGCAATGCCCATGCGCGCACTGCATTCGCCATTTCTTTTAAATCTTTGGAATTATACTTCATGTGTGGTATTATATCACAAAAAGGAATCATATAAAATGTTAAAAATTTGGACAGACGGTTCATGCCTGGGCAACCCCGGACCTGGGGGCTGGGGATTTGTTGCAACTGACGGCAAAAACATTGCAGAACGCAGCGGTGGCGAAAAAAACACCACAAACAATCGCATGGAATTAATGGCGGTAATACGCGCATTAACCGCCGCAAAAAATCATAGCGAATTGGAAATCCACACAGACAGCCAGTATGTAAAAAACGGCATGCAATCTTGGATAAAAAATTGGAAGAAAAATAATTGGCGTACCGCCAGCAAACAACCCGTCAAGAATCAAGAACTGTGGCAACAACTTGACGAACTGGCTTCTACAAAAAAAATACATTGGCACTGGGTCAAAGGACACGCAGGACACGAAATGAACGAACGCGTTGACACATTGGCACGAACCGCCGCCGAATCATTAAAATAAAAAACCCACCAAACGGTGGGATTTTTTTAATTCAACATTATGATTGCACCATTCAAATATAACGCAAAGGACAACCACACAATATATGGCCACACCAAATACGATGCCCCACGACTGATTGAACGAAATGACCCCGCCATCCATATCGCCACCATAAGCAAAGTAACCAGCGCAATAAACGCACCACCAACCATATGCAAACCAAAGAACAAATAACTCCACAACGCATTCAAACACATCTGCGATATAAACAATGCATATGGAACCGATTTAGACTTGCGTGGCTTTGAACTTTTCATAACCAAGAACAACGCAACCCCCAACAGCGTATAAAGAATTATCCACGCAATACTAAACACCCAACCATTTGGCGTAAAGACTGACTGAATCAATCCGTTATACCATTCATTTGCCCCAGGCGACATTGGCGAAAAAAATCCCCCAATAATCCCTGGCACAAAAGATACGATAATTGCAAAAACAAATAACCAAAACTTTTTCATTTTATCCTCCCTTTGATATTCAAAATATCATACCTTCACAACAAATACCCTAGGAACGATTGACTAAATAAAAAAGGCCGGCATAAACCGACCTAAGCATATTTTTATCGACAATTCTGCTTATATTTATCACACATCGGTGCCAAGAAATTCAATGCCTTTAATGCCGCCAAACGCTTACTCTGCATTGGCATCAAATGCATTATATCATTATCTAAATCCAAATATGTAAACACAACCACAGAACCAACCTTAGGTTGCCAACCAACAATCGCATTATCATTACGTGGATCACGAATTGGCTCTGCACCGCATACACAACCGGCATGACACCCCTGACACTTCAAAACTTCACTATTTGTTTCCTGCATAGATTTATTCATAACTTTCTCTCCTGCAAATACTATTTCTGTTTTTGATTTTGAACAAGCAACGCTTCATTACGCAACAAATTTGCTTGTTTTTGTGCTTTGACTGCACGCACCACATCTGCACCGCCTTTACCCAGCGCAGCCACAGCAGCAATCCACATAATCGCCTTATCACCCGTATTCAAATAATCGCATGTTGTCGATAACGAACCTGCCGCGGTTGCAATCGCCCCCACCATCAAGCATAATGCCGCACTTACCTTTCTATAACTTGCAACATCCTGATATTTATCAGCACCTTCATTTAATGTATCTATCATATAGCGTCTTGATTTTTCATTCACCATCTCTATCCCCTTTATATAAACTTATTTTTGTAATTGTTTTTGCAGTTCTAATAACTGAGTCTGCATTTGTTTAACCTGTTTTTGCTTGCGTATCACCCGCACTGCATCAACACCACCTTGACCTAATGCACCAACTATCAGCAATACTGTTACCGCCTTTGCAAAAACAGTTTCATATTCCACCATTTGTGCCCCTGTTCCTGCTGCTGCAACTGTTCCACCCAACAACAACCCAATCGCCGCCAGTCTATCTCTTTTGATATCATCTTTATATCTGGCAATACCATCTTTCAAGACTTCAATTTTAAAGCGTTTTGTGTCATCTGTCACAACTAACCCCTTGCTTATACAACAAAACAACCATAGACCAAAAGCGTATATTGTCAAGTTGATTTTAGGAAAGAAACATGATACTATACTATTTATGAGACTAGATCAAGCGTTAGTTATTAATAATTTTTATCCCACCCGTACCAAGGCAGTTTCTGCTATTGAGTCTGGATTAGTATTTATAAATAACGTCCCCGCCAAGAAGCCCAGTCAACAAGTTTGCGAAAATGACACAATAACTGCACAACCCTTGCCATACACAACCGGTCGTGGCAGCCTTAAACTGGCACACGCACTGGAACATTTTAACATAAACCCATCGGGCATGGCATGTCTAGACGTCGGGGCCAGCACAGGCGGTTTCACAGAAATCCTATTAAAGAATGGTGCATCACGTGTTTATGCAGTTGATGTCGGCACCGACCAATTGATACCTGAACTAAAAAACAATCCACGTGTTGTATCACTGGAACAAACAGATATTCGTACACTGGCGGTACAATCCATCGTTGATTTAATTGTAATTGACGTTTCATTTATATCATTAACAAACATTATATCCGCGCTGGTTCCATGGGGTGCAGAAAACATAATCACCCTGATTAAACCACAATTCGAAGTCCCACGTGAAATATCCGCCAAATATAATGGCGTTATAAAATCCACAGAATTACATGAACAGTCAATTACAAATGTAGTAGACACATTTGCAAAATCTGGCTTTCGATTGTGTGGGATAACCCAATCGCCAATACTGGGTGGCAGTGGCAACACCGAATTTTTGGCACACTTTTCCAAGAAAAACTAAATCCACCCTTGAATTCACAGTAATTTTGGGCTAACATTCGCCCAGTTATTAACAACCATAGGAAAAATTAAAATGGCAGAAGATATCAAAAAGGTACATGAACGCGAAGCAAAATGGCAAAAAAGATGGCAAGACAGTGGTGTTTTCACACCAAAAAACGACGGCAGCAAACAACCATTTTATATGTTGGCTGAATTTCCATTCCCATCTGGCACAGGCTTGCATGGCGGTCATATGTTAAACTATACCGGTTGCGATGTTATGGCACGTTTCCGCCGCATGCAGGGCTATGACGTATTGTATCCACTGGGGTTTGATTCACTGGGCATTTCTGCAGAAAACTATGCAACAAAAATCGGCCGTCACCCATCTGTTGTTGTTCGTGAATTGGCCGAAAAGTTTACCAAGAATATGTTGGATATGGGATGGTCTATTGACCTAAACGCCCAGGTCGCAACATCTGATCCTGAGTTTATCAAATGGACACAATGGATGTTTATCCAGTTCTTTAATGCAGGTTTAGCATATAAATCTATGTTACCAATGAATTGGTGTCCAAAGTGCCGTACAACATTAACAAACGAAGAACTAGAAGACGGCAAATGCAACCGTTGCCATGGCGAAGTAGAAGTTCGCGAAAAAATGCAATGGAATCTGGCAATCACTAAATACGCAGACAAACTGTTGGACGGTTTAAACTATGTTGACTATCCAGAAAAAGTTAAACGCGACCAAATCAACTGGATTGGCCGTTCAACCGGTGCCGACGTTGATTTCCGTATTGACGACGACATTATGACCGTTTACACAACACGTGTTGATACAATCTTCGGCGTTACTTTCTGTGCAATCGCACCTGAACACAAACTGTTGGCAAAATGGTTAGATGATGGTCGCATTACAAATGCAGATGCCGTACGTGCATACATCAAAGAATCTGCTGCCAAATCTGAATTTGACAGAACAGACGCAACCAAAGATAAAACCGGCGTCAAACTGGAAGGCATCATGGCAACAAATCCATTTACCGGCACACAAATCCCTGTATTTGTGGCTGACTATGTATTGGTAAACTATGCACATGGTACAATTATGGCGGTACCTGCCCATGACGAACGCGACTGGGACTTTGCCAAGAAATTCAATCTGGAAATTATCCCGGTATTGGCCGGCGGCGAACCAGACAAGGTATGGGTTGGTGACGGTGAACACATCAATTCTGGCTTTATGAATGGCATGAACAAGGCAGACGCAATCGCCGCCGCAATCAAGGTTGGCGAAGAATCTGGCTTTGCCCGTCCAAAGGTTCGTTATCGCATGGGCGACTGGGGATTTTCACGCCAAATGTATTGGGGGGAACCAATTCCATTGGTTCACTGCGACAAATGCGGATGGGTACCTGTACCAGAAAACGAATTACCATTAATGCAACCACACATGGACGACTTTCGCCCAACCGAAGATGGCGAATCCCCATTGGCACGCGCCACAGATTGGGTGAACACAACATGTCCACATTGTGGTGGGGCGGCTAAACGCGAAACCGACACAATGCCACAATGGGCAGGTTCGTCTTGGTATTTCCTGCGTTATCTGGCCCCACGCAACAACGATGCGTTCTGTTCAACCGAACAAATGCAAAAATGGATGCCGGTTGGTCACTATAACGGTGGAAACGAACACAACACACGACACTTGATTTATTCACGTTTCTGGCATCGTGCATTGTTTGACCTGGGTCATGTTAACACACCAGAACCATATAAAAAACGTACAACAAATGGTTTGCTGATGGGTACAGACGGCAAAAAGATGTCTAAATCTGCAGGCAACGGATTCCAGGTTGATGAAAAATTGGCCGAAGTTGGTGCCGATACCGCCCGCACAACCGTATTGTCATTAGGGCCATGGGATTCGAATGTTAACTGGTCCGAAGGTGCATTGGCCGGTGTACAGCGTTTCTTGAAACGTGTTGAAAATCTGGCAAACAATTTGACCGATGACGAAATGACCGCTGACCAAGAAAGACTGGTACACCAATTAATTGCGGATATGACAGAACGTCTGGACGGTATGAAATTCAACACCGCAATTTCTGCAATGATGGAATTCATCAACGCATTTAATGGCACAATGCCACGATACGCATATGAAACATTACTGCAAATGCTGAATCCATTCGCACCACACATGACCGAAGAAATGTGGGAAAAACTGGGCCACAGCGAAATGCTGGTATTTCAACCATGGCCAACATTTGATGCGGCAAAATTGGTCAAAACAGACATGACAATCGTCGTATCAATCAACGGCAAACGCAGTGCAGACTTTACAATATCTGCAGATGCAGACGAACCCACAATTATTGCAACGGCACGTGACGTTGTGTCAAACAAATTGTCCGGGGCGGAAATCATCAAAACGGTTGTCGTTCCAAATAAATTGGTAAACTTTGTTATCAAGAAATAAAAAAACCGCCAAATGGCGGTTTTTTTATTATTTTGTATTCTGTCGATAACATGAACACTGCAAACAAATCTCACGTTCTGCCTTTTTCTGGGCTTCGATAAACGATTTGCATACTGTGGACAATATAGTTTGACGCCTACCCTGGGCATCGATATAAGATTTAATTATCTGCTTACCAATAACGGGATAAATAACAGAATCTTCATACGCTGCACTTAATGTGCATTTATTGTGACAACCTTCACAAACCACATTTCGCAATTTTCCAATCTTTTTCGCGATTGATCTTTTCTGTGTAAAGCCTTTTGGTTCTTCCTGTTGAATCAATGGTGGACACAATGTTGGGCACACCTTATAGTGATTATCGCACAATTGTGCAATATCTTTGGTCAACGCATAGGCATCTTCTATTGTCTGGGTCGCATCCTTGGCACCACCTGCAACAATATATGGCTGCAAACGACAACCGGCTTCGTCAATATAGTTATAAATAATTCTATCATTAATCATTGGGACAAAAACGGGGCGCATAATACCGTCATTACAGCATAATTGAGTAGTGTAGTTCACCCCTAATGAACAACCCGCGGCACACCCATCACAAACTTTAGGTGCCGCGCGTTTGTACGCTTTATCCAAATCGTCAAAATAGTCTTCAACATGGTCTTGTGTAAACATTTAATTTATTTCCTTTATTTTTATATCAACTGTTACACAATAGGACAAAAACCAGAAAATGTCAAGCATTATTATAAAACCTCTTGAAAAAAATCCCCCAATTCGGGGGATTTTTGCTTCCTGTTTTGTCAATTATTTTTCAGAAAAATCTGCATCAACCGTACCATCTTCGTTCTTTTTTGGTTCGGCTTCTGCACCTTGCTGTTCGGCCTGCTGTGCCTTGTACACCGCTTCACCCAACTTCATGGCACGTTCACTTAACGCATCAGTTTTTGTTTTCAGCGATTCTGCTGTTGCATCTGCTTTGGCCAATTCTGTTTCTAATTCTTTCTTGGCATCTTCAATCGCTTTCTTTTCATCTTCACTGATTTTATCACCATGTTCTTTCAAGGCCTTTTCAATACTGAATATTGCAGTTTCCGCAGTATTCTTGGCTTCGGCCAAGGCACGTTTCTTTTTATCTTCTTCGGCATTGGCGGCGGCTTCATCAACCATACGCTGAATTTCATCTTCGCTTAAACCACCATCCGATTTAATCGAAATCGCCTGTTCCTTGCCTGTGCCCTTATCCTTGGCTGACACATGAACAATACCATTTGCATCAATATCAAATGATACTTCAATTTGTGGCATACCACGTGGGGCTGGTGCAATACCTTCCAGATTAAACTGCCCTAACAACTTATTATCTGCCGCCATGTCGCGTTCACCTTGGAACACACGAATTGTCACCGCAGACTGATTATCTTCGGCTGTACTGAACACCTGGGATTTTTTTGTTGGGATTGTTGTATTGCGGTCAATCAAACGTGTAAACACACCACCCAATGTTTCAATACCCAATGACAAAGGTGTCACATCCAACAACAGAACGTCTTTAACATCGCCTTTTAATACACCACCTTGAATGGCTGCACCCATACCAACAACTTCGTCTGGGTTAACGCCCTTGTGTGGTTCACGACCAAAGAATTCTTTCACAGTTTCTGCAACCTTTGGCATACGTGTCTGGCCACCAACCAAGATTACTTCGTTAATCTGTGATTTATCCAAACCTGCATCTTTTAATGCTTTTTTGCATGGTTCAATTGTACGTTCAATCAAATCCGCAACCAAGGATTCCAATTTGGCACGTGTCAATGTTGTGTTAAAATGTTTTGGACCCGATGCATCCGCTGTCAAGAACGGCAGGTTAATATCCGCTGTTGTCTTAGAAGACAATTCAATTTTCGCCTTTTCTGCCGCTTCCTTCAAGCGTTGCAATGCCAATTTATCACCAGACAAATCAATACCAGTCTGTGATTTAAACTCTGCAATCAAGTGTTCCAAGATGCGTGCGTCAAAGTCAGAACCACCCAACGCAGTATCACCATTTGTTGATTTTACTTCAAATACACCATCAACAATTTCCAAAATAGATACGTCAAATGTACCACCGCCTAAGTCATAGACCGCGATAATACCGTCTTTACCCTTATCCAAACCATACGCCAATGCAGCAGCAGTTGGTTCATTAACAATACGTAAAACGTTCAAACCTGCAATACGACCTGCGTCTTTTGTTGCCTGACGCTGGGAATCGTTAAAGTATGCAGGAACTGTGATAACCGCATCGGTCACAGGTTCGCCCAAATAGCTTTCTGCATCCTTTTTCAACTTTGCTAAAATCATTGCAGAAATCTGTGATGGGGCATATTTTTTACCATCCATTTCAACCCATGCATCACCATTATCACCCGCAACAATTTTATAAGGAACACGTGCGGCAATTTCTTTCACAGCCGGACTATCATAACGCAAGCCCATCAAACGTTTAATTTCATAGATTGTATTTTCTGGATTGGTTACCGCCTGATTCTTGGCCGTAATACCAACCAACTGGTCACCATTACTGGTCAACGCAACAACAGATGGCGTTGTACGTTGTCCTTCGGCATTTTCAATAATTTTTGGGTCTTTACCATCCATGAATGCCATGGCGGAATTAGTTGTCCCCAAGTCAATACCAATTACTTTTCCCATATTTTTACTCCTTAAAATTTTCGCTTACACACCATATAGTTATGCAAAAAATGTTTTCAAGGGGCAATAAACATATTTTCTTATTAAAAAATCCCCATAAAAACATGGGGAATACTAAACTTTATTGCAAAAATCTTACTCTTCAACCAAGACCATTGCTTGACCATCTTCTACGACTAAATCAGGATCCGAATCCATTCCCTTTTCACCGGCCCACACACGATAGGAATATTTTACATCCGCAGGTGCCTGAATCTGAATAATATGACGTTCAGTTTCCAAAACCAAATCGTTACCATTTGGTGACGCATAACGCACAATTGCACAATTCGCCCCAACACACTCATCGACAACAACTGCTTCTTCTGCCACCTCATATTCATCAACATAAAACTCTTCTGATGCTGACTGACAACCCGCCAAGAACAACATCGCACCCATCATGGGCAAAATCATCTTTTTCATACCAAACATTATATCACAGATTCCATAATCTAAAAAGGAAAAAACATAAACAGCACACACACAAATAAAAAAATTACGCCAACCCACGAACAAACCCAACCAACATTCAACCTGTGGTTGATTTTATGATTTTTTTCTTTTTAACCCTTGATTTTTATCCCATTTTCATAAATAATCTGTCCAACAATCAAGAAAATAAACCCACACACCCACAAGGAGAAAAAACCATGACCCACCAGTCGTTATGGAACGCAATAAGAACGCTAGCCAAACTTCATGGCTTGACCTGCTCTGGGCTGGCAAAACTAAGCGGCCTTGATTCCACCACATTCAACAAAAGCAAGCAATTTTCACCTGACGGCACACCACGTTGGCCATCGTGCAGCACAATCGCCAAAATAACAAACGCAACAAATACATCCATTGTCGACTTTGCCAAACTATGCATACCAGGAAACCAAACCACCACAGATAACCCAGAAGATAAATAATCTGTTTTTTCTTATAAAAATTAAACCGCCACATTCGTGACGGTTAAATTTTTGGCACGCCCTACAGGATTCGAACCTGTGACCTGCAGATTAGAAATCTGATGCTCTATCCAGCTGAGCTAAGGGCGCAACACCACACTATTTTATAGTATTTTTTATAAAATTCAAGCCAAATAAGAATAAAACCACTTTAAACTGCAGACCCATCATCCAAAATCTGATTCGCCACACCAATCAAACGTAACAATTCATCAAACTGCCCTTTTCCCATTTTTTTAGACAATATTTCAACCCGCTTGTTACTGGCACGTGAAACTTTGTTAAACAATTCCACCCCCTGGCGACTGGGCATAACAACAACACTACGTCCATCTTCGGGCGATTGCACACGCATTACCAACCCCATATCAACCAATGCAGACAAATGCATACTAATCATCGCCTTAGAAACACCCAACCTGCGTGACAATTCCACAGGCGTAAGCATTCCCGGCACAGAACACATTATATCCAGCACCGCAAACTGACTGGGACGAACTGGCAAATCCACAGATTTATTACGCATAAACGCACGACAAAAACGCATTATTTCTTCATTCATACAGCCACCATGCAATTAAGCAACATTAACTATTATAGTTTATCTATGTTAACCAAATCAAGAAATATATACTATCCATCTAAAAAAAATATACAACACAAACTATCTGGTTTTCACAAACCCCAAAATCTCACCCCAGACACGATGCTTATCTATTTCATTCAAAACTTCGTGACGCATTTTGGGATAAACAGAATAGCTAACATTTTCATACCCAACCCTTTGCATTGACTGCACAGAATCTAAAAAATGTTTTTTTGAAATCATACATGGATCATCCGCCCCAGAGATAAACAAAATCGGCATTTGCGGATTTTTAACACTCCAACCATTCAAATCATATGTATCACGCATCATCTTCATCATATTATTGGCTGCATTCATCGTAAACTTAAAATTACATTGCGGCATATTTTTATACTCTGCACGCGACTGTGGATTTGAACACGCCCAGGCTCTTGCCCCTTCGGCAGAAAACTTTTTATTATAGATTGCATCTGTCACATCCTGCAAGAAACCCGCACGACTTTTATCCAACCCCACCAAACACATTGCACCCGTCAAAAACTGTCCAAACCCAGACATTGGATTTTTGCTGGGACTGCCACAAACTATCAAACCAGACAAAGCACTATCATCCTGCTTAGCATAAACACGCGTTGCCATCGACCCCATACTATGCCCCAACAAATAAAAGGGCACACCTGAAAACTCTTGCTGCCCCCAAGAACTGACCACACGAATATCATCAACCAATGCACGATAACCACCAGAATAAAAATACCCACGATCATCAACACTCTTTACACTGTCGCCATGCCCACGCAAATCGCATGCAATCGATGCGACACCATTACGTGCAAAATATTCCATCATTGGATAAAACCTATCCTTGCAACCACACATCCCATGCACCAATTGCACAACCGCCACCGGCGTACCCACAGGACGACACAAGGCAACATCTATATCCAAATCATCATAATTTGATGGCAATTTAACTGTCTTCATAACAAATAATATTTAACACAAAACAAACAAATGTCAACACACACTATATCTATTCATTGATTCTTTTATTATTTTAATATACAATACCCACACAAGATGAGCCAAAAAACAAAAAATCTTTTACTATATATTATTATTGCACCCATATTACTGGTCGGATGCGTCCACCCCACGATACAACACCAAACACCGACAATAACATCATCTGTTCAGGTTTACTTTACCCCCGGCACCGCATGTGAAAACAACATAATCAATCACATAAATCAGGCAAACAAAATCGACATCGCAGTTTATTCCATCACCAATCCACAAATCGGCAACGCAATCATTAACGCCCACAATCGTGGCATACCGGTACGCATAATCACAGACCGCACCCAATCCAAGGGCAAAAAATCTATGATTGCCGATTTTATAAACGCAGGCATTCCCCTACGAACAAACAAAAAACACAAAATCGAACACAACAAATTCGCAATTTTTGATAATAACTATATCGTATCGGGCTCTTATAACTGGACCACCAACGCCTCTAAACACAACAGCGAAAATTGCATATTTTTCCATCAACCCAATCAAGAGTTCACCAACCGATTTGAATACCTGTGGCAATTATACAGCAAACAATAATCCCTTTTCATTCGACGTAACAAGCAATTTGAAACATTCAACAAAACAAAAAACCGCCGCAAAAGCGACGGTTTTAAATATCTGGTCGGGGCGACAATGAGTAGATTTTGCACGCAAAGCACAGCAAAATCGTCACGAATGCCCCACAGGCACAACGTGCCGAGGGAAACGTTCGAACCTTGGTAAATGTTAATTTACCGTTCGAATCCGCACGCCCCAATCAGAAAAAACCGCCGCAAAAGCGACGGTTTTAAATATCTGGTCGGGGCGAAAGGATTCGAACCATCGACATCTTGGTCCCAAACCAAGCACTCTACCAGACTGAGCTACACCCCGAAACGACACACATTATAACAACATTTTTTTAAAATGCAAACTTTTATTTTAATTTTATGCTTGTCTGTTTTGACTAAGTTTTCTATTATAATAAAGGAAATGAGAAAACACTTTATTATCTTTGCGATTTTATTTGGATGCATTGGAACATTGCATGCCACCACACGTGATGCAAGATTAACCAATACAACGGGCTATAACTATAATTACATGTACCCATATATGAACAACCAAATGCGTACAGACCTGAACCCAGGCACCACAACGCCCCAATCGCTAAGCCCTATAAACACCGTTGTTAAAACAACACAACTTGGCCAAAAACGCAAGGTTGTTCCACGTCGTGGACGCAATAACACTGCAACCACAACAACTGCACGCAGTACCACCACCGGCATCGCCGCCCCAGGTACCGCCACCCGTCGTGTTGTTGCCAGACGTGCAACAAATTCAAATCAAATGGCACGACGTGGTGACATTCGTGGAAACCAGATACAAAACGTTGTATCAAACACAACCCCAAACCGCACCCAACCAACATATTCGAATCGGTCTGCAACAACCGCAATTCAAACCACCCCAACCGAACGCATATCATCGACACGTTGTCTGGCGGACTATACCGAATGCATGAACAATTATTGTGAACGCCCAAACAGTGCATATAACCGCTGTTACTGCAGTTCTAAATTATCACAAATCGATTCCCAGTATCAGCCTGCGATTGAACAGTTAATTACAAGCATCCTGACGATTAAGTCCGCAAACAAATGGACAGATAACGAAATGAACAAATACTGGATGGATACTGTTGGCAAATACAGCAACGAAAATTCCTGGACAAATCTGGACAATGCGTTAAATATAGACTGGTCCAGCATGGAAAGTCGTGTTCGTGGCCAAAATGCCTTTACAACCGGTCACGAATACTGTGTACAGCATCTGCGTGGTTGTTATTATATGGCGGGCAACCTGCGTGACGCATACCGATCTGACATTGCACGTGACTGTGCCGTCTATGAAGCGTCACTACAAAAAATAAAAAATGCCGCCGAAAGTATAGTGGAGTCTTATAAATGAAAACAATAATGGGTATTGAATACGGTCGCGCTGCAACCGCAAACATTACAGACCAAGGCCCTGCCCTGGGGCCAGGTGCGATTCGCAAAATGTTTCCAGCCAATCCTTGGATTGCGGTTATTCCAGATGAATTCAACTTGGCCGAATGCCAGGCTGATCGTTTTGCAGAAAACCTGAAAATCCAAACTAAAATCTATGCCGCCACACCAACCGAATCGCACATTATGGTTGGTGGCGACCATTCTGTAAACTTTGGTCATTTTTCTGCGATTGCCGATCAATTTGCCGACCAAGACATTTGCTTGGTATATATTGATGCGCACTTGGACATGCACACCCCTGAATCATCTCGTACCGAAGCGTCTGGTGCCCCACATGGAACAAACGTACGTGCATTATTGGGTGATGGATACGCACCATGGTTGAACCTGCAGAAACGCACACCGGCATTAAAACCAGAAAATCTGTTTTATTTGGCATCACGTTCATATGAACCATCCGAAATAAAAAACGTCAAAGACAAAAACATCTATATCAAGCACGCCCATGAATTACAGGACACCGAATCCGTCCAGGCAATCATTAATGAAATTCGTGAAAAAATTGGCAATCGTAGATTTGTCGTATCATTTGACTATGATGCCATTGATCCACAGTGTTTTAATGATGTATTGGTCCCAGAACCACATGGCATCAGCATTGAAGTCGCACGCCAATTGACACGTGCATTTGCAGATGCATACAGTTTTGAATTTGTGGAATACGCACCAACTGGCGACAAAGGAAGTGCCACAATCGTCCAAGAATTATTGGACATCGCCCAAGGAAAATAAAAAATTGCCCAAACGGGCAATTTTTTATCGAACATTAGATTCCATATCACGCAAGAATATACGCACAGGCAAGTTTTCATCTTTGCGTGCATTTATTTTTGCAACCTTGATTGCACGTTCCAAATCACGCTGGGCCAAACCATCTTTGGCATTTGCAAACGAATGTGCCACCGCCCCCATGTCACGGTTCATGACCTGACGGTACAATTTGCGTCCACGATATGACAGTTTTCCATATGCCGTCTTATATGTTTCACCCCAATCAATTCTGCGACCCGCACGCAAATTACGACTTTCACCTTCGTCAAAACGTGTTTGAAAGATTTTATATTTATTTTCACGTGCAGATATGGAATCAACCTTGTCACCTGCCCAGGCTGACAACATATATTGCATTTCATCCTGCAAAGATGCCATATAAACCGGATTATTATCTTTTGGTTCGGCACGATTAGACGCAAATGCCGCCGGTATTTCATACAATGGCCCATGCCCCGACATATCGGTCAACATTGGTTGTTTATAATACAGTTTCAATGCATAATGCGCATTTATGTCTGGGAAAGACAATTTGCATACATATCCAACCGCCCCACCCCATGGATGCACACCATAAACATTTATACCACGACTTTCCAAAACGCATCGTGTACCAAACATGCGGGACAATTCCGGTATATCATAGACCATATCTTTATCCGCAGATTCTAATTCAGACATATGCCCACGCAAAAACCTGTCCAATACCGCACGAAAACGAGTGGTTTCCCAAGCGACATCCGCCCCACGCCCCAGTTGCTGACGCAATTCTGGTGGCAAAGCACCCAATTCTTTGGACACACTGCAACGATTGTACACATCTTGCAAATCCTGTGGACGCAAGATCTTACCCTGTGCCAAACACCCCGTCATGGCACGATGCGATGGTTTCAAATAAAAATCTTTGTCACAAAACACAGCCATTATACAAACCTCTTGTTTGAACAACCCACACACTAAATATAGTTTCTGTCCAACATTTTTTCAATCCCGTTTGGCATATTCTGCACACAATCGGTTATGCCGATAAATATTACGTGCCAAATCATCACTGATTACATCCCAATCTGTTGCACGACCATAAATAGGCATGCACAAAATCGGCATACACACATCATTCGGCAATGGTGTATTTTTTACGCAAGATGTCACGAATATCGCCAACCCCATGACCAAGAACCTCTGCATTAACCACCCCCTGTAATTTAATCATATTACTTTGATTGACCTGTTGTGCATTGGTGCATTCCCGCCCTGCACGCATGGCACCATACCGCACACCAAGAACATATGAAAAACAAATGGCGATAAAAATCGCCACAAATAAATACACCCGCATTTTCACCCCCACACACAAACCACATACCCCACAAAAAACATATATCACACCCAAAGCGATTGTCATCCTGGGGCCCGACCCCAGGATCCAGGTGTAATCAAAAATAAATAAAACAATACACCACCAATATCCGCACTACCTGGATTCCGGGGTCAAGCCCCGGAATGACAAAGGGAGGGATGTAAAATATATCCCGCAAAAATAAACATAAAACAATAACACATACCCCACAACCCATCAAACACAATTTTAACACCCACAAAACAATCCCCCATTGGGGGATTGTTTCAAAAGCATATCTACGATTAGTTCTGTGGTGTTACGATTTGTGTCACCGTTCCTAATACAGCACCCAGATCCTCTCCTGCACTATTTGCATCAAATGCAGATCCTGCATTACACACCAAGGAAACCACAACACGACGACATGGTGCAAAGGCCATTTCATCTGGGACTGGTGTACCCGATGTTCTATTCACACATACGTCTTTATTATCATTCTTATACGTTTCGACTGACTTGACAGTCACTCCACACTGACATTGTGTCTCCCCCAGACCACTTGGAATCACCGTATGTATCACATCTTTAAAATCAGGTTTCTGCAAATAACCCGCCACAGAGTTTGCACGAGCCTCTGATAACTTCTCATTAAATTTAAGTCCACCCTTGGTATCAGTATGACCAACAACATTTATAGTACAGCCAGACAATTTTTCTCGTCTCAACCCTCTTACAAACTCATCAAGTGCCGTCTGTGCCCCAGGTAACAAATTCGACTCTCCAAATTTAAACATCGCGTCTGCAGACAGATTTGCCGCATCATCTCTTACCACCGTTGCTGTACCCACCACAGCCTCAACAGCATCTTGTGCAACCACCAAAACATCTTGTGCAGTCGACTTCACACCATCAACAACCCCAGACAGATCCTTTTCCTCACATTGATTCGTATTAGGATTGTAAATCTTACCAACCCCAGAACAATCACAATCTGGTGAATATACACCACCTGTCGCCTCTTGTGGACACTTAACCTTTGGCGGCGTGATATTTGCAACATTATCCTCTAAATCACGCAAAACCTTCTTTTGCTTTGCTTTCCAATCAATTTTATTTATTGCAACATTACCCAGCAATGACCCAATTGCACCAATACCCGCAACAATCGCACCGGTCTTTTTCTTCTCTTCTGACTCCTCTCGTTGGGCGGCCCATAATTTCGCATCTTCGCTGTTGGGATCTGATAACGCACGTGCCAATGATGCATACGCACCTTTGGTCTTGCCAGTGGAAACATCGTCATATAAACCAGATGTCGCAGAATCTAATATCGCCTCGCTCTCTATCCCAGGTTTCATCCCCAGGGCTTCTTTGCGTACCTTCAAATCATTTGCCAATGCAACATATTCTGCATACATTTGTATCAGTTCATTACCGCCCGGTATTTCCACGTTCATTGTACCACCAGGCACACTTTCATTTCCGTATTTACATGTGAATGTTGACAGATATGCCTTCATCGCACGTTCGGCTTCGTCATCGGATTTGGTTTCAGACATCCCAGCCAATAACATTGAACCACCAATACCCGTTGCACCCATGCCAACCGCCCCCAGTAATTTATTACCGGTGGATTGTTCACGTTCACGTGCCTGT
>JAZTWM010000005.1:0-15570 GCA_045635825.1 Candidatus Enterousia sp. | reverse complement strand
GTCATCGGATTTGGTTTCAGACATCCCAGCCAATAACATTGAACCACCAATACCCGTTGCACCCATGCCAACCGCCCCCAGTAATTTATTACCGGTGGATTGTTCACGTTCACGTGCCTGTTCCGCCAATGCTTCATAGTCTTCACGACATGACATATTATCATCTGCAACAACATATCCATCAACGCAATCATCAACGATACATTTTTCAGAATCTGTGCCTGCATCATATTCACGATGACCACGTGTCGCATTATCAGGTAAACTCTTGCATGGGCCAGAGATTTCTACACATTGGTTTTCTTTTACCTCAAACCCTGCATAACATGTGTGAACGGTACATACGCCATTTTGATATGTGGCAGTATCCGCCTTATACATCTTATCCTTGCAATCATCCCCATCAGCCGGACCGGATGGTGCCGCAGATGTTGCCGCTGGCCCCTCTATTGTATCACCAGACGTTTCCTCTGCAACCACAGGTTGTTCTGTTGTTTCCTGCACAACTTCTGTTTCCGCAGATTGTTTTGCACGACATTTATCAGTCGTTTGATCCCACATCTCTTGGGCGTCTATGTTGGGTTCTTGGTCTGCTGGACAGGATATGTATTGGCACCACCCCTGATATACATTAGATTTCTTTACCTTGTAATAGTTGGACTTGCACGTTTCGGCAATACAGTATCCACCTGTAAATGTAACTGATTCTGCACCTGTGACACAATCTATCGTGCAACCATCCTGGCTGTTGCAATTTGTGGTTGACGTATCGGTATCGTCGGTGTTATCCGTTGCCACTGTTGGTTGTGTAATTTTTTGACACATTAATCCACCTTGGGCAACACGATAAGTGTTATCTAAACAACTCTTAACATATAATTTCCATTTTCCATTTATACATTTGTTTTCGCATTCTGCAGCCCCAGGAATCTGATTGTTACAATCAGCTGGCTGAATCTCATTAATTTGACATTCTGGTTGTTCAGTTATCTCTACCTCATGCACACTATTGGCTGACGCATTTTCACAGGCCCCATTTTCCCTCCAATAATCGCCAGCACCTGTAGTGTCACAAATATACATTTTGTTATCATCACCACACAATGTGTCGTGTTCTTGTTTTTGTATCTCTTGCTTATTTTGTGGTTTTTTTGCGATGACTCCACTCCGAACAGTGGTATTTCCCAACCCACTAGTGCCACATTTATAAGCATCATCCCCCACAATTAGCCATTGTGACTTTACTCTCTCGCAATAAGGGGCGGCATTAGTCGGGGCAACGTATGCTGCATAATCAGCACATCCACGAAACACACATGCCCCATTTACACCGGCTTTGTGATAATACTTAACATCACTTTTAGTTGCCCGATGCGTACAATAATTATACTGATTAGTTGTGGTATAAATACATTCTTCCACGTTACCATATGTATTGTTCGGTACTGTATTAAAGTCACACAGGCCGTAAGATGTACCATGTTTCCATTCTCCATCTGTACACTTATATGCATCCACCCCATCCACTGAGAAGCCCATAATCAATGCGATTCCACCATAATCTTCGTCATATTCACTTGTACAATTCCCCCCCGTCTCATCACAACATAAAACATATTCGCCAAATTCTATTTTTTCAAAGCCCTCATCAATTAATGTCATATCACCAGACTGTAAACCACGATACGGTGCAGTAGCATCAGCCCTATTAACAAACACACACGCCAACACCAACCCCAAAGCCATAGATTGGGATAGTTTAAAAAATGGTTGTGTTGTGTCATTTTTGTGCACGGTTGGGCAAGCCTGCTAATTAGGTTGTTTTTACATATTGTATATATTTTATCAAAAAATACGGTGATTGTTAACTACTTTTTTGTGGCCCAGAATAATGACCAGACCCATGCGATAATTGTCCATCCGAAAATCCAACTGGCCAAACGGACGGCGTACATGTCTGTCTTGCCACGTCCGTTTTGACGTGCCAGCCATGCAGGGGCAAAAATAATGCCAACCAGTACGCATGTACATGCGATATATTTGATTATTAAAATTATATCAATTTTATTCATTTTGTTTCTATGTAAAAGGGGGCATTTTTATGCCCCCCGTTTTACAATATGGTGATTATATACCATATTTTGCGTTATTGTCCAGTTTTTCTTCGATACGGATTAACTGGTTATATTTCGCCATGCGGTCTGTACGTGACATAGAACCTGTCTTGATTTGGCCTGCGTTTGTTGCAACCGCCAAATCCGCGATGGTTGTGTCTTCGGTTTCGCCGCTGCGGTGGGAAATGACAACGCCATAATTTGCGTCTTGGGCCATTTTGATTGCACGCAATGTTTCAGTCAAAGAACCGATTTGGTTTACTTTGATCAAGATTGCGTTTGCAACACCGTTTTCAATACCGCGTGACAGACGTGCAGGATTTGTTACAAACAGGTCGTCACCAACCAACTGGCATTTGTCGCCAATGCGTTCTGTTAATTTCTTCCAGCCGTCCCAATCTTCTTCGGCCAATGCATCTTCGATAGAGATGATTGGGTATTCTGCAATCAGTTTTTCATAGAATTCAATCATTTCATCGGTTGATAATTTTTTGCCTTCGAAATTATATACACCGTCTGCATAGAACTCAGATGATGCAACGTCCAGTCCAATTGAAATCTGGGTGCCTGGTTCGTATCCTGCGGAACGAATTGCCGCAACAATTGTATCCAATGCTTCGCGACAAGAATTAAAGTTTGGTGCAAAACCACCTTCGTCACCAACGTTTGTTGAATTGCCGCCTTTTTTCAAGATGGATTTCAGGTTGTGGAATACTTCGGATCCCATACGGATTGCTTCGACTTCGTTCTTGGCACCGTTTGGAATAATCATGAATTCTTGGGCGTCCAGACCGTTATCTGCGTGTGCACCGCCGTTGATGATGTTCATCATTGGGCGTGGTAATACACATGGATTGTTGTTGCCGTATACAGATGCAATATATTCATATAATGGAATGTGTTTCGCGTTCGCAACAGCGTGTGCCAATGCCATGGATACGGCCAAAATAGCGTTTGCACCCAGTTTGTCTTTGTTTGGTGTGCCGTCCAATGCCAGCATCTTTTCATCCAATTCAGTTTGTTTTGATGCGTCCATGCCAACCAATGCAGGGGCAATAATTTCATTTACGTTTTTTACCGCTGTTAATACGCCTTTGCCCATGTACGCATTGCCACCATCACGCAGTTCCAATGCTTCGAATGTGCCGGTTGATGCACCAGATGGAACGGCTGCACGACCAAATGCGCCATCGGTCAATTCAATATCACATTCAATTGTTGGATTGCCACGACTGTCCATAATTTGGCGTGCGTGAATGCTTTTGATTTCAAACATACTTTTTCTCCCTTGCTATGTTATGTGTCTTATTAGTATAAGACCGTTAATTTCATCTTGCCATAATAAAATGAAATGTGCCATAATATAATCATAATTGTGATTGGAAGAAAAGAGAAATGATAAAAAAATTAGTTCCCTTGATGTGCTGCCTGTTGCCAATGGGGGCAGGTGCGGTTGTTGTTAATCCTGAATCTGGTCAGCAGTCTGTGTCGACCACTGATTCTGCGTGGCAAAATGCTGTCAGTTCGGGCAGTACGATTACAATTAATTCGGGCAATGGGTTGTTGGCGATTGGTCGTGGTGCGTCAGGTGATGCGGATTATGTCGCAGGTGGGTTTTCTGTTGCGGGGAATATGTATGTTGGTGTGCCGTCTGATCAGGGTAGTATTTCAGGGGATTTATATGTGCTGAATACAACGGCGAATCCTTTTACTGTGATTTCAACAGGCGATGTTTCAATTGGTTCAATTTTACAGGTTTTGGGTGGAAAAACATTAGCGTTCAAGTCTAATGATCCATCAAGTGCGTTTAACCTGACGGTTGGCAGTAATCAGGTTAACGAAGGAATCAAGGTTGGTGATAATACACAGTCTGCCAGCCTGGTTTTGGAAAATATTGATGTCTTGACGGTTAATGGTTCGGTTATTACGTATGGTGACATGACAGTTGATGCAAATCTGGCATTGATGGGTCAGGTTAACGTTAATGCAGGGGATTTTTCTGTTGTGGCCAACGCTGTTGAGATGGCAGGTCTGGTGTCTGGTACGGATCAAGATGTAAATGTTTCGGCGAATAATTATATTAGTGTATCGGGTACAGTGCAAAATAATGCAGGTGATATGACATTGGCGGTGGATGCGACCGGTGGGCGTGCTGCGGTTACGCCAAATGGAATTGATATTAGTGGGGCACTAGAGAATAAGTCATCTGGTAATATGGATGTGGTCGCGACAGGTGGTGCGAATTTGAGGGTTGGCGGTATTGTTTCTAATGAAGATTCTGCATCAACCATGACAATCGATGTTAATAACTTGTCAGTAGATGGCAGTGTTGATGGCTATTCTTTGGTAAATAATGGTGTGTTCCATGGTAATGTCGCCGGTGTGACGTACTTGTTTGATGGTTGGAACTTGAATAATGGTAATTTGGATGCGGATTTTTATCTGGCAACAGGTTCATTAGAAATTGCAGATGATACGGCATGGCAGTCCGCATTTGCCAATAATTTGAATGATTTTCAGTTGTATGTACGTGATTCAGGGCTGTATTTGGGGCAATATAATGCAGATATTGTCAATGGTGCCCAAGGAAACAAGGGGGCAAACATGGTGGTTGCCGCCCAATCTGTGGATGTTAATCGTATACAAAATAATGGTGCCAGTTTGTCGGTGTTGGCAGGGACGGATGCAGTTAACCCAAATAGTGGTGCAGGTGATTATGGTAATTTGACAGTGAATGATTTTGTTTCTGGGGTTGCCGGGTCACAGACACAGTTGATTGCGTCTGGTACGCTGGGGGTTAATGGGGATATTACAAACCAGGGACAGATGCTGTTGAATGCCAATCAGGTTGCCATTATGTTGAATGGGGCAAGTGGAACAGGTAACTTATATGGGGATACTGTATCTGGTTTGCCAAATGGTGATGTGTTAAATACAGGTGCAAATGCCCAGTTGACGATTATGGCATCTAATACCGGGGATGGGACAGTTGCGATATCTGGTGATGTGACTAATTCTGGGCAACTGGTTGATATTTTTGCGAAAAATATTGCTGTGGCAGGTGTTGTAACAAATAATACAGGTGTGATGAATATTCGTGGCTCTTATGCCGAGGGGGATACAGGTGCAGATTTGATGGGGCCTGTTTTCTTTGGTTCATTGGTGGCCAATGGTGGTGTTTTGAATATTGATGCCCAGGGTGGTGCGATTCAGGTTGCAAATGCAATTAAGGTCGCACAAGATGGTGCATTGAACTTTGAAGAAAATGTTAAGAACGTAGATGTGTCTGCAGATGGTACAGGGATTGTGCAAATTGCAGGTAATGTTACCGCTGGTGATATGATTGCAACTGGTGGTGGTAATGTAAATGTTGCCACAACTGGGGCAGAGGCGTTCCAATTATCAGCCAATCAAGTGGTCGTTGGCGGTGGTATCAGTGTTGTTGATGCAAATGTTGCACGTTCTTTGAAGTTGGTTGCAGATAAATCTATTGCTGTTGGTGAAGATGTTTTTGTTGCTAATCAGGGGATGTTGTCCTTGGGGGCAGGAATTGGTGGTTCCAGTTCGGGTTCGGTTGATATTGATGGTGGCTTTAATGTTGCCGATGGAGGTGTGGCAGCAATTTATGCAGATGAGGCAATTGTTGGGTCTTTGAATGTTGATAATGCCAAAATGATATCGGCAGGAAATGGTTTGTTGGCAGATAATGGTGATATTGACATTACGGGTGCATTGTATGTTCAATCGTCTGTTGATCCTGAGACTGATTTGGATTTGCCTGCAAATGGTTTCAGTGTTACAGGAACCGTACCTTATGTTATGCAGACGACTGCAGAAGGTGCAGATATTCGGGTTGGGTCGGTCTTTGTTGCAGAAAATATGGATTTGACACTGGAATCTGCGGATGATTTTGTGGTTGCAGGTGATATTGATAATAGTGGTGTTATGAATGTAACTGCGGGTGGCTTGGTTGCGGTTGGCGGTGCATTTACCAATTTAGATTCGTGGACTTTGTCTGCACAATCTTTGCAAATGATGTCTTTAGATAACCAGGGTGATGCAGAGTTCTTGACAACGGATGCAGGGATGGTTTTTGCAAATATTGATAATGCAGGTTCTTTGAAGTTGACTTCTGCTGGGGATATTACTGCATTAGATATTGTTCAGTTGTCTGGGGTTGTGGATGTTTCTGCAAATGCCCTGAATGCACGCAGTTTGGTTGCACAAGATCAGGTCAATATCATGGCCGATAGTGTTCGTTTTTCAAGCAATGTGACAGTCAGTGGTGATTTGGTGCATGGTGGAACATCGGGAATGCTGAACGTGGATGCGACACAGTTTAATGCATATAATTTGAGTGTGCGTGGTGGCTTTGTTGCAGAGGCGGGTAATGCAACATATGATGTTACAGGCAGTGTTCGTGTTTCTGGTGATGTATCTGTTGCAGATGGTGTTGATTTAACTGTGAGGGCAGGGCGTGAGTTTGAGGCGTTGAATTTAACAAATGCTGGTCTGTCTGCATTTAGTGCCCAACAGGGGGTTACATTAGGTAATATTATTAATGATTCTGGTACGTTGATGATTGATTCTGGGGTCGGGATGTTGGATTTTGCAACATTGACAATGAATTCGGGTAATTTGTTGTTGGATGGTGCGGGTATGACCATGACAGGGGCAATTGCAACAGGCGCGTCTTTGTATCAGGGCTATAATGGCCGTCTGTCGGTTAATGACATTAATATTGTGGCACAGGATTATGAAATCACAACATCGTCAATTGATGTCGCACAGATTAATCAGTCTGGCAAATTGGTTGTAAATACCAGTGATGTTGATGTTGCGGGTGATATTGTGGCCACAGATTTGCGATTTGCAGCACAGTTAGGTGATATTTGGGCATTTGATGATCCAGAATTGCCCTGGCTGATGGTTGACGTTGCAGGTGATGTGTCTGGTGGGGTTGAGTTTATTGGTCTAGAAAAGATGCATGTCGGTGGAAATTATATCTTTGACCAAAATAGTATTTTAAATGCAGTTGTGTTGCCGTATGCATCTGCGGCGGGTTCAACCGATGTCAATTATTGGTCAACGGTTAATTTGGCAGATGACAATACCTTGGGCGATATTACAAATGCCGAAGATGGGCGTGCCTTGGTCTTGGTCGATGGCAAGTTCACATCAGGGGCACAGTTTGATTCTGCTAGTTTAGGGGTTGATCCGTTTGGTGGAAAATTGGCAGATGGTCAAATTGGTATCAATTTATTTGATGTAGTGGATCAGGGAACGGCAATATGGTTGCTGTATGCTGACAAAGGGGTTGAAAACTTTAGTTTGTTGGAACAAATGCGTAATTTGGATGTGAAGTTCTGTAATGCAGATGGCAGTTTATGCTATAATTATTTGGATTCATTGCGTGTAAAGAATGACATTGATGTAAATGGAACGGACGAAGATTTACCTGCCTATATTTCTGTGCGTGATGTCAATGGTGATGGTCAGGCGGATAGTTTGTATGTGGTGTTTGATCCACGTTTTGGCGGGCCTGTATTGTTAGAGGATTTGAAGATTCAGTCAATTGTTGCACGTGAACCAGATTATACTAATGGTGAATATGTGTCGGCAGGTGCATTGGATGATTTGTTAATTGGTCAGGCACACAATAAGAAGTTCTGGAATGGGGCACCATTGGAAATCGTTCCGATTATTTTTGACGGTACCAATATGCAGGAAATGGCCAATGAATTGTATAATCGTATGGAATATTATGTAGAAAATGCAGATGGTTCTGGGCTGGCACGGTTTAGTCGTTTGTTCCAGGCACGTGAAATCGAATTATTGTCGGGTGCTGTTGCATTGAACGAGCATACGTCTTTCCGTTCGTTTGAAGATCGTATGTTTGATGAGTTTATTTGGAATCGTAATCGTCAGTTGAAGAAGGCGTGGGTTGATGTTGATTATGGTATGTTCTATCAGGATATTGATGACGCAAAGCATACAGATGGTAATCGTTTTAGTATTTCGGGTGGCTTTGACTGGCAAGAGACTGATACATTGGTACTGGGGTTGACCGGACGTATTTCCCATTCCGCAGCTAGTGCAGACGATGTGATGGACTTGGGGTATTTGCCGGGTGAATCTATTGCTGGGCATGTCATGTTTGATGTTGCGGATACGAATATTGGTATGGGGGGTTATTTGATGAAAACATTGGGTGAAAAGATGCGTTTATATGGTAATGCGTTCTTGGATATTCATATGTTTGATATAGATCGTAATCAGAACTTTGTTGACACCATTGATGGCGAAGGGGCTGCATTTAGTTTGATTAGCGAATGGGGACTGATGCATGATATTTTGAATCAGTATGTTGTTGGTAATGCATATGCTAGAACAGGGTATAATTTTGGCTTTAATGTCAAAGAACATGTTCAGGGTAAAGAATATATGCGTTTGAAGTCTGATGGCTACTTTATTTTGACACCTGGGTATTCTGTGACGGCACAAAAGAAGATTTATCCATCTGCATGGTTACAGATTCGTCCGTATGCGTCTGTTGGCGTTGAATATGATGTATTGGGTGCGCCAGATTTTGCGAAGTATAAGTTTGCACCAGCAGAAAAATACACAGAATACAATATCAACATTGACCCATTGTGGTTGAATATTGGCGGTGGTGTTGAAGTATTATCCGCATACGGTGTTCAGATGGGGTTGGATTATCGCTATCAATATAATAACGATATCCAGTTACATAATATTCGTGTGTCGGGTTCGTATAGATTCTAAGCAAATGCCCCAATGGGGCATTTGTTTGTTGTACCATCTTGATATTATAGATATGTGTTGTTTGTTGTGGTATAATATTCTGGGTAGTTAGGAGAATAAAATGGCAAAAAAACAAGAGTTAGATCCATATGATATTTTAGCAGAAGCGATGTTGGCGTTGCGTGATCATAATAATGAAGTTTTGGTACAGACACTGGATTCCAAAAAAATAGGTCACAGGTCGTGGTTATATTTGGATGGGAAACCTGGTATCCCCACTTATAGAATGAAAGGTGTATCTTTTTCTGAAAATGCAATGCATGCAACCAGTCTAAAGATTGGTAAAAATATAACGATTAAAAGAATAAACCGTCCGTCAACACGTGTTAAGACCCAAAAACATGAATATGATGTGATGAATGGTTCATATTATTTAATTCGTACCCCACAGGGCGAGGCGATGTTTGATGTTAATGAACCAGATATGCAGGCGGTTTGGGGGTATGCATTGGCACGATATGATAGACCAGATTCTTTTAATTATATGGCTTTTGCAACACGTTTTAAGAATAAAAAGGTCTATAATGCATATGCGGGGCCAGCGGTTTTGGAAAACAAAAAGTCCAAGTATGATAAAGCGAAAGAGCAATTAGAAGCGTTGGGTGTAAAGCCTGATAGACTGATGGCGTATATTGCAAAGTGTAAAGAACAAGAAGAAAAAAATGCATAAAACAAAAATCCCCAATTTGGGGATTTTTTAATTCCTTTAATTTTTTTTTATCTGTATACTGCCTGGGCGTTGACGGCACGTGCCCCAGGTGTATTGTTTTCGCATAAGACCCAGTTACCACGTGCGCCTGTTACGTGAACCGTGCGATAATGGTCAGGACTATGAATTATCAACAGCATAATCATTGTTGCCCAGAATAACATTTTTGTTGCAGACCATGGTGTTTTGAATGCATCACGAACAAACTTGTCCTTTAGCAGGTTTTGATATAATGCCCATGCCCACGAGAAGCATAGCAACATTATTGCAAAGGCCAGACCAATTAATAGTGGTTTGTGAAATTGGCTTAGCCCATTGGCAATTAGTGACCAAGTATTTTCCTTGATTGGGCATACATACAGTGCGTTTTGTGCCACATCTTGGGCCAATGTGATTGGCTGGGTCGGGGATAGGGTGATGTTAAACATTGTCATCAAGACAATAGATGTCATCAATATAATTGCAAACAGCATTGTCGGTTTCATAAAATCCCCCTGTGGTCTGGTTTGTATTATATCATAAAAAATAATGCATTTGCAATTTTTCAAACTTTTAATTAAAATCTGGCTATGTTTAAAAGAAAAAAGCCCGTAGTTGTGGGAATTACAACTGTTTATCATGAATGCCTGGGGATATCTGTGCCGGGGGTGTCAAGGCTGGGGCGAAATGTTATATTGGTTATTTATAATGATAATCCAGATGTAAAACTGAAACGTCGCCAGATACGCAGGTACGGGTATCGTGGGAAATTGTTTATTGTCAATGGGACAGAAAAACTGGGGCAGTTGCGTGCAAGGCTTGAAATCCTGAAGGCGGTTCAGCGTTATAAGTTAAAAGCACAATGGATTGTATTTTCAGATGATGATGATATTTTATTAAGTGCAGATGTGCCAAATGTGGCAGATAATAATTTTGCTGTATTGCAAAATATGGTGGTTTTACGTACGCGATTGGTTGACGTCCTGCGTGTAATGCGTGACAGTAATAATTATACAGTTGATAATGAAAATGTTTATTTGGTTCGTCCGCATATGGGGTTGGCTGGGACTTTGGTTCGCATAAATGTGGCCCAGCAGATGGCGGATGTGCTTTGCAGATGCATGGATAAGATTGTGGAAATTGATGTGTCTTTGGGTGTGCGACCGCCTGTGGATATGATGATGTGGAGTGTGTTGAACATAATTGCACGTGCCAAGAATGACTTTGCAACACCAATATATATGGACAAGGTTAATTATATTGCTGTTGATTTGGATACGGCACGTGAAAAGTATGGGATGCGATTGCTGACGGGCAAGAATGCAGGTGTTCAGGTTCGTGGTGCAATTGAAAGGTATAATAGTGTAATCCAAACGGCATTGTCGGTGGGTGTGCCTCAGGAAACAGAAACTGAAAAAAATATGATTGAAACAGACGCATAATATATATACAATGCGCCCTGATAAAAAAGGAATACAGATATGACTTATAATGAAATTAGAAAGGCTTTCTTGGATTATTTTGAATCCAAAGGACATAAAATTGTGCCATCTGCGTCATTGATACCAAATGACCCAACCTTGTTGTTTACGGTTGCAGGTATGGTTCCATGGAAAAATATTTTACAGGGTGTTGAACCTGCCTTTGCGCCACGTGTTGCAGACGTGCAAAAATGTATTCGTGCCGGCGGTAAGCATAATGATTTGGAAGACGTTGGTTTTGATGGCCGTCATCATACTTTCTTTGAAATGTTGGGGAATTGGTCATTTGGTGACTACTTCAAAGAAGGTGCAATTGAAATGTCATGGGAATTGCTGACCCGTGTGTTCGGGTTGGACCCAAATCGTATTGTTGTGACCACACATTACAGTGATGAAGAGGCTGCAAAAATCTGGAAAAAGGTTGCCGGCAAGGATGCAATCTTGTTGGGTGACAAAGATAACTGGTGGTCGGCCGGTGATACAGGTCCATGTGGCCCATGTACAGAAATGCATTATGATATGGGTGATCATTTGCCGGGTGGTATGCCAGGATCTGCGGACGAAGATGGTGGACGTTGGGTTGAAATCTGGAATGACGTGTTTATGCAGTATGACAGGGATGCAAATGGTAATTTAACACCACTGCCAAAACAGAATGTTGATACTGGGGCAGGGTTGGAACGTTTTGCGTCTATATTACAGGGCAAGACAGATAACTATGATACGGATTTGTTTGTGAACTTGAAACGTGCGGTGTCTGATGTGACCGGTGTCGCAGAAAGTGCAGATAATATCGCCAGTTTCAAGGTTATTACAGATCATTTACGCAGTGTTGGTTTTGCAATCGCAGATGGCGTGATCCCATCTAATACAGATCGTGGCTATGTAATTCGTCGCATCTTGCGTCGTGCGATGCGTCATGGTCAAATCTTGGGACACAAGGGGGCGTTGTTGTCTAAGTTGTATCCAGCATTGATTACAGAAATGGGCGATGCATATCCAGAATTGGCACGTGAACAGACACGTGTGGTTGAAATCTTGCAGAACGAAGAAAATGCATTTGCAGATATGTTGCAAAATGGTATGAAGTTGTTGGAAAATGAAATTCCAAAATTGAATAATGGCGTATTGCCAGGTGATGTTGCGTTTAAATTGTTTGATACATATGGGTTCCCATTGGATTTGACCCAGATGATTTTGCGTGAACGTAATATTGATGTTGATGTGGCTGGCTTTGAAAAGTCAATGGCAGAACAGAAAGAACGCAGTCGTGCAAATACCAAAGGAACACGCATATTCTGGGAATCACAGACAGAATTGGCGGATACAGATGACAGTGCCAAGTATGCACCGGTTGAAATGGAATCACGTGTTTTGTCAATCTTGCGTAATGGTGAATTTGTTGAAACGGCCAATGCAGGTGACGAAGTAGAAATTGCGCTGGATAAAACTGTGTTCTATGGCACCCAGGGTGGTCAGGTTGGCGATATGGGTGAATTAAAACGTGGCGAAGATGTTGTCTTGAATGTGACCGAGGCGGCACGTGTTGATAATGTCGTTATTCACAAAGGTGTGTTGGTTGCGGATTTAAGTGTTGGTGATATGGTTCGCCCTGTTATCAACAGTGCGGTTCGTCAGCAAACGGCACGTGCACACACTGCGACACACTTGTTACAGTCTGCATTGCGTGCGGTTTTGAATGAGGACGTAGAACAGCGTGGGTCTAAGGTATCGCCTGATTCTGTGCGATTTGACTTCCGCTTTGGTCGTGCCATGACGGCCGAAGAAAAGCAGGCGGTTGAAGACTTGGTTAATAAATGGATTGCAATGGATATGCCGGTTGAACATGATGAAATGTCTATGGAAGATGCAATTAAAAAAGGTGCAATGGCACTGTTTGGTGAAAAGTATGGCGATACAGTCAAGGTTATTACCGCCGGTGATGTTTCGTGCGAATTATGCGGTGGAACACACGTATATCACACTGGTGAAATCTTGAAGGCCAAGATTAACAAAGAAAAATCAATCAGCAGTGGAATTCGCCGTATTACAATGTCCGTTGGAACATTGGCGGAATAAGAAAATGCCCACAGAATTGTGGGCATTTTCGTTTGTTGATAAAACTTGACATTTTTGTCAATATGTTGTATAATATTATCTAGCAATGGCACAGTTCTGTGCAATACATTTCCACAAAAGGATTATTTATGCATATTAATGAATTAAAGGCGAAGTCGCCACAGCAACTGCTGAAAATGGCAGAAGATATGGGGATTGAAAATCCATCACAGTTAAATGTTCAGCAACTGCGTTTTGCGGTTATGCGTGTGTTCGCTGCTGATAACAAGGTTACACTGATTGGTGATGGTGTTTTGGAACGTATGCAGGATGGTTTTGGTTTCTTGCGTGCACCTGAATCAAACTATTTGGCAGGACCAGACGATTTGTATGTGTCACCAAATTTGATTAAAAAGTATGGTCTGAAAACAGGTGACTATGTCGAAGGTCAAATCCAAGCGCCTGCAGCAGAGACAGAACGTTATTTTGCATTGGAAACAATTGAACGCGTAAATGGCGATAACCCCGAAAAGTTAAAACATCGTGTGTCTTTTGATGATATGACGCCATTGTATCCAGATGAACAGTTAAAGATGGAGGTTGCGGACGATAAAGATCGTGGTCGCAATTTGTCTGCACGTGTGATCGACTTGATTTCGCCAACAGGCAAGGGCCAGCGTTCACTGATTGTTGCGCCACCACGTACCGGTAAGACCGTTATGTTGCAGAATATTGCACATTCAATTGCGACAAATTATCCAGATGTGAAATTGATTGTGTTGCTGATTGATGAACGTCCCGAAGAAGTGACCGATATGCAACGCAGCGTCAAGGGCGAGGTTATTTCATCAACATTTGATGAACCGGCAGCCCGCCATATTCAGGTTGCAGAAATGGTTATTGAAAAGGCAAAACGTCTGGTAGAGGCTGGACAAGATGTTGTTATCTTGTTGGATTCTATTACACGTTTGGGTCGTGCGTATAATACCTGTGTTCCATCCAGTGGCAAGGTTTTAACCGGTGGTGTTGATGCATATGCGTTACAGCGTCCAAAGCGTTTCTTTGGTGCGGCACGTAATATCGAAGGTGGTGGTTCTTTGACCATTATTGCAACCGCCTTGGTTGATACAGGTTCCAAGATGGACGAAGTTATTTTTGCAGAATTCAAAGGAACAGGTAACAGCGAAATTATTCTGGACAGAAAGTTGTCGGATAAACGTGTGTATCCTGCAATTGATATTACAAAATCTGGTACCCGCAAAGAAGATTTGTTGGTGGGCAAAGAAATCTTGTCCAAGATGTATGTCTTGCGTCGTATCATTAACCCAATGGGCACGTTAGAGGCGATGGAGTTCCTGTTGGATAAATTGCGTTTGACAAAAACAAATGCGGACTTTTTCAGTTCGATGAATCAGTAAAAAATCCCCCGATTGGGGGATTTTTTGTTTGTGGGTTGTATAAATATCCCCTTGTGTAATCTGGGGGTGGTGTGGTATAATTTTCCAAAGGACTGTAAAAAGTGCCTGAGTGTGATTGTTGCAGAAAATCAGGTCAACAAGGTAGAGAGATGGGGCAGAAAATCAACATTTTTTACATGTTAAAGGCAACCAAGATTACCGTTTTTGGGTTGGTGTTGGCGTGTGTGTTTTGTGGGGATTTGTATGCGGATCAGGTTGAAGTGACAGGTAGTGTTTCTGCGAATTATTCGGTTGATGGTGCACCAGTTGATGAAAAGGCGTTGGAAACCGCCCATGTTTGTGCCATTGACGATACTAACAAAGTAAAGCGGTGCGTCTTAACAGATGAAAGTGGGAACTTTAAGATAGGCGTGAATTGCACAGGGGAAAAATTGATTCTATCTTATGTTGGGTGTGAGCCTGTAACTGTTAATCGTTCAGAAATATTTGGTAATACTACTTCTTGTGTCGCTAGCAACATAGAAGAATGGTTGGATTGCGTGACTGAAATAGATACGGTAACTGCTACTGGGTGTCGTAAGTTTGAGTTGGGGATTAATACTGGCACTTTGCAGGGGGATGAATGTATTCCTTCATCGTGTGTTGAGCCACGTTGGGTATTGCGTGGTGCAGATGATGATGCCAAATGTGTTGAACAAGAATGTCGGGGTGGAAACTGGAGTTATGTAGGTGATGTATGGGAGTGTCTGGATGGTGAAATAATACCGGCAGAGCCAGATGATGAAGTGGGCGATGACGTTGAATCGCCGACACAGGCTGGTGACAATACGGTAGATGATAATACGGACTATGAAGCATTGGCGGAACAGGCACGTGAACGTGAACAATCCACCGGTAATAAATTACTGGGGGCGGTTGGCATGGGTGCAACGGGTATTGGTGGTTCAATGTTATTGGCTGGGATGTCTGAAACCAAATCCGATGAC
>JAZTWM010000004.1:0-80903 GCA_045635825.1 Candidatus Enterousia sp. | reverse complement strand
GCGACCCGGCCCGGGCCCACCAGAATTAAATCCCCTTTTTTGGGGTTTTTTTTTTTGGTCGGGGGGGACGAAGCCCCCTCCGGTTCGGGGCGTCAGTTGGCGAAAACAAGCCTTGCACAGTTTAAGCCTTACGTAGCGAAAGGGGCCCATGGAGTGAAAACGAACATGGGAATCAAACAGTCCGACCAGGGCCACCAGAATTAAAATCCCCTTTTTGGGGATTTTTATTTTGTCTGGTTTGAACAATCAAAGATTTTTATTATATCCTACCAGCTTCAGGCAGGATCAGTCCACAGACAATTTTTACCACCACCACCCCAATCGCTTGGAATACAATTATAGTCACTCAGCCCCTCACACCCCGCATACATATCATAGAAAAACTCTGGCGAAACATCAGACCAAATATCATACATGTATCGCCCATTAATTCGTGCCGATGGTCCAGCCAAACCAGAACACCACGCAAACGTGCCTGCAAATATCATATAGCTGGTCTCAATTGACGTTATACTGGCAAACAGATTTTCCGGAATCGCTGTTATCCCCGTACAGCCCTCAAACGTCCCCACAAAAACAGCGTAACTATTTTCAACTGACGTTATACTGGCAAACAAGTTTTCAGGTATCGATGTCAAGCCAGTACACCCCGCAAATGTATAACCAAATACATAAATACTATTTTCAAGCGATGTTATACCAGCAAACAAGTTTTCAGGTATCGATGTCAAGCCAGTACACCCCGCAAATGTATAGCTAAATACATCGGAACTATTTTCAAGCGATGTTATACCAGCAAACAGATTTTCTGATATCGAAGTTAATTCTGTACAATCCTGAAAAGCATATGCAAATTTTGGTTTTGTTCCATCAGGCAATATTGGAAACACATCGACCAAACTACCAGACATAGCGGCTAAATTAGAATTACCCTCAAAAGAAATAACCGCATCATCTGAATACTCGGTTGCTTGACCACCAATTCTGATATTGTACGTCCCCGCGATTGCATATTCATGCGAAACCTCTTCAAAACCGATAGATTTTTTTGTGAATGTTTCAGTATTACCATCCCCCCAATCAATATAAAACACACCACCTGCTGCAATTTCAAATTCAAAATATACTGTTTCCGGCGTTGTTATTGCAGTAACATTATATTCTGCATCATCGGGTGCAGGTACAACATCACGTTTTCTTCCCCCACCCCAAGATTTCGGAATGTTATCATAATCACTTAACCCAGTTGCACCAGCATACATATCTTCCACAGAGACCAAAGGTATATCCGGCCAAATATCATAAAGATATTCTCCATTAATACGTACAGACGGTCCAGTCAAGTTTACACATCCATAAAACATGCTTGCAAGCTGATATCCATCATAAGAGACAGTTATATCACCAAATAATCTTTCCGGAATACCTGTTAACCCCGTACACCCACCAAACGTTTGAGAAAAAGCCTCACTATCAACTCCCCCATACAGATTACCAAACAGGTTTTCTGGTATTTTTCCGGTCAAGTTCACACAACCAGCAAACGTGGCCTGAAACACAGACGAAGATGGACTTCCGCTTATTCCTGCAAACAAACCATCTGGTATATTTCCTGACACACCGGAATCTTGAAATGTTCCAGCAAACATATATTGTCCTGTCGGGCCAGAAATCCCACCAAACAGATCTTGCGGAATCGAACTGGTTAAATTATAACAATTGGCAAAAGTAAACCAAAAACACGGATTCCTACCATCTGCCAATGTTGGGAATACGGCACCTAAACTGCCATCAATTGCAACCAAATTTGAATTTCCCATAAAACTAATCACCGGGTTGCCAGACAGATACGCAGTTGCAACACCACCTAAACGTATTTTATATTCAGCTGCCTTGGCGTACCTATGCGAATATCTTTCATTTTTCGCAAATATTTTTGTGACAGTTTGCTTTTGACCATCACCCCAATCAATATAGAATGTACCTGCAGCAGAAATATCAAAACTAAACTCTGTGGTATCTATGGATGTTGTGGCAGTAAAGGGGTATACAATCGACTGTTTTATTAACTGTTCTACGGCATTATTTGTCGCAATCGTATCCGCCGCAACCAACGTTGCATATTCACCATTACCATATTCGGTTGTCGATTCCCCATTTAAAATTTCATTCGCCACATCAATTGTCGTCAGCAAATACTTCATATTCGCCGCAACACGCGGATCAGGCAAAGCAGAATTATACGGAACTGTTATATCCCATTTTTGGGCAATCGCATTATGAATATATTCTACATTTACAATCTGCGCCGCATACACCGGGGCCAATAACAACATAAATAAACAGACAAGTAATTTTCTCATAATACTGCAACACCTCATTTTGCAGTCGGCAACGGTGGTGTCGGCACAACCAACATCCCAGAAACCGTATATGTACCCGCCATAGTTTGATTTGCAGTTGCCGCGGTATCAACCCTGGTTTCTGTAACCCCCTTCACATACGCCTTCGATGCAATATCCGCATATACCATCACTGGCATAACCAATAATAAAAAGATAATTATTCCCCTGCTCACATTACATTTCCCAGTAAAAAACCACCGCTAAATCCAAGTGGTGGTCAGGAGGTTGATAGCAATCACGAAGAATTGTGTGCTTATTCAATATATTCACACCCTCCTGACCCAAGGTCAGGAGATTTTTCATCACAAAAACAAAAAAGGACGCAAAAATGCGCCATTTCCCCTTTGTGACGCTTCGTGTAGGGGCTATCACACCCCATTACCGGAACCCCCGATAACAATACAATTATACAAGATCCGCAAATCCAACACAAGAACAAAATCTATCAACACACTAAACCCTTGCATTTTCTAAAAAAACACTTATAATTATTGCGATTTTGCGGGTGGGCGTAAAATCAGTCCGATTAACCCCACAAGACCCCCAGAAAGATTTTAGGTGGCTTGCCACCCGAAACCTTGGTGAAGGGTGGCAAACTTTGATGAATATTTTCTTATGAAAGATTTATCCAAAGATTTATTTAATCCTGTATCTGGCGAAGATTTTGTCCAGATGTTTGATGCGAACTATGGTTCCCAAGAAACTTTGCAAGGCTATGCAACCAAGGGTACAGTAAAAGACATCCGTGGTGATTTTGCAATGGTTGATGTTGGCTTGAAATCAGAAGGTCGCGTTCCATTAAAAGAATTCGGTGCATCTGTACCATCTGTTGGCGATATTATTGACGTTTTTGTTGAACGTTATGAATCCCGCGAAGGTACTGCTGTTCTGTCTTATACCAAGGCACGTGCAGAAAAAGCATGGAAAGACCTGGAAAAGACTGTTGCCGAAGGCGTTGATCCAGAAGGTACAATTATCGACGTTGTACGTGGTGGCTTTACAGTTGACATCAATGGCGTATTTGCATTTATGCCATCATCTCAGGTTGACCACAAACCAATCCGCGATGCAAAATCTTTGATTGGTTTAAAGGACAAGTTCCGCGTATTGAAAATGGACGCATTGCGTACAAACGCAATTGTATCCCGTCGTGCAATTCAGTCTGATACAATCGCCGCTGCCCAGAAAGAAGCGATGAAAAACATCGAACTGGGTGCAGTTATCGAAGGTACAATTAAAAACATCACAGATTATGGTGTATTTATTGACCTGGGCGGTATCGATGGTCTGTTACACGTAACCGACCTGTCATGGAAACGTGTAAATCACCCACGTGAATTGGTTCATGTTGGCGAAAAAATCAAGGTCAAAGTTATCCAATTCGACCCAGAATCACATCGCATTTCATTGGGTGCAAAACAGTTGGAAGAAGACCCATGGGAAACAGCGTCACGTGCATTCAACGTTGGCGACACAGTATCCGGCAAGGTTTCATCCCTGACAGATTACGGTGCATTTATTGATCTGGGCAACAATATCGAAGGCCTGGTTCATATGTCTGAATTGTCTTGGACAAACAAGAACATCCACCCAAGCAAAGTTCTGCAAAACGGTCAGGATGTAAACGTTGTTGTTTTGGGCATCGATCAAGACAAACGTCGTATTTCATTGGGCTATAAACAACTGCAACCAAACCCATGGAAACAGTTTGCAGAAACCCACAATGTTGGCGATGTAATCACAGGTCCAATCAAGAACACAACTGAATTTGGTCTGTTCGTCGCTTTGACACCTGAATTAGACGGTATGGTTCATATCTCTGATTTGTCTTGGAACAAACTGGACGAAGAAGAATTAAAGAAATTCGTTCGTGGCCAAGAAGTAACTGCGAAAATCTTGGACATCAATCCAGAAAAAGAACGCGTTACATTGGGTATCAAACAATTGACAGAAAGTGCAGAAAACAACGCTGCTTCTATCAAGAAAGGCGCTGTTGTATGCGGTACAGTTTCCGAAGTAACACCTGATGAATTGGTTTTGACATTGGCAGGCGATGTACGTGGTGTAATCCGCCGTACAGACTTGTCACGTGAAAAATCTGAACAGGACACAGGCAAATTCAACATTGGCGACAGCGTAGAAGCATCTGTTGTTTCCGTTGACGACAACACTGTTAAATTGTCTATCCGTGCCCTGCAGGTCACATTGGAAAAGCAGGCAGTTAAAGAGTTCTCAAACGAAGCCGATTCTGGTTCCGTATTGGGCGACATCTTGGGTGCTGCTATTGAAAACAGCAAAAAATAATTCATAAATCTATGAATTCTTTCATGGTCGTGCAATCTTGCCCGACCATGTTTTTTATGGTAAAATTAATGCCATGAAGAACAAAAAACAAATTATTGTTATGATGGGTGGCCCCGGCGTTGGCAAAGGAACATTTTCCACAATGCTGATGACCCAGCACCCATACACACATATCGAAGCCGGGGCAATCCTGCGTGCCGAACCACTGGATTCACCTGTAGGCAGATTAATATCCGTTGGCGACCTGGTTCCAGATAAACTGGTCTGCAATTTAATGCAGGCACGCCTAACGGGCAACACAGACATTATTCTGGATGGATTTCCACGAACATTGGGTCAGGCAAAATGGTTGGTGGAAAATTATGCTAACAAATATAACATACACGTTTTATATCTGTACACAGACACAGAAACACTAATCAAACGCATTCATAAACGTCTAAATGCCGGCAGCACACGCCACGATGACACATCGTTAAAAATAATCCGTCACAGATTGGAAAACTTTGAACGTATAACAATGCCGGCCGTTGACTGGTTACGTACCGCCCCCGGCATACACTTCAGCGAAATAGACGCAAACGGCAGCGTTGACGAAAACTACGCCGAAATAACAAATGCATTACAACAATAACAAATAAAAAACGGTCTTTTGTAAAAGACCGTTTTTTGGACACCAACAAATTAAAACAATTTGAATTTATAATTTGTTCCTGCGCGGAATGTAACATTTGAATCAGACAAACCGGCAGCTGCATTCACAGACCAGTTATCTGTCAGACCCATTGCTGCACCCAATGCAACTGCTGATTGGCTGTTATAATATCCATAACCGCCACCAACAGAAACCTCTCCCTTGGCAACATTAGATACAGCAACAGAAGACATTGCAACTGCACTCGCAATACCTGCAGACATCTCGTCTTCCAGCGCATTGACCTTGCTATCTGCATAATCATATGCAGACTTCAAAGACATGCTGTTTTTAGCATCTGCATACGCCTTCGCCGCAGACAACGTCATATCATCACCTGCGATACGATTTGCAACTTCTTCTTCGATTGCAGTTTTATTTGCTGCAATATTTGTCGCGTTTGTTTCAATCGCAGTTTTATTTGCTGCAATATCAGTTGCATTTGCTTCAATCGCTGTCTTATTTGCTGCAATATCCGCCGTATTCTTAGACACCGCATCATCAATCACATTTATTGCACCACTGAATGTTGTTTCATCCCCTGCAATTTCACCTGTCAATGCACCTGCGACGGCATTAGAATTTGCAGATTCAATCCCCAATGTGTTATCAACCCACTGTTGCTTTTCCGCAAAGATTTCTTCTGCATCGGACAGATTTACTTTCTGATCCAATTCGTTGCGAATCGCACCACCCTGGGCCAACGCACTGTCAATCGCATCATTTGCACCATTAGTTATTGTTTCCAAAATAGGTGCATCATAGACATCTTTCGCCGCCTGATACAATTCACCATTTGCAACAAAAGCATCCATCGCAACCTGCTGATTTGCTTTAGCAGCGGCCAACGCTTCTGTCGCCACACCAACTGTTGCAAAACGTTCATCTAATTCTGCAATTTTTGCACTGTCGTCATTAAATACAGTTTCTGCTGCGGCAAAATTTGCTTGTTCTGTTGTCCATTTAGCCCCGGTGTCTGCAACAGCGGCATCAACGGCGGCTTTGTCTGCGGTATATGCAGCCTGTGCTTCGTTGAATTTTGTTTCCATTTCTGTGCCTGCACCTGGTGTTGCAACACTGCCATTTTCATCTAACAATTGTGTACCGTCTGCAGACAAACTAAATTTATTACCATTATCCAATTCAAACGAATACAACGAACCATCAAATGTTGTGTCGGCTGCACCATTTGTAATTGTCACTTCTGCACCACCTGCATAATCTGACAAAGTGTGAGTATCAACCATATCTTGTGCTGCCGTACCCAATACAACTTCTTCACCTGCACCATTTACATAGGTATAGTTACCACGACTGGCAGTTGCACCAGATACAACTTCCTGGGTACTTTTAACATTCACACCATCTGCTACTGTCGCACCGACAAAATCAGATTGTACTGGTGTTCCCGTTGATAAATCAGCTTGATTGCCTTCCTTGTCAGTATATGTAAAATCAGTCAACAATGGGTCCGTATTATATGCAACACCCGATGCACTTGTTCCATCCGATTTAACATAATCATAAGTTGTATCTGCAACACCATCTGCAACATTCATATCGCCATTATACTTGCCACTAAATGTCACATCTGTTGCTGCAATCGCTGGAGACGACATCACAATCGCTGCCAACGATGTTAACACAAAAGTTTTTTTCATTTTCTATTCCCTTTTTTCGTTTAATTAAACCAAAAAACCGTCAAAGGAATTTGACGGTCAGGGGGTTAAGAAAATCACATAGTAGAATGACCGGTGTGGGCTTTACGCTTACGCGCTGTTGTATACCCACACCCCCCCCCGACCAAAATCGGGAACAATAAAAACAAAATAAAAAAAGCGCATCCGCGCTGTCTTCCATTTTGTTACAGTCGGATAAACAGTACCATAACAGCACCGCTACTATAAAGGATTTCTTACGTCCCCGAGCCAACATCCCTGTTGATTCAATAGGATTATAGTATAACAATAAACAAATTACAATAAAAAAATCCCCCAATCGGGGGACTTTTATTTATATCGAACGATATTAGCCCAACATTTTGGCAACTTCGTCTGCCAAGTTGTCTTCACGTTTTTCGATACCTTCGCCCAAAACAAAGAATGCAAAGCCAGCCAATTTACCATTTGCTTCGGCAATAACCTCTTTTACTGTCTTGGATGGATCCATAACGAATGGCTGTTCTTCCAGAACTGATTCGCCATAGTATTTTTTAATACGGCCTTCAACCATCTTTTCAACGATGTTTTCTGGTTTGCCTGCTGTTGCACCAGATTCAATGAACACTTTCTTTTCGCGTTCAACTGCAACTGGATCAACATCTGCAATTGTCATGAACTCTGGCTTGTTTGCTGCAATGTGCATCGCAACCTTGGAACCGATTTCATCAATTTTTGCATCATCACCATTGATTGCAACCGCAACACCAATCTGGCCCATACCTGGAACCAAAGCATTGTGGATGTATGTAAAGATTTTATCACCTTCAACCTTGGCAATACGACGCAGGTTCATATTTTCACCAATTGTTGAAATTGTTGCTGCGATATCATCTTTTACTGCATTCAATGTCGCATCAAAATCACCCTTCATTTCCATTGCCTTGGCCGCAACATCGGCAACCAATTTCTGGAACTTTTCATTCTTTGCAACAAAGTCTGTTTCTGCATTCAATTCAACGACACAGCCCATACCGTCACATTTTACAACTGTGACCAAACCAGATGCTGCAACACGACCCGCCTTGGACGCTGCTTTAACGATACCCTTTTGACGCAACCAATCAGCTGCTGCTTGAATATCACCATCATTTTCCATCAAGGCTTTTTTGCAATCCATCATACCTGCAGATGTTTTTTCACGCAGTTCTTGAATCAGTTTTGCTGTAATTTCTGCCATGTTTAATCTCCCATTTGTTAAGATTTATTATCTTTGAAAATCTAATAGTCTTGCTATCCACGATACGGTTCTTTCGGAAATATTCCTTGCACGCATTGTGGCCAACACACCATCTTTGCACAATGGCCCATACTTATCTTTGGCAACACGTCCAACGTATCCCATCAAATTATTTGTTTTGGGGCATCTGCATTCAAAGTATTTTACTTCACCGATGGTGCCAGCGTATACTAACACACCCTGAACACCACCGAATGTTGTAATTTGCTGTTGTTGTGCATTTTGTTTATTACTCATCACACAACCCCAACATTATTTATCTGCTTTTTCCGCCAATTTACCACGACGTTCTGCACGGGCTTCAGATGTCTTAGATTTAATCTTGGCTTCTTTTTCCTTGATTTCTTCTTCTAATTCATCTGCTGCTTCTGCACGCATATCTGATTCAACCTTTTTACCGGCTGCACCGCCCAAGCGTTTTTCAATACCAGACAGAATCGCATCTACGAACAGGTCGCAATACAACTGGGTTGCGCGTGCTGCGTCATCATTACCTGGGACTGGATAATCAACCATTTCTGGATTTGCGTTTGTATCGCAAATTGCAATTGTTGGAATATCCAAATTCTTGGCTTCACGAACAGCATTCATTTCACGTGGCACATCAATAACAACCATCGCCTGTGGAACGCCATGCATATCCAAGATACCGCCAAAGATATCACGCAGTTTTTCAACTTCTTTTGTCATAACGCCGACTTCTTTCTTGGTCAAACCCAATTTTTCAGCGTTTGCAATATCTGCTTCCATCTTCTTCAAGCGGCGAATAGACTGTGAAACTGTTGTCCAGTTAGTCAACATACCACCCAACCAGCGGTTGTTTACATAGTACTGACCACAACGTTCTGCAGCATCTTTAACGATGTCTTTTGCCTGATGCTTTGTCGCAACAAACAAAACCTTGCCACCAGCGGCTGCAATTGCTTCCAATGCAACCAAAGAACGATGCAACAAAGGTGCAGTTTTATTCAGGTTGATAATGTGAATTTTATCTTTAACGCCATAAACATATGGTGTCATCAATGGATTCCAGCGACGTGTGTGGTGACCAAAATGCACACCAGCTTCCATCAACTGTTTCATTGTAAATGTTGGCAATGCCATGATTTTATCCTTTTTTTGTGTTATTATCCTCACCGTCTGTGGCAACCCAAATTTTATAATTTGGACACAAATTTTACAGAACGGCTGTGTTATTCGCACAAAGTGCGTGCCACGATAATACCCGATAGTCATCAAAAAATCAAGTAAAAATATAAAAAAATCACCCAACCAAAACCATAAAAAAACACCCTTTTTCTATTGACAAACACGCCATTAGTACTATATTAAATAGTGTGCGGGTATGGTACCCCACCCAAGGGAAAGAAAAGATATGAAACGACACGCTAGATTCTTGGTTGGATTGCTATCAGGTGCAATATTCTGCACCACTGCCTTGGCAAATAATTGCGACAATGAAATGTATCGTCGCTATAATCCAGAAAAATGCCAAAACTATGATACAGATTCTGCACTTTCCTTTGCCAGCGTTGCCACCATCACATCTGGTGCCGCCGCATTAATCGGTGGCACAATCGCCCTATTCGGTTCATCTTCTTCTAACAGTGATAACGAAACCCAAAGCGAAAGACCATCTGTCGCCCTGCCAATGGCACCAACCCACAGACTGGTTGGCAACGACATTGACAATATTCAACTGGCATCCATAATGAACACAACCGAATATGCACGCAACACCGAACAATACAATGACATTCTTCTGGCATATTCCCTGGCACGTGGATATACGGGTGCAGGCTCGACCATCGCAGTATTTGACTCTGGCAAAAATACATTTCATGGTGGCAATGTTGCATATCTGGCCGGAACACCAATCGCCCCATCCGCCACAATCCAATCATATCAGGTCGCAAATCGGGACGGCGTGTTTGAAACATATAACACAATCGGCAACACAATTAACACTGCCACCGCCCAAGGTGCCAACATTTACAATTTCAGTTGGTCTGCAAACATATCTGCCACACAAATCCATGACCGCAACCATCTGGAACACTTAACAGATACAAACTTTATCAATTCCTTAACAAACGCCGCATCAAAAAACGATGCAATATTTGTATGGGCCGCCGGCAATGATTACAACAGTCAATCCAGCGCCCTATCTGCCCTGCCCCTGCATGTCACAGAATTATCAGGTCACTTTGTAAATGTTGTCGCATGGGATACAGATGCCGGCACATTGGCTGATTTCAGCAACCAATGTGGCATCACAAAAGAATATTGCATAACCGCACCTGGCACAAACATCGAATCACCCAAAGCAGAAGGAACACTAAACGGAACCAGCTTTGCCACCCCAATTGTATCCGCCGCAATTGCTGTTTTACGCGAAGCATTCCCATACATGCAGGCAACACAAATTACCGCACTGTTATTCGAAACCGCACGTGACTTAGGTGTTGCCGGGGTCGATGAAATATATGGCCATGGTATGCTGGACCTGGAACGTGCCACCCGTCCAGTTGGCACAGAACTAATCCCATTGGCCGATGGCACAACCACAACACTTCGCAGTGCAACCGTCACAGGCACAATGGCACACAACATTAAATCTGCCGACATTAAATTCGCATTTATCGACAGTTATGGTCGTGCATTTGAAACAAACCTGAACGACAACATCCGCATTAAAAATCGTGGTCTGGGATTTGAACGCCTACGCAATCACTCAGATAATCACAGCATCAAATTCGGGAACCTGGAATTCGGGTTCAAAAATACAGACCTGCTGATGTCCGATGGCTTTTTAGCAACAGATTCAAAAAACACAATCGCCTATCTGGGCTGGGGTGATGAAATCAACATCAAAGACACAAAACTGTTTTATTCTGCAACATTCGGCACAATGAACCCAACCCCATCAGCAGAATCAATGGTTAATGATTTCTCTGATACATACACCGCATCCGTATCTATCGGTGCAAAATATGGTGATTTTACATTCAGTATTGGTGCACCAGACACAATTATCAACGGCAACATGTTCCTGAACACGCCAACTGGACGCAGTGTAAACGGAAACTATACATTTACCAACCAAACTATCAATATGGCAGCCCGTCCATCTATTGAAATCACTGCATCCTACAAATCATTTACAATGGGCTTTGTAGACAACCCCTACGGCACAGACGAAATATATATGTTAACTAAAACAAAGTTACAGTTTTAAAATACGCCAAGCCAAAACAGGAATAGCAAAATCCAACACCCCGTAAAAAAAACTTGCTTTTTACGGGGATTCTTGGTCAAATCATAACATACGAAATAAAACTAAAAGGAAGCGAAAATGGCAGGCAGTATCAATAAAGTCATCTTGGTCGGCAATATTGGCCAAGAACCACAAACACGCACAATGGGCAGCGGCCAAAAGGTTGTCAGTTTTTCTTTGGCAACATCTGATCGCTGGCGTGACCGCACCAGTGGCGAACAAAAAGAACAAACAGAATGGCATCGTGTTGTAATCTTTAACCCAAACCTGGTTGAAGTCGCAGAACGCATGTTACAAAAAGGCACAAAATTATACCTAGAAGGTTCCCTGCGTACACGCAAATGGCAAAACCAATCTGGTGCAGACGTTTACACAACCGAAGTTGTATTGAACCCATTTGGCGGCCAAATGGTAATTTTAAGCGGTGCAAAAACAATTGATGGCATGGGTGGCGAATATGTATCATCACCTGCACCTGTATCCGCACCACGCGAAGAAATATCCCCTGCCGATATTGGTGACGACATCCCATTCTAAGGATAAAAAATACCGACAATGTCGGTATTTTTTTTTACAAACTCAAAAAAAATCCCCGATTTTCATCGGGGATAAACATTTATTTTTCTACAATATCTACAACCTTGACTTTAAAGACAACTGCCTTACCTGCCAAACCTTCTACATACTGTTCTGGGAATGTGATGTTAATATCACGTTCTTCACCTTCGGCCATACCAATAACCTGATCCTCAAAACCTGGGACAAATTGACCGCTACCCAATTTCAAGGCAAAGTTTTCTGCAGTACCACCTGGGAACTGAACACCATCCAAGAAACCCGAGAAGTTAATAACAACTGTGTCACCATTTTCTGCAACAGGTGTTTTTTCACCACAACCTGTCAAACCCAACATTGCACAGATGCCCATAATAGATACAACTTTTTTCATTTTTCACCCTTTTTGTTTTTGTTATTTATTGTAAACACATCTGAAACCATACTCACGCATTGTGGCACCTTCGGCTTCAATTCTATAGTCAAAATATGGTGTTGGTCGCATAACATCAAAAGACGGTCTATCATACACCATAACAATACTATCTGCGTTACGTCCACAAACACGCTTCATTTCATAGTCTGCAACCTCGCCCAAGACGGTACGCGAATCGCCATCAACATCCATACCATCTGCATTCTGCATCAAACGCAAACGCATTTCACGCAAATCAGTATTACCCAACAAGATCTGCACACGAACCATTGTCCCCTTGTATTCTTGCCAGCGTGTTTCCATACGTGCGGTATTCCAACGATTTGAATTTCTTTCTTTTTCTTCACTTGTTTTAGGCTTATACGAATCGATATTAGAATACTGATTATCTGCCTGCATAAAAGTACTGGTTCGTTCATTATACAAAGGTGCATCTTCACCACCATGTGCAAAATCTGCCTCATTATACGGCACATCACCATTCATGCAGCCACCCATTACCAAGGCACCCAAAATCAAGAACAACAAAGACTTTTTCATATCCAATCTCTCTTTTTTATTATTTTAACAAATAAAGCATTTTGATTCAAGTCACGATTTATGATAAAATCAAGATAAATATGTCAAATGTAGTCCTAGAATCTTTACTGGCCCCATTGGAAGAGTTCTACAAACCATCGTTCGTAGAAGAAATCGCCATCAATCATGCGGGCGAAGTATGGATGCGTCTGCATGGTTCACGCGTACCATGGGCCCCATACCAGGCAGAAAAATTAAGCAAACAGTATTTAATTGACCTGATACACACCGTTGCAAATATTTATGAGCAGCCTTTTGATCCCATCCATGGGATACCTGTTGTATACGCAACACTACCGGGCAATCACCGTTTTTCCGCAATTGCAGGCCCAAATGTCCAGTATGACGAACGTGACGTTACCGGTGGCGTTGCCCTAAACATTCGTGGTGGTAATGCCCATGACACCAGTTTTGAAAACTATCACCTGCGTCGTGGCCATGAATTATTAAAGGTCAAACCACGTGACAACATACGCCCAGACGACCCATACGAACGATTGATGAGCGCCATTAATGACGGCAGTCCTATCTTGATATCTGGTGCAACGGCAACGGGTAAGACAACATTCTTGAACCACATGCTGACACTGATTGATAAAAATAGTCGTGTTATCACAGTCGAAGACGCACGTGAAATTCGTGTTCCCCAGGCAAATCGTGTACATTTCCTGCTGTCACGAACACAACAAAACAACGATTTTAATTATGCACGATTACTGGACTTGGTCGTACGCATGACCCCAGACGTTATTATTGGTGGCGAAATATCAACAGACAACGCATCAATACTGTGGGAAATGTTGGGAACGGGTCACGATCATTTCTATACAACCATCCACGCAGAAAGCGCAGATGCCGCATACGCTGCCTTTGCGGACAGAATCCTGCATACCCAACCTGCATACAACCGAACAGATTTAATGACAGAAATGCGCAAGAAAATACGTGTTGTTCAATTATCACGTGACGGCGCATTACGTGCCGTAACCGAAGTGGTATAAGACACAAATCAAAGGAGATTAAACCAATGACAAACAAAAGAACAAATAGTGATTTGGCAGAAAAACTAGATAAAATAACCGCAAAAAAACTGGAACACGCACAAAAACGCGAAGAACGTTGGTTTGCAGAGCCAAGCACACTGGATAAAATAATGAACGGCATTGCAAAACTAAAAGCATCTTTTGCACAACGCAAAGCAAAACACAGGGCAAAAGAACAAGAAAACCAACGTTAACAAATTAAAAAAACCGCCAATCGGCGGTTTTTTTTAATTCGCAAAGTAACGATTAAATACCTTTTCGTTTACCTGAACTGGATACAAACGCATCAAGAAAGAATTATAATCATCCTTAACACCTGTATCACTCATATTCTGCATTTCTTTACGTAATTCTGCCATTTTTTTATCATCAACCGATGGTGCAACCGTCTTGGTCACATTAAAGACATAAAACGCATCTGTTGCAGGCACAATGGATTTGGCATCTATATCACCACGGAATGCCGCAACCAACAATTCGGTTGGTGCACCCTTGGTACGTGATACAGTTGCATTCTTTTTATTTGCCAAACTGCCATCTTTTTTCCAATCAACCAACATTTCATTGGCACGAACATAGGCTTGCTTTTTCTGTTCAGCACGAACCCAGTCCGCAACCAAAGACTTCTTTACACTTTCAAAGTCTGCGACGTGTGCTGGCACAACCTTATCAACACGAACAAAAACAAATCCGTCATTGGTCTCAATCATCTCACTTTCCAAGCCTGCATCCATGTCAAAGATTTTTGCAACCATTTTATCGGTCAACACCTTGTCCACAGGACGCTTGTCACGACCAAATGCAGGCAACGCAACATATTTTGCACCATGCTTTTTTGCAGCGTCCGCCATTGTTTCACCTGCGATAATGTCATCTTCTACCTTGACCGCGGTCGCATAACCTGCATCATATTTATCTGGCTGTGACATTTCTGCCGGTATAAATACATAGGATACAGTACGCACCTCTGGCACTGTTTGTGGATTCTGCTTATAAAAATCCTTTAACTGATCATCGGTTGGTTTTGCAATCTTGAAATCATCGAATTTAACCGTTGCATATTCAATTTCACGTGAACCATAACGTGCATCATACGCTGCACGCACTGCAAAATCTGGCACAGGCACAGACGCAGACATGGCACCCAATACCATTGAACGCAAAACCTGAGAACGCAGAACGTCTGCAAACTGGGCTTCTGTATATCCGGAATTATTCAAAACCCTATCAAACGCCAATGTTGAAAACTGACCATTGACCTGAAACTCTGGATAATCACGAATTTCACGTGCGATTCGTTTATCGCTGACCACAAAGCCCAAATCACTTGCACGATTTTGAACCATCTGCTGGGTTGCAATCTTGGTCATCACCTGCTGTGCAAAAGCGTTCTGTGTACCGGCATCAGTATATATATCACGCTGTTGTTCACGTGACAACTGTGCCAATTCACGTGATTTTTCTGCATTAAACTGCTGTGCAGAGATTTCCGCATCCCCAACATTTAACAGTGTATTATCACCTGTGACACCACCAAAAATCCATTCGGCAACGCCCCACCCCACGAAAGAAAAAGCCAAAACACTAATCAAAATCTTGGCAATTGGCTTTTCTGATGCATTTCTTAAATATTCTAGCATTTATTCCCCTTTTGCGTTACCATAGCAAAACGATACAATAAAATGCAAATAAAAAAAGGGGAAATACTTATGAAAATTATTGCAGGAAACTGGAAAATGAACGGTTCACGTGATGGCCTGGAAACAATGCTGAACGACCTGATGAAAATCCAAACAAATAATCGCATAATTTTATGTGTACCATACACAATGCTGTGCAGTGGCAACGACCATGTTGCAATTGGTGCCCAAGACATCAGCACCCACACCAGCGGTGCCTTTACAGGCGAAGTATCCGCCCAAATGGTCGCAAGCACCGGTGCAAAATATGTTATTATTGGTCACAGCGAATGCCGTCAATATCATGGCGACACAAATGACACCGTCCGCCAAAAGGCAGAACATGCAATTGCGAACGGCCTGACACCAATTATATGCGTTGGCGAAACAATGGATGAAAAGCAAGCCGGCAAAACAATGGAAATAATCGAATCGGGCGTACGTGAATCTGTGCCTGCAAATATTGACACAGATATTATCATTGCATACGAACCACGTTGGGCAATTGGTGCCGGCATCACCCCAACGACCGAAGAAATCGCCACCGCCCACACATTAATCGCAAACACATTGACCGACATGGGCTTGGGTGGCACACCTGTACTGTACGGTGCATCAGTCAAAGGCAACAATGCCAACGAAATCATGTCAATTCCAAATGTTGATGGCGTATTGGTTGGCGGTGCATCCTTGAAAAGCGACGATTTCATACCTATAATAACCAGTGTTAAATAAATATATGCTATAAACACGAACAAAATGGGAAACGGTATGAACAAAGACAAAGAAGTAAAAATAGAATCTGTATCTGTTGACGATGTGACACCAGATGTAACCACACCGGATATAAATCCAGAAATCGAAAGTTTAACTGCCCAACTGGCGGATATGAATGACAAATACATGCGTGCGGTGGCAGAACTGGAAAACACACGCCGTCGCAGTGCATTGGACGCCGAATCACGTGCACGCAATCGTGCAATGGGTGTGGCGGAAAAAATCCTGCCGGTGATGGATGCGGTAAACGCCGCCTTGAAACACGCCCCAGACGATGCCGGCATTCAGTCAATGGCACGTGCATTGGAATCCGCATTTGCACAGATTGGCATTACAAAAATCGAATCGATTGGCGAACCATTAAACCCAATGTTTCACAATGCGATTCAGGTTGTTGAATCACCAGACGCCACCCCAAATACAATTGTGGACGAAATGCAAACCGGATACATGTTCGGCGACACCGTTCTGCGAACTGCAATGGTTATTGTTGCAAAATAAAAAACCGCCAATCGGCGGTTTTTTACAACAAATACCCCCACAAAACGTGGGGATATTTTTAATTGGTGTAATAACAATTACTGATAAACTTATACGTACCCGTGGTGTTGGTGAGACTGGTTGATGAACTTATGTAACAATCGGTTTTCGCATCACTGCCCGCCGCAGATGTGCCATATATTCCATCTTTAGGCTCACAGCGACTGCACCCACTACATGTTGATGAAGTGGTCCCTGTACAATTGGCACTACCATAATACCCCGCCGCACACCGATAATCATATCCATCCGTCACCCATTCACAATCCGTGCTGACATCACATTTCGATGCAGTTTTACGCTGATACACAGTACCAAAAGAACTCCAGTAAACCGCAGGGGGTAGTCCACAATCCACACCTGGATCACATAAAGCTACAGGTGGCAAAACTGGCGACACACTAGAAGCCTTACAAATATAATAAGTATTTGTATAACCCGATGCAAAGTTTGTTGAGGTTCTTGTACTGCCTGACCCACATGTATTACAATCCTGAACCTTGTAATATGCCGTTCCACACTTATAATACTTGGTTGTATAACTTGTACATAAACTTGTACCTGTTGACCCCGTTGATGTGGTTTGCTGCATAACACTTATCCAATTTGATGTTGCCGAACTGTTAGCGGTCGTACATGTCGCCGCATATGCATTTCCAGAACAGACCAAGACAGCAACCACCGCCCCCAACAAACTTTTTTGAATAAACCCAGTGACTTTTTGCATTTTACACTCTCCTTTCACTTTACAAATCAAACCACAATTATTTCGGTTTAATTGGCATAATTTCCACATATCACCACGTATGATAATATGAAAAATCATTTTTTACAACAGTTAAATACACCAATTATTCTTCTTTGAACAAACGTGCCGGATCAACGGCATTATTGCCACGCCGAACCTCTAGATACATTTCAGGCTTATCCGGATTCATACGACCAATTGGTTCACCGGCCAAGACTTCCTGTTCCAGCATAACATCAATATCACCCAGATTTGTCATAACCGTATTATATCCATTTTTATGCGACATAATAACCACACGACCAAAGCCACGAAAACTGTCTGCAAATTTTACAACACCATCCGCCGGCGCCATAACCAACGCATCACCACGTGTGCGAACACGCCACCCATCAGACTTTAACCCCAACGCCGTCTTTTCACCGAATCGCACCGTTACACGCCCACGAACCGGCAGGTTCAATTTACGTCTGGAAAAACGTGCATCACCCGACATCTGGGAACTGCCGACACCGGCGGACAATTCCGAAATACTTTTCGCACGTGCCGATAAATCACGCAACTTTTTCTGTAATGCCGAATGCTGATTTTTTAACTTTTCATTTTGCGCACTGCGTGTCTTTAACAATTTATCCAGATGATTTTTTTCTTTGGTGTATTTCTTGGCGGTTCTGTCTAACTTTTCTTTTTCAATGGCACGTGCATCACGAATACGTCCCAATTCACGAATCTGATTTTCCGCCTGTTGAACCTGTTCATCCAACATTTGTGCCGTCCCAGACAATACCGCCGACATCAACACATATTCGCGCATTGAATCTGTATCAAAACTGGGGTGGGATGCGACAAACAAAATACTGGCCCCGGCATCTGCGATACGTTCCCGATTCGCATCCATTTCCTGATTTATTCGATCACGCTGTGCATCCAATTCCGCAATTTTTTTTGCCATGGCACTGCGTTGTTCTTCCAAAGAACTTACTTTGTCGGCCGCCTGAACCAACTGTTTTTTTGTTTTGGAAACCTCACGCTCGGACGTTTTTACCTGCTGTTCCAGTTTTTTATTCTGCTGTTCTGTTTGGCGAATCTGGGCGTTTATCTTGGACAATTCACTGGCACCAAAAGACGGTCCCACAAACCCAGATAACAAAGAAAATATAACCACAATTTTCTTCATTATTTCTTAATCACTTTCAAGAATGTCTTTTTACCCTTTTGCACCATAATTTCATCGGCCACCGCAACCACAAACTTTGGGTCTGTGATTTTTGTACCATCAATTTGAATGCCCCCCTGCTCTACCATACGACGGGCTTCGGATTTTGATGGGAACAAACCGGCTGCAACCAAGAAATCCAATACGCCCATATCTGCCGACATTTCAATTTCAACAGATGGCATATTTTCCAATCTTGCACCACCACCGAATAATGCATCCGCCGTCTGCTGTGCCATAACTGCTGCATCATGACCATGTGCAATCTCGGTCGCTGCAAATGCCAATACCTTCTTGGCTGCATTTAACTCTGCCCCTTGTAATGCAGACAAACGCGCAATTTCATCTAATGGAATCTCGGTAAAAATCTTCAAGAACTTTTCCACCAAATCATCAGATATATTGCGGAAATACTGATAATATTCATATGGAGATGTCTTGTCTTCATTTACCCAAACCGCATTACCGGCAGACTTTCCAATCTTGTTACCATTTGCATCTGTAATCAGTGACGTAGATAAAACAAATACTTCCTTGCCCAACTTTTTACGAACCAGTTCAATCCCCATAATCGCATTACCCCACTGGTCTGCACCACAGGTCTGCAAGATGCAATTATGCTGTTTATATAATGTCAAGAAATCCACCGCCTGGAATGTCATATAATTAAACTCCAAAAACGTCATACCATTATCTAATCTGCGTTTTACAGAATCCATAGACAACATACGTGGCACAGTAAAGTCCGTTCCAAAATCACGTAAAAAATCCAAATGACTGTATGCGCGCATCCAATCATAGTTGTCAACCATAATCGCGCCATTTTCCGCATCATCAAAACGCAAGAACTTGGCAAAAGACCGCTTTAATCCTGCAACATTTTTTGCCAAAACATCTTCGGTCATCATTGGACGACCACTGTCACGACCAGACGGATCACCAATACGCCCCGTTGCACCACCAACCAACGCAATCGGACGATGACCATATTTCTGCAACCAACGCATCATCATAACCGGCACCAAATGCCCAACATGCAACGAATCCGCCGTTGGATCAGATCCCAAATATGCTGTAATCTTACCTGCGTTCAATGCATCATTCAAACCATCCAGATTAGATGTTTGATTTATAAAACCACGTGCCTGTAATTCATTCAACAATTCGTTTTGCATACTAAAAACCCCATAATTATCAAGGAAATGATAACACGCATTTGCCCCCCATGCAAGGGGGGCAACCAAATAAATATTTATCTGTAAAGTGACACCCTGCTATCTTTGTCGATTGTTATCCATATGCTTTTTATCCTGATACATACGATATATACTACGACCTGTATGCAGTGCACATCCCAAATACAACAGCACACTAAGCATTGCTTGATCATCATAACCGTTTTCTATCATAAACCTAGAATTACGAATCATCCCACCAACAGAAATACCGTTTAAGATGACATTCAAAGGCATCAATATATTATAGGTACGTTCTATACGATTTTTTGCTTCGTCTGTTAAATTATCAAACTTATGATTTTCCTGCATAATTAACCTCTATCGCTGGTTTTGACTATCCATCAGGTCCTTTTTATACTGACGTAATTTATATATTTTATGTGCAGACACCCCAGCAGCAGCCAAATACATCAACAGCATCAACAAAAAGCCATTATCATACCCGTCTTTTACCATATGCGCACATTGCCGCAACGCACCAACAACACACACGCCATTAAACACACCATATACTGACATAGCCTTATTTAACTTCTTTTTATCTTCCGCAAAAATATCATTATCTTTCATAATTTACCTCTTATCACTATTTTGGCAAATCTGCCTTTTGATATTCTAAATCCTTTATTATCCCACTTTTTTCTAACACCCAGACAAAAATATCAGGGTTCCCTACCATACCGCCAAGGGTCCTCAAATTGTTTATTATACACTTCTTTGGCACGTGCAAATGTCTTGCGTGCATTATTCAGGTTCATTGCCCCAACAACCGTACTGAACGCCCCCGACACAGCGCAAATTGCCGCCAAATCATAATCCTGGGTGCACACATTGTACAGCGCCACCGCCAATGCACCAACACCGGCAACCACACCTATTGCACCAATTTCCCGTGACAATGCTGCATCTTTTTCTAATTTTTTTATCTGTTTTTCTTCTCTAAACATTATTACGGCCTTATTTTCATCACAATAACCCTAGCCCACAAAACATTTTTTGTCAACAACAAAAAGTATTTTGTTTCTTTTACAAAACCTGCTATTGTTTGGCTATGCAGAAAGAAAACCCTGACTTTTCATTGGAAATCGAATCTGGTGCAAAACTGGTTGCCGGTGTTGACGAAGCCGGACGTGGCCCACTGTGCGGACCGGTTGTTGCCGCGGCGGTTATATTCCCACGACACGATATTGAAATACCTGTTGTTATTCGTGACTCTAAACAAATGACCGCACGTCAACGTGCCATGGCATATGAATGGATTACCAAAAATACTATATGGGCCGTTGCCGAATGTTCACCTGCCGAAATAGATGAACTAAACATCCTGTGGGCGTCTATGACGGCAATGACACGTGCAGTTGAAAAATTAAGTTCAAAACCACAACATTGTCTAATTGACGGGAACAGATTGCCGAACGATTTAATTGGCACACCCGTTGTTCATGGCGATGCAAAATCCATATCTATCGCGGCCGCATCCATTATCGCCAAAGAAACACGCGACAAGATTATGCACGACCTGGCACAACAATTTCCCCAATACGGATGGGACAAAAATGCAGGATACCCAACCAAATCTCATTTACAGGCCATTGAACAATATGGTATAAATGAACACTATCGTAAAAGTTTTGGACCAATAAAAGAAAGGATAAAGAAATGAAATTACGCACAATGGAAAATCTGGATTTGCGTGGGAAATACGTATTATTACGTGACGACTTTAATGTACAAATTGTCGATGGTGTTATTACCGACCCATTTAGAATCCAAGAAAGTATGCCAACAATAAATGCACTGCGCGAAATGGGCGCACGTGTCGCAATTGTTGCCCACCGCGGCCGCCCCAAGGGTGAACGCAATATGGAATACACACTGCAACCAATTGCAGACTTTATGAACATAAAACTGATTCCAGATTGCCTGAACAAAGACTTTATGGCGGATATGCAAGATGGGGATGTTGTGCTGCTGGAAAACGTCCGCTTCTATGCAGGCGAAGAAAAAAATGATCCTGCATTTTCTGCCCAATTGGCACGTGGCTTTGATATCTTTATCAACGACGCATTTGCCGTATCACACCGCGCCCACGCCAGCACCGTTGGTGTTGCAGAAATCCTGCCATCATACGCAGGAAAATTGCTGGCATCTGAAATTGAACACCTGACCGCAGTTATGGAAAATCCGGCACGTCCACTGTTATCCATTGTCGCAGGCAGCAAAGTCTCGACAAAAATCGGTGTATTAAAGGCACTGGCAAAATTATCTGACACACTGATTATTGGTGGTGCATTGGGAACAACTTTTAACTATGCAACTGGTGCACGTGTTGGCAATTCATTGTACGAAGCCGACCAACGTGACACTGCACTGGAAATATTAGATTTTGCACACCAAAATAATTGCGAGGTATTACTGCCCCTGGACAAAGGGGTCGCCACAGAATTCGCACGTGACGCGGTTCGCACAAACAAAGATTTCACAGAAATCCAAGACAACGACATCATCATCGATGCAGGATTAAAAACAACCGAACGCAACATTGATGCGATTCGCAAATCCGCAACTGTTATCTGGAATGGCACTGTTGGTATGGCTGAGTGGCAACCAACATGGTCATACGGTTCATTTGCAATTGCAAACACAATTGCCGAACAAACACGTGCCGGCAAATTGACCAGTATTGTTGGTGGCGGCGACACAGTTGCCGCACTGGTCGCATCCCAGACCAAAGACGATATTACATATGTATCCACCGGTGGTGGCGCATTTTTAGAATTTGTCGAAGGTCGCACCCTGCCTGGTATTGCAATCTTAGAAGACAAATAAAGAAACCGCCACTTCGGCGGTTTCTTTTTATCCATAAAAATATCTTATTGCCCCATCAATTGACCGGCCATTGAACCAAATGAAGACAATACCCCGGACACACCGCCATTTGCAACACCACTAACCGTTTGCATAATTGCCCCTGTATTCGTTGATTGACCTGCACCACCAATGGTATTAACCAGCAATTCAGACCACATGGCCTTCTTTTGGGCACCTATTTTGGCATCCGAACATTTCTCAGCCTTTTCACGCAATTTTGCCACTGTTTTCAATTCATCCGCCGTATAGTCTGCATCTGAAAAATCAATCAGATTAAATACGTCATAGATATTTGAAACATCCTTGCGATGCTTATCTGAACACCCACTTATTGAACCATCGGTGCAATAATATGTGCTGACCACAATTGGAAACTCATACCAAACAGCACCACTATCGCTAAAATAATCATAACAAATCATCGACCCGTCATCTTCACCCGCAGCAATTTGAACGGATGCTTGATACCCACCACTTGACGAAGCACAACGCCGCATTCCCAAACGCTGTTGCACCTCATCCGCTGTTGCGGCACCCGTCTTGGCCCATTCCTTGACCAGTTTATTTACAGCCTCAACTTCCTGACCAGATGGACGACATTCTGCACTTAATGCCTTTTGCTGTTGATTAATTTGCTGAACACTGGCAACCAAACCCATAACTGTTGGGGCAATACTGCCTGTCAATTCGGACGTATCTGCCTTTTTAGTTTCAACAGAAGCCGCCTTTTTAATAGTAACAGCATCCACAGCACCAATAAATGCCATGGAAAACATCCCCATAAAAAACAGTATTTTTGTATTCATCTCTCTTAAAACAAATTATAACACAAAAACACACACTAATAAATATAAAAATTGCATTTTCAATTCCAAGGGTTTAAACTGGACATGTGCATAAAGATAAAAGAAATTTTATTATATTTACCAAACACAGACGCCTAAAACGCCTGTGGCAATTCTTTTTTACAGGATGGGGACTGGTTATGGTGGCTGCACTGGTTGCAGGCTCTTTATTCACCAAACAAATATTATGGACACCAATTACCGCAATCAACATGACCGACATCGTCACCAACCAATTCAAAATGACCGGTGCCTCATTTGTCGGCACCGATAAAAATGGCAACCCATTCCAAATACATGCAAAATCTGGATATCAATCCTATGAAGAACCCGATATAATTTACCTAAATACAGTATCTGGTAAAATTACACGCCAATCCAATGGCACAAATGTTACAGATAATATACACGCCAACAGCGGCCAATATAATCGTAAAAACAAAAAAATAACATTGACTGGCAATGTTCGTGTTGATTCCAGCAACGGCGACAAAGTCAGAACAACAGAATTGGTAATAAGACTATGAAGCAATCAGTACTACGTGTTCAACACCTATCCAAAACATACGGCAAACGTATGGTTATCAAAGATATATCATTAGAAGCACGCCAAGGCGAATCTGTTGGTCTATTGGGCCCAAATGGTGCAGGTAAAACAACTGCATTCTATTGTATCACGGGACAACTTGCAGCCACAGGTGGACAAATATTCCTGAACTCTCAGGATATTACACACCTGCCATTTTATCAGCGTGCCCGCCTGCATATTGGATACCTGCCCCAAGAAAACAGTGTATTCCGTGGGCTAACCGTTGAACAAAATATTATGGCAATTTTAGAAGTTATTGAACCAGACCGCAAAAAACGCCAAAAGAAACTAGACTCTCTGCTTGAAGAGTTCTCTATTTCTTCCCTGCGTCGCAGTCCGGCAACTGCCCTATCTGGGGGCGAACGTCGTCGTGTTGAAATTGCACGCGCCTTGGCAAACGATCCAAAGTTCATATTACTGGACGAACCATTTGCAGGAATCGACCCAATTGCAGTAAACGAAATTCGTTCATTGGTATCACAATTAAAAAATCGTGGTCTGGGTGTAATTATCACCGACCACAACGTTCGTGAAACATTGGGTATTACCGACCGCAGTTATGTTCTGCACGATGGCAAAATCCTGAAACACGGCACAACACCCGAAATCGTCCAAGACGAGATGGTAAAAAAAGTATATCTGGGCGAAGATTTTGTTATGTAAACACTAAATAAAAAACGGGCTTTGCCCGTTTTTTATTACAATCCTGTTTTAATTATTTTTTCTTAGATTTTTGTTTTGCATCTGTCTTAAACTGAATATCTCGCAACCGCTTGTATTCTCCATCCAGTGCACACAACTCGGCATCCGTACCCATTTCTACAATTTGACCTTCTTTGATAACACAAATTATATCCGCGTCTAAAATCGTAGACAATCTATGTGCAATAACAAATGTGGTACGACCACGCATTAAATCATTCAATGCTGACTGAATCAATTTTTCACTTTGTGTATCCAGCGCAGATGTCGCTTCATCTAACAATAAAATTGGTGCATCCTTTAATATCGCACGTGCAATGGCGATTCGCTGTTTCTGTCCACCAGACAACAATCCACCACCTTCACCAACAGATGTTGCATAGCCATTTGGGAACTCGTTAATAAATCCATCTGCATTTGCCGCCTTTGCCGCCAGAACAACCTCTTCATGTGTGGCATCTGGACGACCATATTTAATATTATCTTCAATAGATCCATTAAACAAGAACACCGATTGCGAAACCTCTGCAATATTTTCACGCAAAGATTTTAATTTATACTTCTTTATGTCCGTTCTATTGATAGACACAGTACCAATTTGCGGATCATAAAAACGTTCCAACAAATTAAACAAAGTTGTCTTTCCGCCACCAGATGGCCCAACCAATGCACAAACCTTGCCTGCAGGTACATTCAAATTAATATTTTTCAAAACAGGTTCATTGGGATTATAGGCAAAAGACACATCCTTGAACGCAACAGACATTGTTTTTGCATTCAATACACGTGCATCCGGCGAATCTGTAATATCTGGTTTGCTATCCAAAAAGTTAAACAAAATCTCGGCTGCCAACAAACCATGCTGTACAGTATCACCTGTACCTGTAATTGACTTTGCAGGTTTATATGCCGCAGTCAGTGCCAACAAAAACGCTGTAAAATCACCTGTTGTAATTGCACCACTGGCGATAAAATGCCCACCCATAATCATTGCAATACACAAACCAATTGAAATCATAAACTCCATCAATGGTGAACGCAATGCATTGGCCTGGGTGCTTTTATAAGCATTTACCATGGATCTATTCAACACATCGGCAAAGTTCTTTTCTTCACGTGATTCGGCCGCAAATGCTTGAATTGTCTTGATACCATGCAGGGTTTGATTTAATTGTTGCGAGACACTATTTGCAATACCAAATGATTGACGCGATAATTTACGTCTTTTACGCATAATAACAACCATTGGAATCATAATTGCCGGTGCCAAGAACATCAACACCAAGCACATTTGATGTGCATAATAAAACATCAATGCCAATGTCATTATCAATGTGGCAATATTTTGAACAACCTTGATAACAGTACCTGTCACCAAATTCAACACCGCCCCAGACTGTACCCCGAAATAATTCAGGTTTTTACCAATACCATCCGCATAAAAACGTGCCAGATTCATATGTGTCATGTGACGATAAATCTTCTTTTGCAAATCTGCACTGGCAACCAAACCACCCTTGGACATAATCAAGGCTTTGGCATATGTAAACGTACCTTTGGCACCAAACGCAACGATTACCTGAATCCCCAGCCAATAAACCGCATTCATACTTTTTTCAATAAAAGCCTCATCCACCACCTGCTGAACAATGGTGATTGTATATGCTTCTGCGGCGGCGGCTAAAATAGTAAAAACAATACCCGCCAACAACCATTTCCAATAAGACCGACCAATTTCATTCCATACACGCCCATACAGCGACCATTTAATTCGACCGTTTGATTCATCGCCTTTAACAAAGGCTTTAACTTTATTTATTACTTTCTTCATAGCAACAAGATTATAACCAAATATTAAACATTAAGTAAAGTCTAAATTACTTTGTACGCTTTAATGATAACCGCTTTTGTGATTGAATCAATCGCAAAATAGTATTCCAGTCTTTGTGTTGATCCATAAAACTGTGCCTTGAATCTTTAAACACCAAGAATTTCCATAAACTACCATTTTTTCCTTCACGCAGAACATTATATTTTTTGCGTAATTCATCTGGCGGTGATTTTCTATCACGCCCTGCCGCCACCAGAGTAATTGGAATACAATACTTATCCATCAAATCTGGACGAAACTCAACGGAATCCATATCATCATAAAATGTTGGCAAAATAGAAACCTTTGGATACGCACAATCCGGCAAAGATTCATGCGGACTGTTGATGCCAATTGCAGATTGCTTGAATTGCGAATCGCTAATCTGTCCACCAAATGAAAAACGTTTATAAAAAGCATGAATAAAGTCCGTAAATTCGTGTGTCAAATATGGTGCAAACATTACAGACGCATTAAAACGCAATTTTTTACGTTCACGAATACGTTTATTATACACCTCGAACACGCCGGTCGCCCCAGCCGAATGTCCCACCAAACATGCATGTTCATACTTTTTGTCTTTTACATCTTTTTCAATAACATCCAAACCTGCATCAATCAAATCAACATATTCTGCAAAAGTGTGTTTTTCCGCCAAATCTTGTGATATATCTGGTAAAAAATCGCCCAGAAAAGTATCCAAACAATATACATCATGCTTATTCATCAATGCCCAATATTCAATCACCTTCATCAAAGGCTCTGTACGTGTATTAGATGCCAACCCAGGAATTAAAATCAAACAATTCTTGGCTGGTCCATCACCGATTGAATAATGCGTCACGTGACCAATCGTCTTATTTTCTGTACGCGAACAAAAGTTCATTTCCCAACGAAAATGCTTGCCCTTCAAGTCTTTCAGGACATCAGAATAATTATCTGGTATAAATGTCGATTGATGTATTTTGTACATTTTCTCTGCTTTTTTGTTCGACTTATATTACACTAAAAAACATTATTGTCAACATGTAATTATTTTTATTAATTTTCTATTGACATTTAATCAAAAAAAAACTAAAATGCATTCGCTTTCATATGAAAGTGCAAAGTTTTGGGGTCATAGCTCAGTTGGTAGAGCACCTGCTTTGCAAGCAGGGGGTCGTCAGTTCGAGTCTGATTGGCTCCACCAAGACAACGGAGGGGGAACATATGTTCCCTTTCTTTCGGTTAAAACCAATAAATTGCGTTAAAGGGGGTGAATAAAACATGGTGAAAGTTCTGGTTCGTGACAATAACGTCGAACAGGCACTGCGCGTTGCAAAACGTAAGTCACAAAAAGAAGGCCTGTACCGCGAAATGAAAGAACGTCAGCGTTATGAAAAACCAACAACCAAACGCAAACGTTTGAAAGAAGAAGCTGTACGTAACGAAAAAAAACGTCAATCAAAACAACGTATGGTATTCGGGTTCTAATTATAAACCGCCAATTGGCGGTTTTTTTATATACAATATATCTTCATAAAAAATCCCCCAAAACGGGGGATTTTAATTATTACGACAATTTATGAATCACCAAACCACTACGCAACTTTGGTTCAAACCATGTTGTTTTTGGTGGCATAATGTTACCAGTATCTGCAATATCAATAATTTGACGCATTGTAACCGGATATAATGCAAATGCCGCAACCATTTCACCACTGTCCACACGCTTTTGCAGTTCACCCAATCCACGAATACCACCTACGAAATCGATACGCTTGCTGGTACGCAAATCGCCCAATTCCAAGATTTTATCAAATACCAGATTTGACAATACTGTCACATCCAATACACCAATTGGATCATCATCGTTATATGTACCCTGCTTTGCAGTCAAAGAATACCACTTACCGTTCAAATACATACCAAAATTATGCAATGCATTTGGCTTGTAAATATCGGCACCCATTTCTACAACATCAAACGATTCGTTTAACTTTGCCAAAAACTCTTCATTACTTAAACCATTCAAATCTTTAACCACGCGGTTATAGTCAATAATTTTCAACTGGCTTTCTGGGAAAATCACAGCCAAGAAATAATTATATTCTTCGTCCCCCGTATGATTTGGATTATTGGCACGTTTTTCTGCACCAACCAATGCAGCGGCCGCTGTACGATGGTGCCCATCTGCAACATACAACGCTGGAATCTGTTCAAAAATTTCTGTGATACGTGCATTAACATCCGCATCACGAATCGCCCAGAATGTATGGCCAAAACCATCTTCTGCAACAAAATCATATTCTGGTTCTTGGTTTTTAACAATATTTTCAACAATTTGATTCATTTCATCAACGTCTGGATACGCAAAGAATACAGGTTCAATATTCGCATTCTGGATACGAACATGAATCATACGATCTTCTTCTTTATCCTTGCGTGTCAATTCATGCTTTTTGATTTTACCAGACATATAATCATCAACATTTGCTGCTGCAACCAAACCATACTGGGTACGACCATCCATTGTCTGGGCATAGACATAGTACATTTCTGTATCATCCTGCACCAACCAACCACGTTCCTGCCACAACTTAAAGTTTTCAACCGCCTTGTCATACACAGGCTGTGAATGTTCATCTGCGATTGGGTCAAAATCAATTTCTGGTTTAATAATATGCAACAAAGATTTTTCACCTGCCTCTGCCTTGGCTTCTACTGAATTCAAGACATCATATGGGCGTGACGCAACCTCTGCCGCCAGTTCTTTTGGTGGTCTTACACCTGCAAAAGGTTTGATTTTCATGTGTTCTCCTTATGTCTAAAAAAGCATGTGAATTATATCGTAGAAAAATAAAAAGGCAACCAATATAAAAAAGAACAGGCCCCATTTTTAGGGCCTGTTTTAACCCGAACATCAGACAAAATTATTTATCCAATGCTGCGTTGATTTGATCCGCTGGGATTGCACCTGGGAACGCTTCTTCGCCAATAATCAAGAATGGTGTACCTGTGATTTCAAAACGATTCGCCAATTCACGAACATTTGTCAATTCACGTGCGACAACATCACTTGTCATATCTTTTTTCAACTGGTCTGCATCCAAACCTGCTTCTGTTGCAAACTTCATCAAGTTCTTTTCAATTGCAGCCGCCAATTTGTCCTGATCTTTAATCTGTTCAGATGGACGATATTCACGTGTCATAACCAAGTCTGCAAACTTTGCTGCCTTGTCACCATCTTGCATTTTTGCAGCAATCATTGCACGTGCTGGGCCATCAGACATTACGCCATGGATAGAGAAGTTTTTCAAAACAACCTTCACATCATCACGTGATTTCAAAACACGATCCAATTCACCGTGTACACGACGGCAGTAACCACAAGAAGCAGCTGTCCAAACATAGATTGTTTTTTCTGCGTCTTTGTTACCCAAGATTGGTGCATTTTCTGTCATTTCATCTGCAGATTCACGAACATATTTGCGAATCGCTTTATTCTTTTCTGCATTCTGCTGTGCCTGCATACCTTCAACCATTTCCTGAATGATTGCTGGGTTAACGCTTGTCAAATAATATGGAACATACAGACGGCAAACACTGCCTGCGACCATGATGATTGCAATAACTTTGATTGCTTTTTTAACCATTTTTACACCGGCAGATGGTTTTTTCGCATCCTGTTTCAGCAACATACCGCCAAACATGAACAGCGCAATACCCAATACCAGCACCAAGATTGTCCAAGTCATGATTTTCTCCTTCTTCTGTTGAACAAAATCACCATAGCAAAAATTATCAAAATCGCAAGAAATAATTCTGGATAAAATCAATCCAATTTTAACATTTTTCGCATTACTGGAATATTAACACCCTGTTGATTACAGACACTTTCCAGAAAGCGTCCCGTCACCCCTAAATCCACAGGCAATCGATACAGTTTATTCAAATATGGTCTGGCACACGAATCACAAACCGCACGTGCGGTACGTGGCGACAAATAATTCAAATCATTTAATGTCCCACATCCTGAACACCTGGACAAATCCAGTGCATAGCCCAATTCACGCAACAAAGCGACTTCCCAATTTAAATATGCATTCGGCATATCTGACGCCAACCCAAACATTAAACGAATCGTTTCTTCATACAATTCTTGATACGCCTGACGTTCTGGCAACAATGTGACCAACAATTCAAATCCCGCATTCATACAGGACAATTTGTCAGGCGACATTAACAATGCAACCGACAAATTCTTTTCTATATCCCAATGCATTGTCCCCAATTGCGAATCCAGGCGCGCATTCCACACCATATGACCATACTGCCCCAACAAAGGCTTATTCTTTTTTGCAATATTTGCACCACGCAACATCCCCACCACGACACCAAAATCCTGGCTAAAGATTTGTGCAATTGCATCACGTTCATTAAATGGACGCAATCCAATTAAAATACCATTTGACTCTAATTTCATAACACATGCATTATACAAAATGAAAGAAAATTGTTTATAAAAAAATCCCCATAGCATGGGGAATAATCACAACTATTTTTTAATATCTATACTAAACTCTTCACCCCACTGTGCCACAGTTTCACCCTTGACCGTACACCCCAGGGCCTCGAACCCATCTTCAACCTGATTCTTTTTTACATGTTTGTTTATCAACAGTCCCCCAACCGCACCAACCGCAGCCCCTGCAATAGAATCAGACGCCAAACGTGCAGTATTAAATTGACCATCTGCATCTTTCCATGCACTGACCTTTAAAGTATCCTGTTTTCTTTTTAACTTTGCATGCACATTCTCTATCTTTTGCTTTGCAACCCTTGCATTTTCCGCATTCCTTGCAGCAACAATTGCCGGATCTTCAATACACTGACCATTACTAAACAGATAATTTGTCTGTGTGCATGTACAAACCTTTGACGCGTCATCCCACTCTGCCTGACCTGCCGACACCAATGATTGACACTGTGCATATAGTTCAGTTTCTGTACAAATCTTGGTATCGGTATTATATTCATAATTTGTATCATTGCATGTACAAACACTTGTTTCTTCGTTCCATGTTGTCCCACCTGCAGCTGCACACTCTTGCTTTAATCTTGCCACAGTCGACTCTACGCAGCCCAATGCGTGATTATTCGGGTCACGCCACTCGTAATTTTGCATACACTCACATTGATTGCCAGACGCCACCATAAACAACCCCGCATCACACGACGCAGTCGTTTGTGTTCCCGCCCCTTTCAGACATTGTCCATGATTCCTGGTATCAACATGCCAGCCATCCTCGCATGCAGTCACCCCACACGCAATACCATATGGGCTAAGACTATTTTCAACAATACGCCCAACCGTTGCATGTGCCGGCAACGGAACAGGATTTTGGCAAGCACGCCCAACCAAATGTGTATATGATATAATCTGCGTACACGTCAACTCGTCACGACCCAGCCTATAATTATGCTCACATGTTACCACTACTACTTTCCATCGCAAGTCACCACCACATCGCCTCTCACATGTTGCCGCATGACTATAGTTCGCAGGACAAGCAACAGACTCTTTTTGATATAAACTACACTCCGAAGCAGATGGTGCTGTGGTTGAAGGCGACATAGATGCAGGCACAGATTCCGGCGAAACATCCCCAATTCGCGGCAAAAATATAGCAGATCCATCATCTGCAAAGGCGGCACCACCCAGAACCATAGCCACCACAGCCATTAATTTTAACAACCTGATAAAAACTAAATCTGCAAACTGCTGCAAGGGTTCTCTCCACTTATCAATTTCCCAAAAATTATACCACATTTTTTTTAATAATAATACAATAAAACACCCCCAGGGTTGGCTTTATTCATAAAACATCTATGCCCACGATCATCGGTCAAATCCCCATTACAAATCAAAGCATTCACCCACATTAAAACAAAGGATGGCAATTTACGCCATCCAACCCATAAACACGAAAATTAGATTTTATTGTAAATAAATTAGAATGATTTAGATGCAAGATGAACCCGCCGGTGCAGTGTACAGACGCTACATAAACCGGCGGGTTCGCTTGCAGATAAATTATTATAATTTATTTAGAATTGGGCACGCAATTTCAACATACCTGTCTGGGATGTATAATCTTTGTGCAAATCCAAATCGTACATCAGGGACATTTCAACACCTTTATACTGTGCGGTGAAGCCAATACCAAATTCCCCACCAATACGTGACAAACGATTACCGTTTACCGCATACGCTTCTACCCCTGGGGTCACAACCGTTGTTGCAGAATCATCACTGACAAAGTCATATGTCACAGACGCTGACAATTCTGGTCGAATCTGGATTGCCCAATCATTTTCAATTGCGAACGCATATTTCAGCCCTGCAACACCTGTCAAGAAATCCGTATCTGTCGCCATGATTTGTGCATCACGATCATCAATGTACGAATCCTGGGCAATATACAGATAACGCATACCCGCCTGTGTTGTGATACCTGTCGCAAAATCGTAACCGGTCATAAACTGTGCACCATATGCATCAACATCATAGGATGCCCCCAGTCCAACACCTGCAACAGTTTTATTTTCTGTATATTCAGACATAGAATATGTTGCAGTCGCATTTACGAACCAATTGTTTGGCTTATACTGACCATACAAGAACAATGTTTTGGTATCAATACTGGTATGTGCACCATTTCTGGCATGAACATCGCTGCCATTAAATGCCAAACCACCACCAATTGTCCATTTACGATCAATCAAAGTATCCGCACCCAATGCAACCCCACGTGTATATCCATGGAATTGATCTGCAAACTTTGACTTATTAAACAGCCCCTGAATCCAGAAACCATTTTCTTGGGCATACTCGTCACCACCCGAACGACCAACGGACATGCCACCGCTCATACGGCCTGACGCCAATGACAAAACCTGATTCTGCACAGATGTTGTCGCCGCCTGGGCAACAGGCTTATCTGTTGGGTTCAATTTGGCTGTCTCTGCCTCTACATATGCTGCATCACCTGCATTCAATGCTTCTTGCAACGCCAATGATACACGATGTGCTTTGTTGCTGGTTGTATTTGCCAAACTTGCAACTGCACCCGCCGCCTGTGTTGAAATACCAGCATCATCCGCAATATCTGCAACAGATTTTGTTGTAATAACAACTGTACCATCCTCTAAAACCGCTGCATCATATGCCTTACCAGCCGACACTTTAATATCCACGTCATCTCTAAATATTGTATAAGAACCAGCTGCACCAACATTTAACTGCAACTCAGCAAGCTGACCTGCATTAATGTCACCAAACAAACGACCATAAGAACGATTGCTTAAAACAGATGCAACAACAGTACCATCAATATTTATTTCTGCCTGCTCGACTACTGCAGTACCGATATTCATTGTGGCACCATGGGCAATGTTTATCACACCAGAACCTTCGCCAATAATACCGCCATCCAATGTCAAAACAGCATCTTTATTAACATTTATAATTCCTGCGTTATAAATATCATTTGCACCACCTGCCACCGTATTATTCGCAAACAACGCATTGGCATCAAAATTCAGTGTGCCGTCATTATAAATCGCACCACCATATGCATAATCTCTTGCACCACTTACCACATTGTTTCTAAATTCAACGTCACCAACAAAATTCAGCACATTGGCATTATAGATTGCACCACCCATAGCATAACCTTCTTTAGCAGAAGCACTAACTGAATTATTAGCGTACACCCCAGATGTCACATTCAATGTACCAAAGTTAACCACTGCACCACCAATCGCCCAATCCGTTCCATTTGCTGAATTTCCAGTAAAGCTTGCGGACAACTCATTAATGATCGCATCTTGGCTGTTATACAATGCACCTGCCCATGCATTCGCTTTGGCAGTTACAGCATTGTTTACAAAACCATATTTCTCGGCACTCAACACACCAACAACCCCATCATTTACTACTGCCCCCCCTATTGCATCTCCAGCACTTACAGCTGAATTGCCATCAAAATCCGCAACAATTGATTCAATAGAAGAACCTGCATATGTATAAATCGCACCTCCCTTAGCAGTCGCATAAACATCGCCTGCCATTGCATTTACAACATTTTCTTCAAATAAACCTGTCAGGCTACCAATTTTTCCTATGTTAGCAATTGCACCACCCGCAGCAAAGTTATCATTCAAGACCTTGTTTTCATCAAAATCCGCAACTACATTTGCAATATCACCAGATGCAGAATTATAAATCGCACCCGCATAATTACCGTACGCAATATTTTCATCAAATTCTGCCTTGGCAATTGTCATTTGCGATCCATTAAAGATTGCACCGCCAACACCATTTGCAATATTATTTTTAAATTCAACCTCACCATTTATGGCAAAACTTGCTGTCCCTGTTGTAGATCCACTTTTTGCCACATTATTCCAAATTGCACCACCATTTAATGCCGCAGTATTACCAACAAATGTTGTATCACCATTTATAACTACTTCTGAATTTTGTGTATCTCCATCAAACGCACGTGCAACAATTGCCCCACCATGTGCATTCGACTGATTAGCACTAAAGACATTCACACTGTCTTTCGTTCCAAGAACCAATGTTGTAGTCCCCTTAGCTCCGCGATTATGAATTGCGCCACCACCGTGCTTGGTTGTTCCTGTATCCTTAGCAATATTATTGCTGAACACATTTGTTGCGCCCAAGATGCTCATATCACCTGAATTAAATATCGCACCTGCATACCCTGCATCAGATGTATTTCCCAAGAACGATACATTTGCTGCCGTTAATGTTAAAGTCCCACCATTATCAACCGCAGCACCAGTAGACTTGGTAATATTTGTATCAAACAACACATCACCATCGGTATTTACAGTAACCGTCCCAACATTTTTTAGACCGCCACCATTTCCACCTGTATTATGCATAAATACAAAATCACCAGAATTTAAAGTCACATCACCCGCATTCTGCAAAGTTCCATTTTGAGTATTTGTATTTTGATAGAACTTGGCACCATTTTCAAACACAACTGTCCCAGTAGAAGAATTATTCCACAATGTAGCAGTCCCTGTATTTCTATCAAACAACACAAAATCCTTAAATGTTACAGACGCATTTGATGCATCCATAGATATCGCTGCCCCAGCATTCGCAGAATTATTTTTAAAACTTGCCTCCTTTTCAAAAACAACATTACCACCCAAAATGGCTAATGCACCACCCTGGGACGAGGCCTTATTTTCCTCAAAATCTGCTTCGCCCCTAAATACAATATCACCAGCGGCCATAATCGCCCCACCCTTTGATGCCGAGGAATTAGCAACAAAATTCGCATCATCATTAAATACAATCATCCCATCACGATGGTATATCGCCCCACCACCGACACAAAAAGAATTACTCACCCCAGTAGACGAGTTTCCAATGAACTCCGCCTCTCCATTAAATAAAATATCTGGATTATCCACTGTTCCAATACCATAATTAAATATCGCCCCAGCCCCATTTGCATTATTAGTTGTATTATTCATAAATAATGTATCACCATCAAAAAGTATATGACCGCCTGGTGTATATGGATTCCATTTATCAGCATCCTTCGTAGACAACCAACCATTACCAATAACAGCTCCCATCCCACCATTAAGAATAGAGTTGTTAACAAACTTACTTTCGCCTTTAAAAGTCAAAAGCACATCCTGAACATCCTCTAAATAAAAAACACCACCGTTATTTGCAACAGAAGAAGAGATGCCATCAATCGTCAAATTCTTATATGTTTTATCTTGTGTTATAACCTGACGTTCCGAAAGACTTTCCGCCATTGCAGGCATAATTACCAAGGCTGGCAAAATACTGCAGACTTTCAACAAATCCGCCAAATGTTTTGTATGGGACATGATTTCTCCTTTCTCAAATCCAAAAATAGGTTATATATATTCATATCACACATATTTTTATTATCAACAAAAAAGTCCTATTTTTATGATTGAAATAAGAAAACATTTATTATAACAAGCAAAAAACCATGGGGGCATTTCTGTCCCCATGGTCTATAAAACTATTGTTATCACCAGACTACATTTCGTTACCGTTAAAATCGGACGGCCCAAATGTTATCCCACGTTTTTCGAAAATCTGTGCCAGGTTGATTGCCTCAACACCCTTGCCAAATCTGCTGGCCTTGGTACCACGTGCCAAATTTTCAATTCCCATCTTCAACTCTTTTACTATATCAGTCATTCTAATGCCTCTTAAAAACATCTCTCTGACAAGCGGAGTTTATACCAACAAAAACTTTTTGTCAAGTATTTTTCCCCAACTTATTTACATTTCACAACCATAGTCGCCACATGTATCGGCAGTATATTCTTCTACCTCTATCGCCATTGGGACAGGTTTTGGTGTTTCTGTATAATGAACCTCTTTAACAACACGAACACGACGATTTTGTGCATTCGGTGTATTATCTGGTGTTGGAACCGCTAAGTCTTCCTCGCCTGCAGAAACTGCAACAATCTGACTGGCTGGGATGCCATATTTAATCAGCATTTTTTGTACCGCCTCTGCACGTCTTCCACCCAATGCATAGTTATAATTTTCAGTCCCCGTTGTATCTGTATGCCCAACAACTGACACTTTGATATTTTTATTTTCCTGTGTTGCACTGGCCAACTGACGAATCAAGTCTTGATACTCAGGTTTAATTACCGCCTTGTTAAAATCGAATCGAACTTCAAATACTTCTTCCATAACATGCTGCTGTGGTTCCAATGGAATCTGCTGAACCTTAATCATTGTTTTTTCACCAGCCATTGCCTGAATCTGATCCAAACGAGAGTTTATCGCCGCCAATTCTGCACGCATTGCCATCATCATATTAATAAACTCTTCACGTGAAACCAATTCATCACCCAGCATTGGATTTTCCGGTTGATCTTTTTCTGTAATAACAACCGCAACCGCTGGTGCAGCCTGCTGACACGCACTCTGATCACCTTGCTTACAATTATATTCACGTACTTCCTGATTTCTTTGTTCGCACTCCACATCGCCCATTGGACAATCAAGCAACATCAAATGATTATTACTATCCTTTACACTATTATCAGTTTCATTTTTGGTAACCGTCTTGTCACCACCATAAATATTCTGATTAAAGACCAATGGCTGAACAGGTTGTGGATTAATCAAGTGTTCTGGCACATTAACATTGTTGACAATAATAACCCCTTCACGTGCCTGACCCGCACCACGCATTGCAGACATATTACGTGTATCTGGATAATATTTTGTTTTCTGTTTTGTTTCTACAAAATCAAAAACATCACCATTATTTTCAACAACCGATTCGGTCACAGTTTCTGTAACTGTCTCTGTGCCCTTATTTAAAACCTTTGCACCCACACCATCACGCAACGCATGCAAAGCCTTATTAAATCTGTCACGACATTGCTCGGCCGTTGCAAACTGCCCACTGGCACTGGCAGATAACCAACAATCAAATTTCGCCTGTGCTTCTGCAGCCAATTCTGGATTACGATGTGTGGCATCATTCTTGAACAAATCCATCAAATCATTGTATGCTGCATTCAACTCAAACGCTTCTTGTTCATCTTCTATTGGCCAGTTATCCAGGTTTTCTGGGAACGGAACATCACCACTAAATGCCGCCACCGCCTTATTCGCAAACAATTCACCCATATCTGCATAACCACTGGTACGTGCATTATAAATTGCATAAGAACGATAATTCATCGCCAACTGGTTCAAGAAAGAATCCTTGTGCGGTGCAGCATAGACATCCAATCCTTCAACATAATCAACTGTTGGCGTAATCGCCACACCCGTATATTGGGTTGCATCATAACCTGAATTTGCACATGCCCCCAGCGCAACCACCCCCGCCAACATCAGCATACGCGAAACAATCCATGTTGCTACACCTGACTTGTAATTCATTGTATAATTCCTTCTTTCTCTTTAATCCCTGTTATTATACGATTTTTCATACACTTAGTAAAGCATAAAAAACACATACAAAACACTCTAAAATAATTTAATATTCGAAATGGCACACCCAATCGCATCTAACTGCTCTGCACCAAAACGTCCCAGTACCCAATCTGCAGGATCCATTGGCAAACCAAAATCACGTGGATGCCCAACCCCAATTCTAATGCGACGATAATCACGTCCAACATGTGTGTCTATCGACTTGATACCATTATGCCCTGCACTGCCACCACCAACTTTTTCACGCATAGCACCAATTGCAACATCCATATCATCATGAATAACAACCAGGTTTTCCAACGGCACCTTATAAAAAGTCATCAATGCTTGAACAGCCACACCACTATTATTCATAAAGGTCTGTGGTTTTACCCAAATTATCTTTCGCCCATCCAATTCACCACGTGCCGTCATCGCATTCTTTTCCGACTTCCACGTCACATCATCACCAGCCAAGGCATCAATCGCCATAAATCCAACATTATGACGCGTACTGGCATACTGCCCCCCTGGATTTCCTAACCCCACAATCAAAAACGGTTTATTTTCTTGCATACTTCTTGCTCTTTTTTTTAATATATTATCACACAAAGGATAAAACATGAAAGCAAAAACACCAGCCATAATAACCGCAGCAATGATTGCACTTGGCACAGCCAACGCACATGCCAATTTATTATTTGACCTTTATGGTGGGGCCACATATGGCATTGGGGGACATACAATATTTATGAACGACCACCACACATCCGCATCATCAAATGCATATGGCGTACTGATTGGCATGGACATCCCCCTATTCCGACTGGAATTGGAATACAATAAGCTGGACGCAGATTCACTGGAAATGAACCTTGGCATGGCAAACGCCTATTTCAAGTTCCCAACACCAATTGTAAAGCCATATTTAGGGGCTGGATTTGGTATCACATTCAACAGCAAATATAAAAACAACAGTACAAACACCCACATAAAAATTACAGATAAATTAGCATACCAAGCAATGGTTGGGCTAACACTAGATCTGCCAATCATGCCCTTTAACATCGATATCGAGGGTCGAATACTATACACACCAAACCTATCCAAGGACATTGACACAGACTTATTGCAATATGACGGCCGTATAAAACTGCGTTATATGTTCTAATATTTAACAAACACAAAAAAAACAGGAACCCAACATGCTGACGCTGATTGATGGAAATTCATTATTATTTCGTGCCTATTACGGTGTACACAGTCGCCTAACACGAACCGATGGCACACCAACAGGTGCGGTATATGGTTTCTACAATATGATTCTGCCGATCTTGGCCACCGCCAAACCAGAAGACGAATTCGTATGTATATTTGATGCATCACGTATCACATTCCGCCAAGATATATACCCAGACTATAAAATGAATCGCACCCAAACACCGGACGATTTAATATCCCAGGGCTTGCTAATACGCGAAGGTCTGGCTGCGATGGGCATACCTGTTCTGTGCGTCTCCGGTGTCGAAGCAGATGATGTCATTGCCACACTGGCACGCACACACTGCAATCGTACTGACGCCACCCGAATCATCAGCAGTGACAAAGACTTGATGCAATTGGTATCAAATTGTGTCTACCTTTATGACGGGATGAAGGGATGCGACATTCGTGAACCCGCTGTTTTTGAAAAGTTTGGGGTCACCCCATCCCAGGTAACAGATGTTCAGGCATTAATGGGCGATTCATCCGATAACGTTCCCGGTGTTCCAGGAATCGGCCCAAAAAAAGCCGCTGAATTGATAAATCAATTTGGCAACTTAGATAATTTATATGCCAATCTGGACCAGGTAAAAAATGAACGTACCCGCAATCTGTTGCGTGACAATCGTGACATGGCATACATATCAAAACAACTGGTCACGCTAAAAGACGATGTTGATTTATCTGGTCTGGAACTGAAACCTTTTAGATTCAATACACCATCTGCACTGGACTTTATTCGCAAGAAAATCGAAAGCAAATCATTAATTGCAAAAATTGAAAAATTATTCCCGATAGAAAAGTTCAGCACCCCTGCCCTTGAATTTAACTTTACCGGCAACGCATGTCCAACCCCAGTCACAAATGACACAGACATCCAAAAAACACAAACACAACTGGACATCAAATACACAACAATTACAACAGAGAATGAATTAACACAATTTTTATCAGGCGTAAAAACAATATTAGCCATTGACACAGAAACAACCGGCCTGAACCAAACCAACGCACGTATGGTCGGCGTATCATTGGCAACCGATTCAACACATGGCGTATATATTCCAATCCGTCACACTATTGGATGCACAGACTTATTCGGCACAGACGAACACGCCCCAAATCAATTATCCCCCGATACAGTATACAAGCACCTGTGGCCAATACTTACCAACCCCCAGATTACAAAAATCGGCCACAATCTAAAATATGATTTACACATAATGGAAAACGAAGGATGGGACACCAAGCAAATTCATCCAATTGACGACACCATGTTACTATCATATATACTTAACGGCGCACAACATGGACACAGTCTGGACGAACTGGCCCTGAAATACCTGGGGCATAACACCATTACATTTGCATCTTTATTCCCGCCCAAAACACGTGACGCAGACATGCACTTTGAAAGACTGGCTATTGACGTTGCAACACCATATGCAACCGAAGACGCATGCATATGTTATGCCCTGTACAACAAAATGCGTCCAGAACTAAATGCCAATGAAGAATTGTGTAATTTATACGAAACATGCGATTTGCCTTTGATGCCAATATTGATGCGAATGGAAAAACTGGGGGTTATGGTTGACAAAGAAAAACTGCAACACCTATCCTTCGTCTTTCATGAACAATTGCGTACACTTGAACAAGAAATATGGCAATTGGCCGGTCACGAATTTAACATCGCCAGCCCAAAGCAACTGGGGGCTGTCCTATTTGACGAACTAATGTTACCCGCAAACAAGAAGCGTTCAACCGATGCAGATTCCTTGAACGATTTGATTGACCAACACCAAATCATTGAAAAAATACTAAATTGGCGTTCAATCGCCAAACTGGCTGGCACATACGCAGACGCATTGCCGCACCAAATTGCAACAGACAACAGAATACATACAACATATCTACAAACCAGTACAAACACCGGACGCCTGTCCAGTCGCGACCCTAACTTGCAAAACATACCAATAAAAACAGAACTGGGCGAAGAAATTCGCAAATGTTTTATCGCATCCCCCGAACACACCTTAATATCAGTTGATTATTCTCAGATTCAATTACGTCTATTGGCCGATATGGCAAATGTCCAAACATTCAAAGAAACATTTAATAACGGTGCAGACATACATGAACAAACCGCACGTAAAATATTTAACATCCCAGACAATCAATCCGTACCACGCGATTTACGTCGTGCCGCCAAGACTGTAAACTTTTCCATCATTTATGGAATATCTTCATTTGGATTGGCGGGTCAACTGGGAATCAGCAGGACAGACGCCCAAAACATAATTAATTCATATATGTCTGGCCTGCCAGAAATAAAAGAATATATTGATAAAACCAAGGCTTTCGCAACCGAACACGCCTGTGTTTACACACCATGGGGCCGCCGCATTGAACTACCAGATGCAAAAAATCCACGTATGCGTGCATATGCAATGCGTGCAGCTGTAAATGCCCCAATCCAAGGTTTCGAAGCGGACCTGATGCGACGTGCAATGGTGGAAATTGATAAAAATATCATACAGCAAAACCCTGACAAAATCCAAATGATAATGCAGGTACACGATGAAATAATATTTGAATGCAAAACCGAACACGCCAACGATTTTGCATTACAAATTAAATCTGCCATGGAAAACATCACAAAATTAAGCATACCATTGGTGGCAGAATATGTCATTGGCCCAGTCTGGGGCAAATAAAAATCCCCATAATGGGGATTTTTATTTACATTTTTTCAACATAATCTATATCAATTTCTGTTGTAAAGAATCCACGATCAACCTCGCCATACATTTTGACTGTATCTTCTGGACTAACCGTTTGACCACGCCAACTGTCATCATCAATTTCAATGGTGATTGATCCTGTACCATCTTCGAACAGATATTTTTCATCGCCCATACGCTGAACAATCTTGCCCTTGATAATCACGGGCACATCATCACGCATTTCATTTACCTGTTTAACAGTAACAATTGTTTCGGCCCCACCAACAAAACCACCTTTTTGATTTGTCGCAGTTGCCTGTGGCATACTTGGCCCATCAAATTCCGCAGACGCAGAACCAATTGCCAACACAGCCATCAAAACAGACATTGAAATTTTTTTCATATTTGTCCCCTTTGGTTTATTTTGGTTTATGCGATAATTATATCACAGCATAAACACCTTTTGTCTAGGATTTTTTTACAATCAAAAAACCGCCATTAATTGGCGGTTTTTTATTACATTTGTACATCTTCACACTTTTCAATCGGTGCATTTGTTGTACAAGACGTGTTTCTGTTATTATGGAACCACGACTTAGACCCTGTTGTTTTACAAGACTGGGTAACAGTTGTTGTACAGATGTGACAAACCCTGGTATCACGATTAAATATCGCTGTTGTTTCTTTGGTACCAGCATTCAAATCCCCACTGCTTTTCCCCAAATAACCACTATTTTTATAACTAACCTTACCTAAATCCGTCTTACCATGACCACCGGCTGTTAAATCTTCTGCGATCAGTCCAGTTCCAACCTCGTAACTAATTGCATATGGCGGTGCCAAATCAACCGTTGGACTTTTCAAAGTTGTCGCACTGTTTTCAGCCATCTTATGACACATATACTGTGCCAGGTCCGCATCCGCATCCTTGGTCGCCTCAGATACTGCCTGATTAAACTTGGCATTATAGTTATCCTGTGCCTGACGCAATGCCGAGACCGCAATCTGTAACTTAACCTGATTCAGCAGATTTGGGAAGCGGGCACTTGTTTTATCGCCCTTCTTTCCTGTAATCTGTGACAAATCACGCCCGCTTACACAGAACTGAATTTCTGGATCCTGTTCAATCATTTCAATTGTACGATTAATGGTACCCGCAATATTATTCAATTCTTCTTCAATCGATGCAATAATGCCATCCGCATTTGGCACACCTGCATTCAATTCACGAACACGTGTCAAATATTCCTGCACACCAATCTCACCTGGCTTCAAACGTGTTGTCTCATCATCCCCTTCGTCACGTGTTAAACCATTGGCCGATCCCATTTTAATTGATCCAAATGAAATCATTCCCGTCACACGATATTTAGTCCCATCTTTTTGGGAACGAATACTGCCCGCACCAATGGTATCATCGGCCGCGAACCTGTTACAGTCTGTTGTACTGCCACAAACCTCGGCCATTTTACGGTCAATCAAATCCTGACATTGATCCAGTGCTGCATTATCAATGTTCAAATACAATCCCATCAGCATAGAATCTAAATCATCCATTGAAAAAGCAGGATTATTCGCCTTGCAGACAACCAAACTATCAACTGGACAAATATCATGGATATAGTCATAGTCCATACCAATACAATTTTCAAAATCCTTGCCACAACGTGTGTCTGCTGTAAAGCAATCTTTGACCTCTTGTGTACATGCATCAACACGCATCGCCGCCAATTTATCAACAACATATCCCCAAATCAGCGGTTCCATTCTTTCACAAGGGTCAATTTCAACCTTACAAAAACTGCGTGCCATATCTGGTCGTGACAAACACGCATCCATTGTCTCTACCCCCTTGCCTGCAATATCATCTTTACAGGCCTTGTGAATACATGTGGAAATACTGCTTAAGCACGATTGACGGAACTTTGATTCTGCAGACGCTTCTGCAACCTTGATTGTTGGTGCCGCCTCACGCAGGAATGCGGGCCAAACCTTATCACGCACCGCCATACACTGCCCCAATACGTTTTCACATATCATACGCTTGGAATCCAAAACCTCCATTGTTGATGCAGTGATATCATAAACATCAACCGTCTTAACCTTTGTGCCAGCCGTACTCTGTGCTTTGTTATTCTGCATATTTTCCGAGGCTATTGTCGCAACACAATTTTCCCAATTTTTACCACAGGCATCATCGGTCTGCATACACTTTTTAAAGGCAACCATGCATTGACCCAAATCATACTTATTTGCACTGTCAAAACTTTCTTTTAATGCATTACGCACATCTGCATTTGCAGCCGCCAATGCATTATCCGCCTCTATACGTTTGGCCTTCAAACTATTTTCAAAACCTTTGCAATCCGATGTAATCTGTCTGGAATACATACTTTGCAACAAAGGCAAATCTGATTCACAACTATCTGGAACCTGATCCAAACACAGTTCTTCTGCCGCTTTGTACAAAGCCGCACCCGTCAAATCTGCAATATTACCAATTGTATTGCCAAATTCTTCTTCGTCTTCCTCAACATTTTCATCCCACAACGACAACAAATCTGCACGTTTTTTAGACTTATCATTTTTCCCAATATCATCTACATCAACCAGATTTCCATCATCATCATATTCACGTTTTCCTGTGAAAACAATATCCGCATTTGCACCGGCTTTTACCTTTTCCACCTCTTCCGTTGAAATACGATCTGCCTCGGCCAAGATTTCCTGAATTTCCAAAAATTGCTTATCATATTGCAAACTTAAATCACTGCACGCACAGCTGCCACCATTTTCATTTTCAGATATACAGAATTGATCCATACAGCCATAATACGCATCATAACATTCCTGATCATACAAACCAGACGCATCTGTCTTGGTACGAACCTTGGTTCCAGACTGAATCGCAGACTGTTTTGTCGCCTTTTTTGCAGCCGCTGCTGACACGTCAGCAACAGGCAACGCAGCCAACAACGCAAAAACAGAACACAAAAAACCAAAATGTCTCATTTTCTCTCTCCATAAACCTCGTAACAATTACAACTTACATATTAACATCTTCACAAGATTCAATCTGCTGACAGAACTCTTCTTGTCCACCAGACAATGCACCACCGATACCGGCACCAACCGCACCAACGATACCACCAATGGCCGTACCCCAACCTGCATTAACCATTGTACCCATTGCAGCACCACTGGCCAATCCACCGCCGGCCGCTTTTAATGCAGACGTTGCCTTGGATTCACCACCCGTTTCACAAACCTGTTGCATACGGCACACATGACAATTACGCAACGCTGGTTCAAAAACTACACTGCGAATATAACTATAGTTCTTATCACCTGTTTTTGGCGTCTCTGGCTTGAACATAGAATAACATGTTTCTTCTGCCTTGGCCAAATCCTGTTTACGCGACAATTCGGAAATCTTGGTTTCCAATTCACGCATTGCACGATTTTCTGCACCAATATACGCAATCAACTTTGCCGTATTAAATACAGTGACCCCTAAACTATTTTTACCTGTTGGTTTTTCAGCATCAGCACAGGCTGCAACCGTCTTATCCTGTTCAAACTTTTCAAAGAAGCCATCAACCGCAACCTTGGCATTATCACGCACACGTGCACGCAATTCAATCATTTCTTGTTCAGACCCCGGAACATCAGTCAACCCAACAACAGTATCATCGCTTGGCAAACATGACATGTCTGTTCCACATGTCTTACCCAACTGTTCACCAAAATAATTCACACACCCCTGCATCAACTGATAATCCATCTGCAATACCGCCGCCGATACAATAATATCATATTGCGTTTCGTTCTTACATGATGGGAACATTGTCTGTGGACACAATTCAACAATTTGTGCAGGCGTTTTACCGATACATTCGGGTGCCGTAAAGTTCGCACCACATTTATCCTTCAAACACGCATCAACATCATTTTGACAGAACTGTGTACGCAAATATCCCAACTTATCATTAACAACTGTCTTTAACCCTGGGATAATAGAATCACACTCATCAATAATCGGACAAACACCTGCTGCAACATTCACATCGGACAAACACGCCGAATTCGTTGCAGTCGAACAACCATCTTCTAAACAAACCTGAATCTGTGCCAAACATGTCTGTCTGCGATATTTATCCGCATATTTTGCAGCATCTACTAAAATAGCCTCAGCCTCGGCCTCCCAGTCCTGCAAAACATAACTGCGTGACGCCATACATTGATCTAATACATTTTCGCACGCATGTGCACGACGCCCCAGCAAATCTGCATCTAAACAGTTTTCAAAATTGTTACCACACCCACCCTTGTCTGCAATACAAGAACGATACGCCAACAAACATTCACCACGATTATATTTATCCGTTGTATCCAGCATCGCCAAACGGGCCTGACGAACCGCCGCTTCTGCCGTCCTCTTATTCGACTCTGCATTTGTTTTTTGATCCGCCAAATAATAATTATACGTCTTACAATCTGCCGTCACCTGACGCAGATACAACATTTCTTCCATATCTGCCTTGGCACCACACGCCTTTAATTCCGCCTGACAAAAATCAGCAGCCATTCCATATAAACCATCACCAATATACTCGTCTGCATCCAAAGATTCAGAATCGTCATCACCACTCTTTAACCATTCTGCAAAACTCAAACCCGATGCACGCGAACTCTTCTTTGCCGCCTCACTTTCACCAAATACCAACTTAGCCTTGGCCCCCAATTGAATACGCTCAACTTCTTCGGTGTACAATTTATCCGCCTCTGCCTGAATACGCTGAATTTCTTGAATCAAGGACTTTGCTTGATTTATATTATCCGAACACGCACAACGATACCCTTCTGATTCATCTAACAAGCAAAACTCATCCATACATGCACGATACGCCTCGCGACAGTCACCGTCCGTAATCACTTCATCACCGGCATCTGGATTAACATCCGCATCATTATCTGTTGAATCTTCTTTATCACCAGAATCTACAACATCATCTTCATCATCCGCATCCCCTGGGTTTTTATCCGTACCGTCACCTGGATTCAAGGGCACAGTCGGCTTAGTCGTCGAAGACAACGTCTTGGTCATATTCGGTCCACGAACACCCGCCATTGCCACACGATTAACCCCAACACGCGATTGTTCACTACGCTGTGCAGCAAAAGACACACCCGGTATTAACACCAGCAAGGTCGCAAGAATTCTTATTTTCATTAGACTACACCCCTCATCAAGATAGATTTTATTACTTTATTTTATCAAAACTTAACAATTTTAACAAGCAAATAAAAAACTCTTGCTTTTTTCACCCAAAACCAATATCATACACCCCAGAAATTGCAGAAAAATCCAAGGGATAAACAAATGGCAAAAGACGATGTAATTGTTTTTAGTGGCACTGTCGAAGACAAACTGCCAAACACCATGTTTCGTGTAAAACTTGAAAACGGACACGAAATCTTGGCAACAGTATGCGGAAAAATGCGCAAAGCACGCATCTGGGTTAATGTTGGCGAACGTGTACGCGTTGAAATGACACCATACGATTTGGACAAGGGTCGCATCACGTTTGTTGAACGCAACCGTCCAACCACTGAAAACACCAACTAATTTTTCAATGCCCGAAACGGGCATTTTTTAATAGCATCTTTATGTATTTTTCTTGTTAAAAAAACCATTTTTTGGTAAAGTATATTATATATATACACGAATGAGAAGGATTATAAAACTTTCCCTGGCTATTATCCTGGGCGTCTGCAATGCTGACGCTGCTGTTCGTGATGCAAACACTATACATCGTGGCGACACGAACACTAACACACAACGAACCATCACAAACACACGAAACGAAGGCACCGCTGCACGTGCTACGGTCCAGCGCAAATTACAACGTACCACAAAACCCGTAAATACCAATCGTCAAAACACAGTATCTGCACGCACTGCAACCCCCGCATCTGTTACAACACGCACAACACCAAGCAACAGTCGCCTACGCACACAACAAAACAAGACAGCCATACGTCTCAGTTCTAATCCCCAGAACACAAAAAACACCGCACGTGCAACAATAACACTTAACACCACACAATCGAACACATTCGGCACCGGATACAACACTTGTCGTGACGCATATTTTACATGCATGGATCAATTTTGCGGAACCGCCAACGACACATACCGTCGCTGCGTATGCTCGTCCAAACTATCTGCCGTCCAAGAACGTGAACGCGCCCTAAGCCAGTCATCAAATTCATTACAAGATTTCCATATACTGAACCTGTCTGTAATTGATAAATCCGCAGACGAAGTTAACGCAATGATATCCGCATCCAGTGGTGAACTATACCAATCTGCCAACAAAGACTCGTCCGATGCCGCACTACAACTTGCAGGCATCACTGATGTATTATCCAAATCCAAAACCAAATCATTATCAACCCAAGGCACACTTGATATTGCAGGCAACATAAACTCTATTTGGGCAACCACAGATTTAACGGGCGGCGTAAATATTGCAAACCTATCTGGCGAAGCACTGTATAATGCCGTACACGCACAATGTGCCGAAATAACAATCGATAAATGTCCAGACAAAACCACACAAAATATGGTGGTCTCTGCATACGGCATGTATATAGAAAACGACTGCTCAATTGTACTAAACGGTCTGGACAAAAAACTAGTTGAAGCAAACAGCGCCATTCGTTCAACAGAACGTGAAATGAATCTGGCCCGCCTTGAAAACTATAACACCCACAATTCATCTTCAATCAATGACTGCATGTCATTGGTTCGCACAGATATCACAGCCAACACTGCATGCGGCACAGACTATGTCCACTGTCTAGACATCACTGGATTGTACCTAACATACGAAACCGGCGAACCAATATACAGCCCTAATTTTTATCAACTGGAATCTCAAATCTCACTATCTGGCGACATCCTAACAAACCAAACCAACAGAATGTTAATTGCAAAACTGAACTCCATGCGCCCTTTTGCCAAGAACAGTCTAGACACATGTCGCGATTTGGCCGATGATGTATGGGACGAATTTCTACGCCAGGCAATCACAGAAATCTACCAAGGTCAACACGAACGCATCCGCCAGGTAAAAAACGAATGTCTTGACGTGGTTAACAAATGCTATGACGAACAAACCCAATCCCTAAAAGATTTCAGCAATACAAACGAACAACTATTAATTGGTGCACGCCTGGAACTGGCCGAACAAATGTGCCAAGAAAAATTAGACACATGTTCAAACCTGTATGGTGGCGGCCCTGATGGGATGCAGGCACTACTGACCGCAATGCACGACAAAACAGACCTGCAAATCGGCCTACAATGTCGTGAAACCCTGATAGACTTTGCAAAAAACATGTGTGCCGTCCCCAGCAACGACACTCTGCACGCCTACCCATATACATGTCGTGTCTATGCCCCCGGCAGTCAGCAATACGCCACAATTGCCAAATGCAACCAGGATACCACATCCACCAGCACAGACCAAACAATCGGCGGTAACGGTTCCCCTGGCGAATCCAACACTACAACACAAGACGATTATCAAGGAACACGCCCAACACCGGTAACGGACCCTACATACACTTGTGGCAAAATATACACATCATGCCCTGCAGGTTCCTATATGGCAGGCCCATCTGGCACAGAACACAACGGCACCCCAACCGTTGGAAACACATGCATAAAAGCCCGCGAAGGTGCAATATGCACATACCCTGGTGGAACCGCCGCCCCAATTTGTGCATACACCAGTTGTGCTGCTGGATACTATATGCAATATAACGGCAAGGCCGATAGCACCCCTCAAGTCGACAACACATGCGAACCATGCCCTTCGGGCTACACCTGTGCAGGCGGAACCGACAAACCTAAAGAAATAGTAATTAGCGATTCCCCAACCACAGAAGATAACGAATGCGACGACTATGTCGGCAGTCTTTATCAAAAACTTGTTCGTTATGCCATGCAAACATGCGTCCGCCCATCCCAATCCAGCGATGTATTACCAACAAACATCCTGCAAGACGTAAACATTGTTATGAACCAACTGCACATAGATATGGCAAACGCCCTGTCACAAGAATGTGAACGCCTGGGGGGTATTTGGGTCGACTCTGTCTGGGTAGATAAAGTACAAAACAAAACATGTTGTGCATACGGCACATGTTCAACGGAGGGCGACGGCATAACAGAAAAGACCGATGGTTGCCACGACATCACAGGCGATCCAATACATCCAACATTCAACAAAGAAACAGCCGCAAACACACAATGGGGATATTGTGCGGACCACAAATAAACTAATTGAGCAAGAATGACACAAACCACCAAACCTTGCGAAAAACAACAAAAAATGATAAAATGAACAGAAAACAGGAAATAAAAATGAATAAAAAATATATCTTTTTCATTACAGCAATCCTGGGAATATACAATTCCGCCAACGCATTTACACCATGGTGGGAACAACCAACTGTATGCCGCCTGGACCCCAGTCGTTGCTACTCTGCAATGGGGGCCGGATTTGACACCGAATTATGGGACAACGGTTCAAAATGTTGGGGACAAAAAATTATATGTGCCGAAGCATTAAAGAACAGTTCTGGCAACACCCCATTACCAAAAAAAGAAATATCTAACACCTCTTATGTCAATGCCGACTTTGACACAAATAAACTATCTGCATATGGCGACTGCTATGGACAAAGAAAAACCAAAAACAACGGCACAGAAACAATGGTAAACGGCAAATATGTCCAAGTATGGTGCCATGGCATTCTGGACAGGGTTGACGAAACAACACCAAATGGCGAAATAACATTTGGCACCCAACCAACATGCACAAAGTTGGCAGAATATGGTTATGTTGCAGTGGAAAACGGCCAATGTTATGGCAAACATTTTGACCAGAACAAATATTATATTGACTGCGAAGGCAACACAATCACACCATCACGACTGATTGTACTAAACGGTGCCGACATCTACGCCCCCCAGGGCAACGCACCACAAACAATGGCAGATGCCAAAAATAAATTCCAAGATATGTATAAAACATCTGCAGACAAAAAAAGCATTGCATTCAAAAACAAAACAAATTAATCATACACCACCCTGCTTGTGGGTATTATATCAAGAAAAAACCCGCCAAATGGCGGGCATATAATTTCTGCAAAATATTATTCTGCATCTGCCTTTGTTTCAGCAACTTCTTCTGTAACAACTTCTGCAACAGGTGCTGCTTTCTTGGCATTTACATCACGATCAACCAATTCGATAATCGCCATTGGTGCTGCGTCACCATAACGGAAACCAGCCTTCAAAACACGTGTATAACCACCTGGACGTGTTGCATAGCGTGGGCCCAAAACTTCGAACAATTTCTTAACTGTCTTTGCAGAAGAATTACCCAATTCAGATGCTGTCAAGCGACGATTTGCAACTGTATCAACCTTGGCGCGAGTAATCAATTTTTCAACGACACTACGCAAATCTTTTGCCTTTGGCAAAGTTGTTTTAATCTGTTCTTTTTCAATCAAGTTTTTTGCCAGACCAATAAACAGGGCCTTGCGTGCATTTGTGTCGCGATTGAATGTACGACCTGCTTTCATATGTCTCATCGATTACTCCTTTTGTTTCTGCCCACCGAAATTAGTGGGATTCTTGAGACGCCCACAACCTGATTTCAACCAGTATTGTGGAATTAAATCCGTTCTATTCTATATAATTTCATGCAAATTGCAAGAAAATATTACTTCACTCCCTGCCCTGCTAAGAAACTATAAGATATAAGATTATTAGAAATGCTTTACCGGTCCCCGTTGCAGTTGCCCCACACAAGGACCGATAAACATACCAAAAATCCCCTTGCCTGGCCAAGAAATTAAAAGATATGAGATTATTGGAAGTGCTTGACGGTCCGCAGTGTAGTTGACCTACATAAGGACCGACAAACACAACAAGAATCCCCTTGCCCAGCCAAGAAATTAAAAGATATGAGATTATTGGAAGTGCTTGACGGTCCGCAGTGTAGTTGACCTACATAAGGACCGACAAACACAACAAGAATCCATATATTTTAATTTATTTGTATGGGTCTTCGTACTTTTTGGCCAATTCAGCAATATTTTCTGGCGGCCAACCTGGTACTTCCATACCCAAGCCCAATCCCATGGCTTCCAACTGAACCTTGATTTCGTTCAAAGACTTGCGACCAAAGTTTGGTGTCTTCAACATATCGGCTTCTGTCTTTTGAACCAATTCACCCAACCAATTGATTTTATCATTCTTCAAGCAGTTATTCGCACGAACTGACAATTCCAATTCATCAACATGCTTTAACAACTTTGGATCAAATGGCAATGCATCTTTTGCTTTTTCTTCTTCGGTTGGTGCATTTAACTGTGCAGGATCTTCAAAATTAATGAATACAACCAACTGGTCTGTCAAAATACGTGCCGCAAATGCAATCGCATCTTCTGGTGTAACAGAACCATTTGTCTTAACTGTCAATTCCAACTTATCAAAGTCTGTTGACTGACCAACACGTGTTGGCAAAACATCACTTGCAACGTTCAAGATTGGTGAAAAGATAGAATCAACTGGAATAACACCCAATGGTAAACCATCTGCATGTTGTGATGCAGGAACATAACCACGACCTGTACCCAATGTGATTTCCATATCCAAATTTGCACCCTTATCCAAAGTGCATATTTCAGCATCTTTGTTCATAACCTCGACACCACCTGTTGTTTCAATCATACCTGCTGTAACAACTGCGGGACCTTTAACCTTTAAAAATGCCTTGTGCTGGCCTTCTGTTAATGCCTTGAAATAAACACCCTTCAAGTTCAAGATAATATCTGTTACATCTTCACGAACACCAGAAATGCTGGAAAATTCATGCTGAACGCCGTCAATTTTAATGCAAATTGGTGCACAGCCCTGCAAAGAAGACAGCAATACACGACGCAAAGCAGTCCCCAATGTCAAACCAAATCCTTTTTCCAATGGTTCTGCGATCAAAGTTGCAATATTAGGATTATGTTCATCTTGCTTGATTGTCAGCTTTTTTGGCTTAATCAAGGTCATCCAATTTTTTTCAATCATTTAAGTTTCCTTTTAGCTTAGTTTATCATTTTCGCCAAAACGGCCATGTACACAACGCACATGCGGTCGATATTTTATATCAACAAAACCCAAAAGTCAAATAGATAAACGACTTGAAATCCAACGCCCTACTATATATAATCCAAAATCGAAACCTTAGGGATAAGGCTTCGGGGTCGTAAGAAAACCCGTACACTACGGCATTAACTGTCGTAATCCATTAATACCAGGCACACATCGTGCCATTTTCTCGACACCATAATGTCGGGAAGCCACCGGTCATACAACAGGAAAAACTCCAAAAACCGGTGGGGTCATTTAGTGTATGATTTTCTTAACTTCCCGACCACAAAATATGTGGTCTTTTCTTTTTCCAATAAAAAACGAACAAAAAAGAAGTAAGAAAATGAACAAACAAAAAATTGCCTTTTGTATTCCCGACATGATTGTTGGGGGCGTTGAAACAGTATTTATTTCCACCCTAGAAGAACTATTAAAATATCCCGACCTAAAAATATCAGTATATATGCAATCCAAACTACAAGAAAAATATTACCAAGATTGGTTTAACCATCACCCAGAAATAAAACTAAAAGTCATCTATCCCATGTTACCATATTTTGAAAACCTAAAAAAAAGCACAAATTTTTTCCCTCTCAAAAATCTGCGTAAACTAATCTTCAGTTTATATAAAATGTACAGACGTTCAATATTCCATATCAACAATCATGATATATACATAGACTATAAAAACGCATCCTTTTTCAAGGAACTACGGCATATCAAAACCCCAAAAATAACATGGTGTCATGGCTCTTTTGACTTCTTTCAAAAAAGCAAACTTATCAACAGGTTGAAATATTATGATAAAATGGTTGTATTAACAGATGAATTTAAAGACGAGTTTACATTACACTATCCATCACATTCCAGCAAAATCATTCGGATATATAATCCTATTACACCAGAACATATTATTACCAAAGCAAAAACAGGCCCCACATATCCCGGTCGATACTTCTGCTCTATATCTAGACTAGGCAGCCCGAAAGACATCCATACAATAATTGATGCATTTACCATTTTCCTAAGAACTGAAAATACAACCGATATAAAACTATTGATTATTGGGGACGGCCCAAATCGAACCGGTCTTGAACAACATGCAAATCAAAGCACCGCCAAAGAACATATTATCTTCCTAGGCACACAAACTAATCCCTTTGGTTATATGCAAAAATCTATGGCACACATATTATCCAGTCACAGCGAAGGTTTTGGAATGGTATTATTAGAATCGGCATCTGTTGGCACACTAAACATTTCAACACAGCACAAAAACGGTGCACAAGAAATACTCTTAAATGGCACAGCAGGTCTATTATTTAATATTGGCGACAAACATGCTTTATCACAAATCATGTCAAACATATATCATAATCGTATTCCACGACAAGAAATAATCAAAAACAGTCAGTTATCATTAAACCGTTTTAACCCCAAAAAAATAACCGCAGAAATTCTTGAACTAATAAACAGTTTATAAAAACCCGCCATTTGGCGGGTCTTTTTTTTATATGCCTAACCTATGCGACAATTTCATCATAAATATCGATTCATTTCCAAAATCATCCGTATGATTTGGGTTTACACGATAAATAAAGCCCAATGCACCATCTGTAAACTGACCAAAACGATGGCGATACGTACCCGTAAATCGAACTTCACGCTGGGATGCACTTAAATCCAACTTGGCAATATGTGCGTCTGTAACATCCAATTCATATTTACCATCTGCCCCATCATACACATTATAATCTGCATAAGCATAACGCACTGACCCATCTGTTATTGCCAACGGTTGTGATACAGAAAACTCAAAATTACCGACATTTGCCCCAAATGCAAATGCATTTGAATCAATATCCGTCAGCCCCAGGATAAAATCACCACTGGCATTTGTCTTGGTGCGTGCAAAAGTCGCACGTGCAGTCAAATCAATTAAATCACTGACCTGATATTTCGCAAACGCATCAAAATACAATGTATCACCTGCCCCGAAATCTAGCAAGCCATCGGACATTGCCCCCAACAAAGTATCCGTTTCATTGGCATTACCAACTGTCGCCACCAGGGAAAATGTATCACTATTCCACGCAACATGTGACTGTGCACCACGCATCAATCCTAAACGTGCCGGCAAATACTGGGCAGAAACGGTTGGATCATTTTCTAATAAACCTTCGTCTGTAATTGCCCCCGAAAATGCACGCACACCAAACGCCCAATTACCAACACCATAGGACACATCAGAAACAATCACATCAGATGCCAATCCCAAGACAGGATTTGCCAAACCACTAAAACGTGATACCCCATCTGTGAAATAACGCTGATATGACGCACCAAAGTTCCATGCCCCCGATGTATAATCCAAAGACAAATTATCCAAACCATTCATATTATCAACGTATGCACGTTCACCCAATTTCATGGATAAACCAAACGAACCAAATTGACTGCGATTTGACGTATCACGACGGGTTGTCAATTCCCCCAAAACATCCCCCATATACAAGCCACGCCTATCACCTGCACCAAAAGCAAACTCATTTTCCCAAACACGTGGCATAGACATTTCACCATCCGCACTTTCCAAAACATCATAGAAAGGGGCACGAATTGTTGAACCACGCATATTTAACACTGATGACGGTTTAAAAACAGTGTTTACAGCTGTACGCCAGTACGCATTGCCGTCTGCAGACACTATATTTTTACCATTATAATAATACACTGTTGACCCTGGACGTGTTGCACGTTCTAGATTTACCATACCATAACCATACACATCCTTAAAGGCCGCCAAATATTCTTCATCTGTTTCTGGCGAATATTCACCTGGCAAAACATAACGCCCTTTTAAGTAACCCACCAATTCGGCCGTATCTGCCCAAGATTTCCCACTGGCCGGATTTGTCCCCAAATACGCACCATCAGCCGTCAAGGCAATCAATGCAAAAACTTCCTGATTACTTAAATATGAAAATGCAGACTGAACCGATGCAACCGCCCCCGCCATCGAAGAAACCGCCATTTCACTATTTAATCCAGGGGCCGCAAAACACCATGGGTCAACGCCATTCAAACCAACACCTGCATCACCACACTTACGAGAAACATAAGCATTGTCGTATTGTTGCGTTAACTCATTATAATCTGTCCCCCATTGTGACAAAACCAACTTTCCTGTGGCTGTACTATTCCCTGTATAATCCGAAACATCATTTACACCACCTGTTCCTTTTTGATTGCTGACCGCAACAACCGACATGAACAAATGTTCCATATCTGGATACAAGGCCGGCGCATAGTTTTCAAACGTAGGATCTAACACCGCAACGGACATCCCATCACCAATACCATATTTATATGCCCCTACAGAGTTTACTAATATTGCCGTCTGATTATTTCCCAATAATTTATAAACCGCATCGGCAACCTCGCCAACACTGCCGACTGTGGCATCATTGGTTACATCCTGATTATAATATTTATTTATATAATTCGCATACGCTGTTCTACGCTGTGCATCGGTTGTCGCAACCGAAACAATAGACTTGAAATCACGCATATTCAAATAAGTAGAGTTTGAACTATTTGGATTCTGCTCAATGTTTGCCAACACGCTGACAACTGCGTCCCCCCCCACATGCCTTAGCGTCAAGGCATTAAGCATCGCATCATAATTTTTATAATCTATTGGTTTTAATGAATTGACACTTCCGCCAAACAAAGCCTCGTACTGAATATCCCCCTGATTCCATGTCAACGTTGTTCCCTGTTTTGTCAGTTGCAAAATATCCATATCATTGGCCACATTTGTCGCAACAATCGAACCATTCTCTGCAATCGCCAGTTTATATGTCACACCATTAACTGTAAATGTATCACCATTTGACCATTCACCCAACAGATTTGCATTTTCAACCGTTCCAACCGTTGCATCAACCGCCAATCCGCCACCTGTACGATAAACTGCCAACTGACCATTTGGAACAAATCCATACGCATCACCTGTGGCACGTCCACCTGCTTCCCAACCGGCAATAACCTTGCCCATCAAGGTTTCTGTGGTTGTGGCACTGCCAAACACAGTACCATGCCCCGAAAAATCAAATCCAGACCGTTCCGCTAAATCTGTCAAATCAGTCGTACTTTCACGATTATAGAACTTACGTGAAAATTGTACTAATTGCACCATTGCATTTGTGCATTGTGGCGAATTCGCCCCATACTGTGTACACGCAGACTGGGCAACTGCAATTTCATTTTCATCGGCCCATTCCAACAAACCATCACCCAAACTGCCGGTTGGGTTAACACCATTTGCCGTAATTGTCGCAACCGTAACCGGCCTTTCACCCCCAGGCACCGCCCCCGTAAAAGGCAATCCAGACAAATCAAATGGTGTTTTATCATTTGTTATACGAATCGTATCCATCCCCAGATATCCACGTGCAAACGCATTATATGCATACGCCATCATCAAATAATTGAAATCAGACATATATTCAAAATCCCATGCACGAACAGAGTCATCATTTGGACTCCAATCATCAACGTTACCACAAACACCCGTTTTCACATCACATGCTGGCCCATATGGCAACTTGGCAAACGCTTCAACGGCCGGTCCATTCGAATCGCCACCACCGTTTGGATTGTTACTGGGCCTATCCCCACTGCCCCCAGCCGAATCGTTATCATTACCTGGGTCAAAAACATCCGTCAGCAAGAACAACCCACCTACAACAACGGCGGCCCCCGCCGCCGCTAAACTAATGGTCTGGGCAGACGACAGTCCGCTGAACATTCCACCATTTTCCTTGGGCCGGGTCCTGTTTTTATATTGCTTAATCTGTCGGTCACAGCTAGACGCATCCGCCCCATACATCTGCAAAATCTGTGCTGCACGCACATCATTATTCATCAAGGCCGTACAAACAATAGACACCCCAGTTGAATCAACAAAGTTTACATTCGCCCCATTATTAACCAAGGCCTGAACCTGTTGAATATCCGCACTTTTTGCCGCCGCCAACAACTGGGCCGCCAACATAAAATCATTACTGGCACCAAAAGACGCCATTGGGACAAAAAACAACGAAAAGACCAAAAATCTAATAAACTTCATCTGTATTCTCTCTGTACAAAATCAGCATAGCACAATAATCTTTTTCCTGTCCAGACAAAAAATGAATCAGGCCCATCACAACAGATGGACCTGAATCAATCAACAACAAACATAAAAACTATCGTGTGATTTGTACACGTTTTGCGACACGAATATATCCGTACGCAGTTTGTGCGGCCTGAACTTCCTGATTAATAACAACGGTTGTGTTATTATTACCGGTTACAACTGCACCACGATTGCCATTTGCGACAACCTGATTTGCATTTGACGTTGCATCCGCCGCCCCCAAGGTCGCAGTCCCAACCGGCACAACTGCCGCTGCAGACGCACCCTGTTCTTGGTTGACAACCTGTGTATTATTACCATTACCTGTCACAACCGCAGCACGATTACCATTTGCAACAACCTGATTTACATTTGCCGGTGTTGTTGGCACAGGTCTAACAGGTGTCTGCTCTACTGGTTGAACCACAGGTTGTGGTGCTGGCTGTGGCTTAGGTTTTGGTTGTGGTTTTGGCTGTGGCTTTGGTTGTGGTGTCACACCTGGGCAACGTTTGCCATTACGACATTCATCCAACTGACCATTTACAAATGCCAAAGAATCACGCAATTTTGCAATTTCTGCATCACGTGCATCTTCCGCTGGCACAACAACTTCTTTGACTGGCTCAACAGGCTGAACATCTGCAGATTCATCTGCCTGATTCTGCCCGCACCCCCACATCATCAGTGCCAATGTGCCTGCACCAATTACTGCAGACAAAGCATACCATTTAAAATCACCTTTTGCCATTTTCTAATCCTTTTTAGTTAATTTGACAAACAATATATAGACAAAATAATTACATTTGTCAAGAGAAAAGATAATTTTTTCTTTTTCTTCCCTGTTTTTCCCTTTGCATAAAACAGGCTTTTTTGTTATAATCAACCCCAAGAGAGGATATGAAACCACATATATTATATATCTTGCCGGTATTATTTATTGGCACCGTTGCAGACGGTGCGACTGCGTGTTCACGTGCAAACCTGACCCGCTGTCTGGATTCTGCATGTGCAATAAATATGTCTTCGAATCCATCCGCCCGATGTCAATATTGCGGCACTGCCACCGCTGGCAAACCATCATCCAAGAAAGAAATGCGCAGTGTTTCTGTTGGTGCATCCGCAAAATATAACATCAGCGAAAAAGAATTAAAAAAAGCCCCCAGCGATCCTGGCGAACGTTATTCATGGGCAACAAAACTGTGCCTGCAAAAGGTATCAGGCTGTAACGCAGAAGATGTCAGCGACACATACGACCCACTAATCGAACAATCGTGCAAGGCCGCCGGCGTATCCGCCCAATTTGACCAAGCGTTGGAAAAGGCGAACAAAAAGAAATCAAAAACCGCATGCACATCTGAGATACAAAGTTGTATGATTGCCGACACACGTTGCACACCTGATTTTCGCAAGTGCGAATCGGACACAGATTTCAACAAATTCTTTGCAGAATGCAGCGTATCCGCCACAAACTGTGATGATCACGTATCAACAATACGTGACGAAATGACGATTGCACGTAACGATGCAGTAAAAAATGCCGACTCTATCATCCAGCAAATTGTTGCCAACTATACATCTGCACGTGAAAAAAAGTTATCCAGTATAAAATCCGGTTGTGCCGACAACAGCATACGTGACAAATGCGTCCAAGACGTATGCGAACGCAACATGGAAAACAAATGCACACCTGGCAATGAATCAGAAAAATCAATGGCACTGCAACTATGCAAGTTCTATGAAATCGCATGCGACACCATTGATTAACGCAACCAAGATACAAAGAATATGACAAAAAAGAAAAACATTTTATCAATTATCAAACCCCAGAAGATAACCTTCTGTGGTGTATTTGTCATATTAGGACTGTTATTATCTTTATCCGCGGACGCAGCGGTCGTATCACGCACCAAGGCCAGCGCCAGTGGCACAAAAACAACACAACGTGTATCACGTACGCCAACCACATCAAAAGCAAAAACATCAACCGCCGAAAAGACAGCCGAACCTGAAATCACAGATATACAAGAACCAGAAATAACCGCGGTTACTGTTTCCGAACCCGAAATCATAATCGAAGAAGAAGAAATTATAGAGAATAAATCCAGTCAATTCGACAGCATCCTAAGCGAGGCCAGCACCGGCAACGCCGACAACAGTCGCAATTCATTAGCCGAAGAAATTCGTGCACAGCGTGCGAAACTAGATGCCGCAGACGCCGCCAGCACCGCAAAGAATGCAACACTGAACGCATTGGCCGGTGGGAAAAGTTCATGTGATCAAAATCTGCGTGCCTGCATGCAATCCAAATGCGGAAACGACTTTTCAAAATGCGCCGGCGACACAGACACCGCATGGGGCAACAAAATGGACGCATGCCGTCGTGACTTGAACTGTACCGGCGAAGAATACCGTCTGTTTGCAACAGAAATCAAGGCCGACCGCGACATGAACGCACGCGTTGCATCATATAACGCAATCGTTGACTGTGGCAACCGTTACAACAACTGTATTGTTACCGAATGCGGAACACGTTTTACCAAGTGCCTGGGCAAGAAAAACGGTGACACCGCCATATCAAAATGTGAAAAAATCGCGAAAAGTTGCACCAAACAAGACAGTGGTCTGGCATCACGTGTAATGTCTGTTTTTGGCACACTGCGTCTGGGTGCAGAAAAGAAGGCATCTGCCGACCAAGAACGCCTGTACACAATGCGTGACGCAATGCGTAACACATGTACCCGCCTGGGCGCAATGTTTGATGACCGCACATTGGATTGCGTTTACACAATCGGTTTCTATGCAGGCGAAGACAACACATTATACGCATCCAAGAAAGCGTATGCCGGCACAACATTCAACTGTGACCAGAATTGGTTCGGTGTTGACCTGACAACATTCAAGGAAAACGCATTCCGTTTAACACGTGCCCAAACATCCGCATCATCTGCAATGTTGGGTGCCGGTCTGGGCACAGCGGTTGGTGCGGTCACATCTGGTGCATTGGAACGTTCAATCGAACGCCAACAGGCGGAACAACGTGCCAAAAACGGTGGCAAAACCAATGCAGAACTTCGCAAAGATAAACGTGCAGAAAAGAAAGCAGAACGCGACGCCAAGAAAAACAAGAATGCAGATAAAAAAGAAGCAACAGATGCAAATGCAGAAGTAGCAGAAGACCCAACAGAAGCAGATACAGAAGAAGAAGCGACAGTGGAATCTGACGCCACAGACAACAATCAAAATCAAGAACCAGAACAACAAAACAGCAAAAATCGCAGAAACGAACGCCTTAAAAAGCAGTGCGAAAACTCACATGGCAAGTGGATAGATAACACATGCGACTGTGACGCTAATAAAAAACTAAGACAAAACGGTGCCAACAAATGCAAATGCGAAAATGGACACCGATGGAATAACGCAGAAGGCAAATGCGTACCAACCGCACGAAACCAACGTCAAGCAAACAACAAAACAACCGGCCAAACTGCTGGTGTTGAAGGACAACAACCACAACAACAACAACAACAACAACAACAACAACAACAACAACCAGCACAACAACCAGCACAACAACAAGCACAACCACAACAACCAGCACAACAACAAGCACAACCACAAGATAGCATACCAGACATTAACATGGACATGCCTGTCATAGAAAACACACCAATTACCTGCAACGGTAGACGCTATATGGTTAAAGCCGGTCAAAAACCAAAGGACGTTGTACCACGAGACTGTTACGAAGCATCAAAACTTCTAGACAATGCTCGCAACGGTAATTTCCAAAATCTAAACGGTAATTTCCAAGATCTAGTTGGGGATCTATTTATTAGATAAAACAACCCGCCAATGGCGGGGTATTTTTAACGTTTTTTTACACAATCTTCTATTAAAGCGGTACGCAACGTCGCATTATCATAAATCCCACGTGCCACCCCCGTTGGCATCGCATGAATTGCATGTTCTGGATATATAAAATGACCCGAACCAACCCAGTTTTGGGACACCGGTTCAATCTTGCCTGTTCTTTTATTACGACATACAATTTTGGATACAATCGCATTTCCCGACACAGATTTTTTGACCCCCGTACAGTTTTTTGCCATTCCTGGGTAATCATACCCTTCGACCAACATCGAAACCAATGCAACAACATGCCAACGTGAAAACAACGGATTTAATTCCAACGTTTCACGTGCCGTATTCAGCCATGGCATTGCCGCCGTATTCGCAGAACGCAAATCAATTCCCATATACGATTCACGATTCCAGCGCCCCAAATCATAATTATAATAAACAATACCTTGGTGGTTATCACCCAACATATCTTTCATAATATCATCGGTCAATAACTGAACATATTTTGACATATTCTAATCCCCCTGTTCCCAGAACATGGCCGCCACATACAAATGGCGGCCATATATTCAATATATAAGCATAAAAACTAGATTGCACACTTGTTGCAAGATTTCACAGGCACAACCTGACGTTCAATCTGTACACCCATTGGACGATATACTGTCACAGGCTGATAAACCTGATAATGGTTGATAATTTCTGTATGTGTTTTAACGCGTACTGGCTTTGCGACCTTTTTGCGTTCACATGGCTTTACATCACGACTGGAAACATAACGAACATTATTTGCACAGCCACTGACACGTTCATATGTTGTAACCGTTTCTGTTTCTGTATAAACACCATCCGCCATTGCAGATGCATTAGCCAAAACAGCCAACAAACCAACCAATAAAACTTTTTTCATTTTGACACCTTTTTTGTTATGTGCCTACATTCTCTATAACCTGTTTGTACAAAAACTATAACATGTCAATTTTAATTGTCCAGAAAATTATATAAAAAAATCCCACCATATGGTGGGATATATTATGTAACCAAAAATCTTACTCGCACGCACCATAAGATTTTGCAACCGGATAATTTTCAACACAAATACTGCCCGATGGTGCACATACCGCACGTATCAATGTGGTTGTCTTGGCATCGGCCGGTTTATAGTTAAACTGTGCACGTTTACAATCATTTAAATCCGTAAATGTTGCACATGTATCCTTCCACGATTGACAATCTGTTATCATGGCTGTTGGTGCAATCGTATCTGGCAAACGCAGATTCCATTTAACATAGAAATCTTTCAGCGAACCAATTGAATGCGACTTGTTAAATCCAACAACCTCTAAGCCATCGCCAACATGGCAACTGATATTATTGCGTTCTACAAATGCGGTAATCGCTGTGGACAAACCACCAACTGCTGCACCGGTCGCTGCACCAATTGCAATACTTTTGCCCATATTTGACTTTTCACCGTTGACCAACAAATCAACAACGCTGTCTGTAAAGACATTATCCAATCTTTCCAATTCTCGGGTAATATCGGTCGCCAATACATAATCGCCATTTATCCATTGATTATATACTGTGCCATTTCTTTCCTGCTTGGCCAGGTTCATAGAACGCAATACACATTCACCCGACAAATCAGATTCATCAACCTGTAACTGACCATTTTCATATAAACTATACAACAGCTCAACACATTCCTGTTCTTCAAGTCCCTTACCAATACAGTGACTAAACGCTGGTTCTGTTCTGGCAACCGCCGCATAACAATCATCCTTCATGGTATAATTCGTACATACTAACATTGATTCAAAGTAACTATTTTCCTGCAACTTGGCACCGGCACATTCTGCCGCAGCGGTTTCAAACTGATAATATTTATCAAACAACCCCATCACATCATCACATGACGATTCGCCCATCACTTTTTCATTTGTGGCAATATCGCTAAGGATATATTCATTAACAATACCCACCGTTCTGTTATCAATCAATGCCTCGGTCAACATTTTTCGATGCTTTTCATTTGTACAATCAAAGTCACGCTTTCCATGACCGGCAATCGCACCAACACCCGCACCAACCAATGTACCACCTGCAACACCAACCGTTGCAACCGTCTTGGTATTCGTCATCAAAGAGAACCCAAACAAATCCTTGTTGCAACTGAATGTTTCGCCTGTGGCTTTCCATACCTCGGCAGGTTTATCATCACCAACTGCACCAAACAACCAACTATTAGTAATATGTTTGTCTTTATTATATGCTGCAACACGAACCAAGCACGTTGCATTTGTTGCATCCCAACGTGCATAATGACCACGCTGACCATCAACACCAGAATTACCAATATTTGGTTTTACACCCTGTGGCGATTTCTTGGACAAAGAACCGCCATTCTGGCTGTTGTACGCACCAACCTTTTTATTATATTCAGCCGTCACCTTGCCTGAATTATCAACGGCCGCAAAGGAATTACCGTATGTATTTCTATCTAACAACATACAGGTATTTTCCGCCTGATTTGGGGTCAAACCTGTTTTACGCAATACAAAATTGTAATATTCTGGCTGAACCTTGCGGGCATTAAAGTCAATCCACACATCTTCTGCAGAACGATAAACATTGGAACAATTCTTGCGAACTGTGGCAACACACTTGTCAACCTGAACCGCACAAACGCCCATACCATTGACAATTGCATTACGCAAATCTTCGTTAAACATATCATTCATACCATTTGCGACACCACCACTGATAATACATTTGTGTACATCATCCATACACATCGCAACAGTATACACAGAATCCCGAACCCCGCCATCTGGACACAAACCCGCCGGTACATCTGGGGTTGGCCCTGGAACATCTGGCTGTGGATTATCTGGCACCGGGGTATCTGGCTGTGGCGTATTTGGCACATCTGGCACACCCCATGTAAAATCATTATTTGGCCCCATATCAAAGGCATTATTTATCTGCTGGGTCGGCATACTGGGCATGCGTGCGGTTGTTGTTCCCCCACCTGCACGTGCACGACCACGTGCCGCCGACACAGCATCTGCATCCATAACCATCGCAGATGACGCCACCAGCATTGCTGAAAAACCAAACAATTTAAAAAAACCAGGCATTAAAATACCCCCCTTTCAATATTATCCCTATTATTATGACATAAAAACAGTTATAAAAAAAGCACTTTTTATATATTTTCCGCTTTATTTTTAATATTGACAAATTATATACATTGTCTATAATATATCAAAATGAAAAAGATAACAGACATCTTCAAGAACCACAAACACGCCATACAGTGGACGATTGGCTATATCATCGTCATGTGGGCAATTTTGTATTTCTTGTTTAATTTTAATATGTTTGATGGACACATGTGGCACCGTCTGATGCACGCACGCCTGCATGGATTTGCAGGGCACGTATTTGGCCTATTAATTTTGGCCGCCCTGCCCCTGTACATGGCCAGCACAACATTAATCATCCGCACAAAAAAACCATTGATAACGGTACCACTGCCCAAAATCCCATTACCAAAGTTTTTACGCCCAACAAAAAAAGCAACAGATGACACCACACCAGAATCAAGTGGCGACACGCCATCTTTGGGTCCAGACGAAGAAACCATCAAGGTTGATTTATCACCTGATATTCCTGCGGAATTACGTCCCGCATACAGACGCGCCCACCACCACATGGGCCAATCACAAACTTCTATTTTCAACAGTATTGATATCAAACAAACACCCGACATCAATACAGCACCACAAAATACATCCGACATAACAGACATGTCTGGCGACACATTCCCATTACCAACCGATTTTGACATACCTGTTGAAATGGACAACACACCAGTATTTACAGAAATGCCAACATTTTCAACCATAGATTTTGACGCCCCAACAGAAACAGAAACAGAAACAGAAACAGAAACAGAGGCCCCAAACAACACACCAAACACCGATTACGCAACAGACCTAACAAAACTGGTTGAGCATCTGGAAAGCAACAACCGTCCATACCAAATTATCAATGACTTAATCGTAACAGACACCCATGCAATCGCATGCCATACAGACCCCGACTTTTGGGTTATTGACACAGAAAACTGGTTTGCATCAGGCAAGGTTCGCCCATCCCCAATCGCCCAGGTCACACAATATGCCAACGACCACGAATTACACCCCGTAATTTATCTGGGGGCGACAAATATTCTGGATCTGGACAACTATATCACAGAATGGCAATCCGCCGGCATAACCGTCATAACAGACATAACGGAAATTTAAAATCCCCCATCCGGGGGATTTTATTAGAACTGGGTGTCATTACATGTTTCAACCGCATCCGCCCATGTTTTACAATATTTATTACCAAACAACGGATTCTTGGTCTTGGAACATTTTTGTGTACGTGTACATTTTTTACAGATCAATTTATCCCAATCAAATGTTGTGGTGATCGTTTCCTTGTAATTCCATTGATTAAGCTGCTTGGAACCAACCAAATCCAATACCCCCTTGCTATCTTCGCCATTTGCTTTCCCAGAACCAGCGTTACCCAACATACCAATACCTGCAACTACTGCCGCGCCTGCACCAATTGCAGCGGATGCACCTACACCTGTAGTAGTTGTCACTGTCAATGCACCAATTACAACTGTTGATGTACCAAGCGTAAATGGAATTGCAACCGCAGCACCAACAATTGCAACCATGGCCGCAATTTTACCAAATGCACTTTTTGGTGGATTTGGTGACTTTGGCAAAGATGCCATGTCTACAAATGCAACACATGATTTACGTGCCAATTCACGTTTTACATCCAATGAATTTTCGCCTTGAATCTTTGAAATTCGCTCGCCCAAGGTCGCATAATCCTGCAACATTTTATCATTTAACTCGTCATACTTTTTGTAATAGTTATCCTTGGCCTTTTTTAATGCCGCGGACGCAATAACCATACGCATTTGCTTGGTCAATTCTGGGAAGCGTGCCGCATCTGCACTTTTTTCGCCAATACGCGTACGTGTAGCAACGCCGTCTTTGTCAATTTTTTTCATACCCTGAACTTCGCGTCCTGTCATACAATATTGAACCGTTGGATCAGATTCAATTGCACTTATTGCAACATCAATATTACGTTGCAAAACCGCCAATTCAGATTTTACTTTTTCTTTTTGCTGGGCAGAAATGTTGGCGTCATCCAACTTGGCCAAATATTCATCAACAGAAATCAGTTTTCCATCATCATCAAAGTCCACAGATTCCCAATAAATAACACCATCTATAACGCCTGCGAATGGTGTGACCGCACCCAAACCGGCACTGGTTGCACCTTCAACACGCCCCAATTCGCTGTCCAAAACTTGTGAAATATCTGTTCTACACTTGTTATAATCAATATCCAGACTATCTTCTGAACCAGAATATTCACAAATCTTATAATCCAATGCACGTGCACCAATTCCGCTATCGGTGGTCAATGCATTACAGTTTTCTGTATCACCACACACCTTTAACATGGCTTCATTCGCTGCATTTTGACATTGAACCATAAAGTTATTATCAATATTCAGCATAATTCCCTGAACCATCATGGCCAACTCTTCATAAACCGCATCACCACGAATATCAGTTTCGCCATAAACCTTTTGACAGCCAGTCAATTTATCATATGGGCACATACGAATTATTGTATCCGTATCCAATCCGATACAATTAGCATAATCTTCACCACATCTATCATCGCTTTGCAAACATTGTTTAACCTCTGTTGTGCAGGAATCAACTCTCATAGAAGCAAGTCTAGCGACCACGAAGTCCCAGATCATAGAATCTTGTGCCTTGTCTGCAGAAGAAGCATCAATACCACATGCATTCAAAGGAATCTTACAAAGATTCAGCATGGTTTCTGGTCTGGACAAACACATATCATATGAACCATCTGGGTCATTAGGATCCATTGTATCCTTACAGGCCTTTTGGAAACAGGAAGAGATATTACCGATACAGTCTTGTCTTGCTTTATCTTCTGCAATCAATTCAGCATTTTTAACTTGCGGTGCGACTTCACGCAGGAAAGTATCCCACACCTGTCCTGCGACATTAACACAAGACTTTGTAACAGATTCACACAAGGGCTTTTTAGCCATCAATGCATCATACGTAGATGCAGAGATTTCAATCGTGGTCACAGCCCCCTTGATCGCATAATTTTTCTGTTTTCTGGATGTAGATTTGTTCAAATTCGTATTATCAGACGCAACAACCGATGCACATTGTGCAAAATCATCACCACAACCACCGGTTGTCTGCATACACTTTTTAAACTCAACCGTACATTGGCCTAAATCATATTTGTTTGCTGTACGCAGTTGCTCTAACGCCGCCTCTCTTAATGCTTTTTCTGCAGTCGCCAATTTTTGTGTACTGGATTTTTTTTGCTGCTTCAAACTGTTCTCATATGCCGTACAATCAGACTTGATACGCTGTGCATACATCATCTGCAGCATATCTAAATCACCCGCACATTCTGGAATCTGGGCAACACACAACTGGGCTGCCGCACGATGCAACGCATCCCCTTCTTTGCCATCAACCGGTGATGATGCCATTCCACCAAAAACATCATCCGTATCATCTAAATCAACCGGTTCATCCCACAGCGATAAATCCAATGCTTTACGTGCTGTTTTTTTTGATTCCGTTTCCTTGATAACAGATTGTGCCGCTGCATTTGCACTGGCAATCGCGGCATCTGCATCTGCACCCATTTCAATTTTTTCGACCCCAAATGTCGCCATTTGATAAGATTGCTGATCTAACTTTTCAATTTCAGCCAAGATTGCATCTAACTCTGCATTTTTATCACTGCATAAGCATCTGCCCCCGGTCTCGTTATCCAGCATACAAAAAGAATCCATACATCCATCATACTTGGCCTGACATTCTTCACTGACCACAACATTCTTTGCCGCCGCTGCAACCTTGGTGCCTGTACCAATAACCTTTTGTGTCACCCCCGCACGTGCCGCAACTGTTGCCTTGGGCGCGGTCTTAGAATTAGATGCCGCACGTGCCGCAACAGCAGGCTTTTTTGCAGTTGTCGATGTACGTGCAGAACGTGCACCAACCGCCTTGGTTGATGTTGTTGCAGTTGAACCAGCAGACGATGGACCACGTGATGCACGCCCACCTGTTGGACGTATCGCAGCATGCGAATCCGCCACAAAAACAGCCAGCAACATAGATAAAATTGCAATCTTTCTCATAAAATATCCCTTCCAATTTATTGGATTTTATCACACATTCCAATTTTATAAAAGCAAAAAATCACGACTTTCTGTAAACCCAAACAACAACACTGTTGACATTCTGTATTTTTGTACTATATTAACAGGAGCAATGGAGGATAAATATGGCTTTATCAAAGTTTAACGCACAAGATGCAAAAATACACTACGGCAAACCAACAGATACATATGGTGCATTGGTACCCGCATACTTTATGTTTCCAGATTCAGACTTAAAATATATGCCCGCATATGTTTCAACAAATGAAGAACTGGCATACACCACAGGCCTGACACAAAATGTACCACACGACAATGTGTTAACAATCGCTGGCAGTGGCGACCAGGCGCTGTATTATAAACTGGCGGGGGCTAAAAACATCGATACATTTGACATCAGCGCATTTGCCAAGGTGATATCAGATATTAAGGTTGCCGCACTGCAATCCAAAATGCCATATGAACAATACAACAAAATGTTGCATGAACTGCATCGTGCACCACACCACGCCCAGGTCAAAGGCATGGACAAAGTTTTACCAAACCTGTCCCCAGACAGCGCCCACGTACTGCAATCTATGGATGGTTACAAAATATTTTCAAATGGCTTGGGCACAGAACTGTACCCTTCTTTGACCCCAACATCATACGAACAATTGCAATCACAGGTTCAAACACCGTTCCCATTCATATGGTCAGATGCAATCAATGTTCATACAAAACTAGATAAACAATATGATGTAATCAACCTGTCCAATATTTTTGAATGGGCACCTAAAAAAATCGAACCAACACTGCTAAACCTACGCCAACACGTACGTCCTGGCGGATTCATACTGGTTCAAACTGGCCCTGGTCTGGCATTGGACAAAAACCTTGAACAATACCGAACATTATCCAGACGCTTCAGGGATTGGGCCAAAATGTATATGGACACAACCAACAAAGAAGAACACGTAATAATGTTACAAAGACAACGATAAAAAAAATCCCCAAAACGGGGATTTTTTTTATTTCAATTTTTGCCTAATCTCTGCAATACGGGCATTCACACGCACCATATCCATTTTACCGGCATCCACATCCATAACACGCTCTACAAAGTCACGTGCCGACAAATTATTATGCAACTCGGACATACGTACACGAAACATAGGGGTCGGGTTACACAAAAAACGACGACCGTACTTTGCCGGATCTATACCATTACTGGCCAAAATATATTTTGCAATCGGCATATCACAAACACGTGTGAAACAGTACCAGTCCCGTCCCCCACCAAGTGTATTCGTATAAAACAAATCCGTCGCCAAAGAATACAAAACCTCTGCATCCAGTTTTGGGTTATCACTTGGCACAACCACCGCTGCACGACCAGGAAACAAGTTTTTTACATACTCTACAACAGTACTGAAGTAATTTTTCATCAACTGTCCCACAAATATTATTTTTGACGTGACTTTGCAAACTCTGCAACAATCTTGTCGCGTGCCTTATCGTTACGACCCATTGCAACCAAAAATGCATGCATGCCAGAATGCTGATTCATGCTGGTCAAACGTGGTATAATACCATTAACAACAGGATCAACACCCAACCAATTACCATCTGGCAAAACTTCATACAAGCCGGTATGGATATTAAAAACAATTAAATTACCCGCCATCTTTTGTGAAAACTTTTCAGCCAAAGGATATTGAATCAATTCCAAATCACCGTTCCAAGACATTTCTGGAACACCTTTAACAGCACTTGCAACGACCTGTTTACCTTCTGCTAACAAAGCATTATCAATACGCTTTTTTGCTATGTTGGCAATCGCATCACCTGCAAACCAATACAAATCACGACCTGCATAATGCGTTCTATTTAAAGATTTTGTTAAATGATCATATACCACCATTTGATTAATTGGCGTACTTAACAAATCTTCCTGTTTGGCCACATTCAGTTGTGGCAATGCGTTTTTCTTCATTTATAAATCCTTTTTTGTGTATTAAGAGTCAAGATAGTACGAAAAAAATTAATCCGCAAGTATTTTTTAAAAAATAAACCCATAAAAAAATCCGCAAACATACTAGATTGCGGACTTTTATTGATAAATCAAATTGATTTAATCTTATTACACACGACGAACCTTCTTTGGACGGCAACCGTTGTGTGGAATACGTGTTGTATCAGTAATGGACTGCACAATCAGACCAGCGTTTGCCAATCCACGTACAGCAGATTCACGACCCTGACCAATACCACGCATTAAAACATCAACTGTTTTCATACCCATTTCGGCGACTTTCTTACCAACTGCATCTGCAACGATTGTTGCGGCATATGGTGTGGACTTTTTTGCGCCCTTAAAATTATTTGCCCCAGCGGTTGCCCATGTCAAGACAGCACCAGACTGGTCTGTAATTGTAATACGTGTATTGTTATTTGTCGCAACAACATGTGCAATGCCATGTGATACTTTCTTAACAACTTTTTTCTTAGCTTTTGTAACTGCCATTTTTTTTAACCTTTTTCGATGTCTTCAATTAACTATGGTGTTAATCTCTACCTTATTTGAAAAATTAAGATAATGTTGCAGATATGTGTGTTGGGCGACGGGAGTGTACAAATCGCTACATGACCAAAGCCCAACGCGCATAGATGCACGCATTAGATTAATTTTTATTTACCCTTAGTTGCGGAACCAGCGACTACTACACGCTTACCTTTACGTGTACGGGCATTTGTCTGTGTACGTTGACCACGAACTGGCAAACGATTACGATGACGGATACCACGATACGCCTTCAAATCCTGCAAACGTTTGATGTTCATTGTAACTTCACGACGAACATCACCTTCTACTTTAAAGTTTTCTTCAATATAATTTGAAATTTTGATAACATCCGCATCAGTCAAATCTTTTGCGCGCAGACCGTCTTTTAATTTCAAAGCATCACAGATCTGCTTCGCCTTGGCTGGGCCGATACCATGAATGTACTGCAACGCAATTTCAATACGTTTTTCTGTCGGAATGTTAACACCTGCTATACGTGCCATTTTTCATTTTCCTTTTTATTTTACTTATGCAAAGCTCAGTCCACCTAAACCTTGCCCCCTATGAACCCAATACATAACATGTTTTGGGCTATTCTATTTTGCCGAACCATTTTATACAAAATTCAGCAAAAGTCAAATCTTACTTTTGTTCCGCAAAAAATTATCCGCGGAAACGACCTTTCTTTTGTACCTTTTTAATCACACCACTGTATTGCTTTGCAACCAGATAAGATTGAACTTGATTTACTGTATCCAAAACAACACCGGCAACGATTAAAACACTTGTTCCACCAATTGCCAAAGGCATACCCAAATGCGTATTCAAGATAATTGGCAACACGCAAACAACAATTAAATATGCAACACCAATCGCTGTTGTACGTGATACAACATTATCCAAATACTTTACAGTTTGTTCACCTGGACGAACACCAGGGATATAACCACCTGCATTTTTCAAATTACTACTGGTTTCTTCTGAATTAAAGATAACCGCTGTCTGGAAAAATGCAAAGAATGCTATCAATACTGTAAACAGTATGATATAAGACCATGTACCGTATGTAAAGAAGCCCAAAATAGTTTGTACTGTCAAATTTTCACTTTGAACAAAACGTTGTACAAACGCAGGCAACATCATAATAGATGATGCAAATACCGGCCCCATAACACCAGACATATTAATCTTGATTGGCAAATAAGATGCATTTGTATTAACAACGCCATTGGACATAACCTGACGTGGATATAAAATTTGAATACGACGTTGTGCCTGTTCAAAGAACGCAATCAACGCGACAATACCAACAACAAATGCAACAACCAATGCAATCATCGCAGGTGAAATCTGACCAACAGACCCCAGTGATACCAACTGAGCAATGCCACCTGGAACCTCTGCGATAATACCTGCAAAGATTAACAAGGATGCACCTTGACCAATACCACGTGCTGTAATCTGTTCTGCCAACCACATAACGAAAACCGTACCACCCACCAATGCAATAATTGCAGACATTTCAAATGCAAAGCCTGGATTAACAACCGCTGCAACACCATCAACAGGTGCCATTGATTCTAATCCACGAACAACTGCCCATCCCTGCACAACTGCCAGCAATACTGCTAAATAACGTGTGTACTGGTTTATCTTTACACGTCCGGATTCACCTTCCTTACGCAATTCTCCCAAAGACTTGCTGGTCGCACTTAACAACTGCAACACAATAGATGCAGAGATATAAGGGAAAATATTCAGTGCCAAAACAGACATACGTGATAAAGAACCACCACTGAACATATCAAACATACCCATCATTCCATTATCACCTTGGAAAAGGTGCAAAATGGCAGACGCATTAACGCCTGGCAATGGAATGAACGACCCAATACGATAAACAACCAGCGCCCCCAACGTAAACAGAATACGCTTCTGCAAATCGCTAAGATTACCGAAAAAGCCTTTTAAGAATTTCATGAGATTGAACTTTTAACCGTTGATTGGCATCCAGTAAACCTGGATGCCAAATAAAGAAAGATTCTTTTTAGTTATTTTTGATTGTGCCACCGGCTTTAACAATCGCTTCTTCTGCCGCCTTGGACCATTTGTCCGCAACAACATTAACAGCTGTTTTGATTTCGCCTTTTGCTAAAACCTTCAAGCCATTCAATTTACGATTGATAATTTTTGCCGCCATCAAAGAATCGATTGTGATTTCTTTGCCTGCATCAATTTTACCTGCTGCGATAAACTTTTCAATATCGCCCAAGTTAATTGTTACATATTCCTTGGCAAATGGGTTGTTGAAACCAAATTTTGGGAAACGACGCAAAATTGGCATCTGTCCACCCTGGAATGTTGCCTGCTTACGTGAACCACTGCGTGCCTTTTGACCCTTGTGACCACGACCGGCTGTCTTACCAGAACCAGATCCCATACCACGACCAACGCGTGTTGCGCTTTGACGTGCACCAAAATTATCCATCAATGCATTTAATTTCATTTCTTTTTCCTTTTTGTCCTATAACTATCTTTTAAATAGTTCTTTGTCGCACGAAAACAAGTATTATTCTCGTACTCGGTTTATTTTTTATTAAGCAACAACTTCCACCAAGTGAGAAACCTTAGCAACCATACCACGAACAGCTGGTGTATCTTCGATTTCTTTGGTTTTACCGATACGGCCCAGGCCCAATGCTTTCACAATCTTAACCTGTGCTTCTGGGCGACCGATAGTGCTTCTAACTTGTTTTACAATTATTTTTGCCATAATTCAAACTCCGTTTACTTTATCTGTGCCCAATTATTTCGCTTCTTCAGCAACTTCTAATTTCTTACCATCACGACCGGCAATGATTTCCGCAACTGTCTTGCCACGACGTGCAGCCACAGTCTTAGGAGAGTTCATTTTATTAAATGCCAAGAAAGCTGCACGGATCATGTTGTTTGGATTATTTGAACCCTGTGATTTAACAACAACGTCCTGTACACCCAAGCATTCAAATACCGCACGCAACGCACCACCTGCGATGATACCAGTACCTGGAACAGCAGAACGTACAACCAATTTGCTTGCACCATATTTAGCAGTACTATCGTGATGCAATGTACGACCTTCTTTCAAAGGAACACGCAACATTTTTGCCTTTGCCGCCTTAGTAGCCTTTTGTACAGCAGACTGTACTTCCAAAGCCTTACCTTTACCGAAACCAACGCGACCCGCCTTGTCACCGACCACAACCAAGGCCGAGAAAGACATATTGCGACCACCTTTTACAGTTTTGGATACACGGTTGATAGACACCAATTTATCTACCAAATTATCCGCCTGCATTTTTTTATCTTCAAAACGTGCCATTATTATACTCCGTCTTATATTCTAAGTTATATTCTAACACCACCAGCGCGGATTGCTTCGCACAGTGCCTTTACACGACCATGATAGCGATAACCACCACGATCAAAATAACAATTGTCAGCAATTTTTGCTGCAACTACGCGTTCAGCAAATGTCTTACCAACCAATTCTGCACCAGCAACATTCCAACCCTGCCCTGCAAATCCTTTTTCCTTAGAGGACGCGGCACAGATTGTATGACCCTTGGTGTCATCAATCGCCTGAATTTCAATATGACGACCAGAACGGAAAACCGACAAACGAATTTTGCCTGGATTCTTTCTTTTCAACGCACCACGGTTTGCCAATGTGCGTCTTTCTTCTGAATTCAAATGTTTCAACATTTTCTTTTTCCCTTTTTTACGACATCCGTAACAGCGGACATCAAAGTTAATTATTATTTCTTTTTACCTTCTTTACGGCGGATCTTTTCGCCCTTATAGAAGATACCTTTACCCTTGTATGGATCGGCCTTGCGAACCTTGTGGATTTTGTCAGCAAACTGACCAACCAAACATTTATCCATACCTTTAACTGTAAACTCTGTTGGTACATCGCCCATTGTAACAGTCAAGCCTTCTGGGATATCCATGATAACATCATGAGAATAACCTGCGACCAAAACCAACTGATTACCTTTCACAGATGCCTTATAACCAACACCTTTCATATACATTGGTTTTTCAAAACCCTTGGATACACCTTCAACCGCATTGCGAACATTGCGTGCCATTGTACCCCACATTGTACGTGATGATTTTTCTTCTGCATCTTTTGGGTTAATAATAACCTGACCTTCTTCGATAACAATATCTACCAAGCCAGCATTCTTTGTACCCAGATCCAATTTCAATTCACCTTTTGGACCTTTTACAACCATAGCGTTGTCAACAATTGCGACAGATACGCCTTCACTCAGTTTAACTGGATATTTTCCTGCACGTGACATAACTTAATCCTCGCTTTAATTAAATAACCTTGCACAAGACTTCGCCACCAACGTTCATCAAACGTGCCTTGTGGTCTGTCATAACGCCATTTGGTGTAGAAACGATAGCAATACCCAAGCCATTCAAAACTTTTGGCATTTTAGCACTGCCGGAATAAACACGGCGACCTGGCTTAGATACAACTGAAATTTCTTGGATTGCACCATTTCCGCCAACATACTTTAATTCAACGACCAAATTAGAACGATGTTCATCAATTTGTTCTTTACGGAAATCAGCAATAAAGCCTTCTTCTTTTAATACAGACAAAACTGCTGCACGCAATTTGCTGTTTGGAACGACGATTGTTTCTTTACCTGCATTTTGACCATTGCGGATGCGGGTAATCATATCGCCGATTGGGTGTGATAGTGACATCTTATTTACTCCTTAGACGTGTGGGGGTTTTATCCCCCATACACTGTTCTTCTACAACTGCATTGTCCACAGTTGGGTTTACATATTTTACCAGCTAGATTTACGTACGCCTGGCAGTTTACCTTCACTGGCCATTGTACGAACCTGCTGACGGCACAAACCGAACAAACGTGAGAAACCACGTGAACGACCTGTAACACTGCAACGATTACGCAAACGTGTTGGGTTTGCATTACGTGGCAACTTTGCCAACTTTTTCATTGCATCAATTCTTTCTTCTGGTGTCGCATTAACAGACATTTTTGCCTTGATTGTTTCACGCTTTTTTGCATACTGCGCAACCAGCTTTTCACGTTTATGTTGTTTATTGATTAACGCTAATTTCGCCATCTTTTATAACCTTTTTTAATTATTTCAAAACCAATGGCAAGCCGATTTTAGTCAGCAATGCACGTGCTTCATCATCTGTCTTCGCAGTTGTCGCGATAACAATATCCATACCACGAATGGCATCGATCTTATCAACAGAAATTTCTGGGAAAATCAAGTGTTCTTTTACACCGAATGCATAGTTACCACGACCATCAAACTTTGACTTTGACAAACCACGAAAGTCTTTTACACGTGGCAAGGCAACTGTAATCAGTTTATCCAAGAAATCATACATTCTTTTACCACGCAATGTAACCTTGGTACCGATTTCCTGACCTTCACGTAAACGATATGTCGCAATAGACTTTTTCGCACGTGTCTTGATAGCCTTCTGGGCTGCAATCGCTGTCAAATCTGCAACTGCTGCATCCAATTTCTTTTTGTCAGATACTGCTTCACCAACGCCCATATTCAAAACGATTTTTGTCAGTTTTGGAACGGCGAAAGTATTTGTGTAACCGAATTCTTTTACCAATTCAGGCACAATTTCTTTTTCATAAATTTCACGCAATCTGCTTTGCATTTCTTTTTTCCTTTTGTTGTGTTCCCGTAACAGCGGGCAACAATTTATTTAACCTTAGATTTCCGCACCAGATTTCTTTGCAACGCGAACCTTTTTACCCGCTTCTACTTTGTAACCAACACGTGTTGCTTTCTTTGTTTTTGGATCAACCAATGCAACGTTAGATACATGAATTGGGGCTTCGCGGTCAATGATATGACCTGGCTGTTCTTGTGTTGGTTTAATGTGCCATTTACGACGATTGACACCTTCTACCACAACACGTTCTTCTGTTGGGCGTGCTTCCAGTACTTTACCTTTGACGCCTTTGTACTTTCCCGAAATAACTACGACTTCGTCGCCTTTTTTAATTTTCATTTTATGACCTTCCATCTGTTATTTAGATTACTTCTGGTGCCAAAGACACGATTTTCTGCACATCGTATTTACGACGAACTTCACGGGCAATTGGTCCAAAAATACGTGTACCAATTGGTTCAAAGTTGTTTTTGTTAATCAAAACAACTGCATTGTCATCAAAACGGATAATAGAACCGTCTGGACGCTTTACAGGAAATTTTGTACGAACGATAATTGCACGCTGTACTGTACCTTTTTGAACTTTACCACGTGGAATGGCTTCTTTAATTGCGACAACAATTTTGTCGCCAACTGTTGCATAACGACGATGTGAACCGCCCAAAACCTTGATACACATTGCTTTACGTGCACCACTGTTATCTGCAACTGTCATAACTGTTTCATTTTGAATCATAACTTTAATCCTTTTCCTGCAGGTGGGGCAATCCCCCACCGCTTTGTTATAGGTTCCGACTGTCGCCTTACTTTTCCCGAACCGACCTCAAAGAACCTGTTGATTATTAGTCAACTACTTCTACTGCACCGTCTTTAGAGACACCAACGCGCCCCTTAACAACCCAAGACTTTGTCTTAGAGATTGGACGATGTTCTTCAATCGCAACGATTTCACCAACTTTATATTCATTGTTTTCATCGTGCGCTTTATACTTTTTATTCTGCTTCACGAACTTACCGTACAGTGGATGACGGAAACGACGTTCCACTTCTACGACAACAGTTTTGTCGTTTGCTGTACTTGTAACTGTTCCTTGCAGTACACGTCTTGGCATAATACTATCCCTTATACTGTTTCGCCTAACCGACTGATTTTACGAAATAAATCACAAAATCAAATCAGGTTAAAGCCTGGTTTTCTACTTTTCTGACCCCGTCTATATTATCTAATTTTTTAGAAATATCAACAAAAATCAGCAATTTTATTTATTTTTTTGCAGCATTCAACTTTGTTTTAACGCGTGCAATTTCACGACGGGTCTGACGCATAACATGTGTTTTTGGCATCTGACCTGCAGCATGCTGAAAACGCTGGTTCATTTGTTCTTTCTTCAAATCAACCAATTTGCTTTCCAATGCTTCCATCGTCAATTCTGTTTCAACTTTCTTTTCTGCCATTTTTTACTACCTTTTTTGCTGGGTTCCGGGGAAACATTCAAGTCTCCCCAAAACTGCAATTTAATTAGTTAACCTTGCGTTCAACAACTTTTGTTTTAACTGGCAATTTTGCCGCTGCCAACGCAAATGCTTCGTATGCAACTTCTGGCTTAACACCGTCCAGTTCGAACATGATACGACCTGGTTTTACACGGCAAATCCAGTATTCAACTGCACCCTTACCTTTACC
>JAZTWM010000003.1:0-40211 GCA_045635825.1 Candidatus Enterousia sp. | reverse complement strand
ATTGAAGTGGTTAATCCAGAGTGGCATGATTTATATGATGATTTGATTAATTTATTATAAGGATAAGATCTGGATGTGAGAGTCAAGCCCCAGGATGACAAGATTCTTTATTTTTGTGATTGTGGTTGATTGTTGGGGGTGTGTGAAAAGTTTTTTATTTGACTGTACCTGGATCCCGGGGTCAAGCCCCGGGATGACAAGGTGGAAAGCGTGACCCGAGAGTGTGGCTTAAGCCCCGGGATGACAAGTGTTTTTGTTATAAAAAAAACCGCCAATTGGCGGTTTTTAATTTCCGAAAATGGTTTATGCCATTTTAGCAACTTTCTTAGCCAAGCGTGAAATCTTGCGAGCAGCACGCTTCTTTGGCATGATCTTGCCAGCAGATTTCATAATCTTGCTTTCTGCGTTGCGGGCCGCAGTTGTCGCAGCAGCCTTGTCGCCAGATTCGATTGCAACCAATGCTTTTTTAGTAGCAGTTTTAACAACACTACGACGTGATGTGTTGATTGCATTCTTCTTTGCAGTTACTAAAATTCTTTTTTCAGATGACTTATGATTTGCCACGTTATTTTCCTTTTATTTTAGTTTTGATTTTGATATTTTATAAGAAACAAACATAAAATCAAGGAAAAATAACATGATTTATCTAATTTGGATTTTTATTTCTTATTTGTTGGGCAGTATACCAATGGGACTGATTTTGACCAAGTTGGCAGGTAAGGGCGATTTACGCAAGGTTGGCAGTGGTAATATCGGTGCCACAAATGTTATGCGTGTTGGTGGTTTGCGTATGGCAGGGGCGGTTTGGATTCTGGATATGCTTAAGGCAATTATTGCGGTTGTTGTTGGACGATATCTGGCGGGTGATGCATTTGGTGCATGGTGTGGTTTTGTCGCAATTGTTGGTCATTGCTATCCAATATGGTTAAAGTTTAAGGGGGGTAAGGGGATTTCGTCTTTGTTTGGTGTTTTGTTGGCGGTTAGTCCTATGTCCTTTGTTGTATGTGGTATTGAATGGTTGACGGTGGCATTGGTTAGCGGGATTTCTTCGCTGGGGGCGGTCGTTGTATTTTGCCTGATACCAATTCTGGGGTTTGTAATTAGTATGCAGGTCGGTTGGGCATTCTTGGCGATTGGGTTGTTGTGTATGTGGCGTCATCGTGAAAATATTCGCAGATTGGTTCGTGGCAGTGAATCAAGTATTGAATGGAAGTGGAAAAAATAAAAGAACACTGGGGTTGGGGTGTTTGATTTGTTCTTGGACTTTATGTCTTTTTATGATATAATGTTGGCTAAGAGTATATAAAAAGGAAGAGAGTATGAAAATAGCCTGGTATATTTTGTCTGTGTTATTTGTTACACAGTCCGCAATGGCGGTGGCGGGTCGTGACCCACGTCAGGCACGTTCTGGTGGTTCTATGGCCAGTCAGATGATGGGTGCCCCACGTATGGCGGCACAGCAGGCGGTTAATAATGGTGCAGGAATGATTCCAACAACCGCGTCTACGACAGGGACAGCGGCTGTTGCAGAACAGGTGGCCACAGCAACAACGGCCACAGCAACAACGGCCACAACAGAAGAGTCCAAGTTGGCGGTTACGCCAGAAATACCAAAACCAGCGCCAAAAGATATGCGTGAGAAGGAAAAGAAAGCATGTTTGGGTGGTAATATTGGTATGGGCAATACCTTTGTTTGGGCATCAAGATATAGTAATTTAAGCAATTATTCATCAATGATAGAGGATGTAGAAGATCCATCTAATAATACTTGCTTTGTTAAGGTTGAAGTGAAATCTACGAATCCAAATGTTAGTGTATCCGATGTGCCATCTAAGTATTTTGAATTGGGGACAAATGTAAAGTGTGGCGATTGGGCAAATTATGATACGTTGAAACAGCGTATTTTGGATGCAGGTAAGAAAAAACGTACATGGGCAACGGTTGGTGGTGTTGCAGCAGGTGTCGGTGTCGGTGTTGGTGCCATGGAAGCCTTTGGTAACCGTCTGATTGGTGGCAAGGTTATGGGGCAAAAGGCATTGGAAGGTGCAGAACTGTTACGTTCACAGTTGGCTGTGCTGAAAAAGGATAGCGAATCAGAATATAATCGCTTTATTAAAGATTTGAAGGAACTGAAAAAGGTTTGTGAAGATACCACTATTGATTGGGGGGCTGATGGTAAACCAAGCGAATGTGATGACTATGAAGGTGTATTTGATTTAGCCGGTGGCGGTAGCAGAGATGATGATTAAAAATCCCCCGTTTGGGGGATTTTTTATAAAGTGTCTTGAATTGATTTTGTCCTTTATCCTATAGTGGTTATATGAAGAATATATATAATAGATTATTAATATTACGTACACCGGGAATTGGACCTGCAAGGTTCAATTCTTTGGTAAAGCAATTTGGTGATGCTGAATCTGTAGTTGCAGCCATTGATATTAAGGATGGGGTGCGTGATTCAGTTTTGCGTGAAATGGATCGTGCAATGGCGTTAGGTGTTTCGTATATTGCAGATGATGATGTGCGTTACCCCTATAATTTGCGACAGGTGCGTAATCATCCGCCGGTTATTTCTGTGCGTGGTAATATTGATGTCTTGGGGCGGGATATGGTTGCTATTGTTGGAACGCGTCATGCGACTGCCACAGGGATGGGGTTTGTTGCCAATATTGCAGAAAAGTTTGCGCAAAACAATATTGCGGTTGTATCAGGAATGGCGATTGGTACAGATACAGCAGCACATCGTGGTGCTTTGCGTGCCATGGGTGGGGCAGGTACGATTGCAGTGTTGGCCGGTGGTGTAGATTATATATGGCCATTAGAAAACGAATCGTTATATTGGGAGATTGTAGAGCGGGGCGCCGTTATTAGTGAGATGCCTGTGGGGTTTGTGCCGGTTGCAACAAACTTTGTGCAAAGAAATCGTTGGGTTGCGGGGTTGGGAGCACAATTAGTTCTGGGCGAGGCGGATTTGAAATCAGGATCAATGGTAACAGCACGATTCGCACATGAATATAATCGCAAAGTGTGGGCAATCCCGTCACATCCTGCAGATTTGCGGGCTGTTGGTCCAAATTCACTGATTCGGAATGGGGTTGCAACTTTGTGTATGGGGGTTGAAGACTTCTTTGACAATGGGAAAAAATTGCCAGAACAAATAAAAAATGAAAAAAATGCAAATAAGGAAAACTCTCTTATTGATGTCTTGGGGACGATTCCTGTTTCGGAATCTGTATTGGCAGATGTTGTCAAAAAAAGCATTCCGGAAATTAAAAGTGAATTGGTTGTTTTAGAATTGCAAGGTTTAGTGCGAAAAGTTGATGGTGGTTATATTCGCGTGTCCTAAAAAAATTGTCTATACAGTGTATATACAAAGGGCAGAAAACTGGCAAAAAAACGAATCGTTGTCAAAAAATAAATGTTCAAAAATCTTGGAAGATTTACTTGTAAACTAGAAATTATCTTATAACTTATTGGATGTATCCAAACGAATAACAAGCAAACAAAACAGGGACTGATTTTTGGATTCAAAAACAAAATGAAGTTCCGCAAATATTAAAAACGCGAGAGAGAGTTTAGAACATAAAAATATCATAATCTGTATTAAGGAAGGCAGAATATGGTGTTTTGTGGGGGTGTTTTTTACAACCTTGTTCGAATGGAATCTCTTAGGGAAGGAAAGGAGAAATAGGTATGCAGACAACAGCGGTAAAATCACAAATGACAAACCTGGATGTAATCAAGGGGGCCATTGCCGCGAAAGTTGATTCTGCCACTTATACTTCATGGATTGCACCTTTGTCTTTCGAAATTGCAGATAATACCTTGGTGTTGGGTGCACAAAATCAGTTTTCTGCAGATTTTATTAAAAGCGTACATTTTGGTACTTTGGCATCTGTTGCAGCAGAGTTTGGTTTGGTATTGAATATTATTGTTCGTAATGTCACAGCACGTAAAGCGGCACCTGTTGCAAATGATAACCAAGCACAGGCATATGCAATGGCACCGGTTGCATCTTCAAGTGCAAACGTTGCATTCGATGGATTTGTTGCCTCAGATGAAAACTTGTTCGTATTACAGGCATGTAAAAAAGTCGCAGCGGGTTCAGTATCTTTTTCCCCGCTGTTTATTTATGGCCCAGCAGGTGCAGGTAAATCATTGCTGACTGATTGCATTATGGGGGCAACAGATTTGCGTGTTATTAAAATGACAGGTGCACAGTTTGTTTCTGAATTTACACGCAGTTTAAAGGAACATAATGTTTTTGCATTTAAAGATTTCTGCCGTAAATGTGATACATTTATTTTGGATGATGTTCAGGCTTTGTCTGGCAAGAAAGCATCAACAGAAGAATTTGTTCAGTTAGTTGTTGATTTGCGTAATGCAGGTAAGAATGTTGTTTTGACTGCAAATGCAATGCCAGGTAATTTGACAGGTTTTGATCGTCATGTTCAGTCTTTGCTGGCATCTGGTTTGGTTGCAGATGTATGTGCACCAAATGCATATGTTAAATCAGTTATGTTGAAACGTGCAGGTGTACGTGGCGATGTAGTTGACGCATTGGCGGCACGTGTTGCAAATGACGGTCATCAGATTGCAGGTGTTGCAACAAAAATTAAAGCATATGTTGAATTGATGGGTGCAGAAGTTGATATGGCTGTTGCACAGCGTTTGTTGGCGGATTCACTGCAGGCATCAAAAACACCAAGCACATTGGTTCGTGAAATGTGTGAAAAGTTGGGCGTGTCATATGATGCAGTTTGTGGTTCAGGTCGCAGCCGTTCTTTGGTTTTGGCACGTCAGGTTATGATGGTTGTTTTAAAGGAAGCAACACAGTTGTCTTTGACAGAAATTGGTAATTTCGTTGGTGGTCGTGATCATGCAACAGTATTGTATGCGATTAAGCAGATTGAAAAACAGAAAGCAAATGATTTGGTTTTGTCAGCACAGATTCAGCAGTTGATTGCAGAAGCAAAATAATAGTGATTTTTAAAACTTTGGATACTTTTTATTCTTTCTTTTAATTTTTATTTTGATGGATACTAAAATAAAACCCGCATTTGCGGGTTTTATTTATTATTTTTGGTTTTGACGTGCACAATATTCGTTATATAGACGTTCACGTAATTTGATTTGTTTAAGTAAATCACGACGTGTTGCATGATTCATGTGTTCCATATAGTCGTTTTCATATTTATCAAATATGTAGATAATATTTGGATATAGCAGTACGACTGGTTCGCCTGTTTTTTTGTCTAGGTATTCGATAATAGTTGTGGCAATCCTGTCGCCCAAAATTTCTTTGAACTTTGGCTGACCTTTGGCAAATTCAATTGCTTCTGGGTTAGGGAACTCCTGACAGGAAATCCAACCAGAGCTGGTACTTTGTTCTTTGCCATTTAGTGTTTTGACACCCAGTGGTGTTTTTGGACATAGACTGAACATGGTTTCGTCATAGAATGGTGAAAATGCGATTGTGTATGTGTTTTTTTTCTTTTTGCTGATGTGATCAGCAGGGATCGTTTCTTTTAAAGATTTGACTACAGGTGTTGGCTCTGATCTTTTGCCAAATGGAAATAGTTTCATATTAAACCTTTTTTGTAAAATGTTTTGTCTGGAGTAAATATAATACAAATATGCGTATTGTCAATACTTTTTGTAAAAAAATATCGGGTGATCCCCGATATTTCTCTGTTTATACAAACAGGTCTTTTACAAATTGTGCGTGTTCCGTTATAAACTTGAATCTGAACTCTGGCTTTTTTCCCATCAGTTCGGAAACAATTGTACGTGTTTTTTCTGTGTCTTCGGCCCCTTCTTCGGTGCGTGGTGGCAGGTCAACACGAATAAGCCGGCGTGTCTTGGGGGACATGGTGGTTTCTTTTAATTGATTAGGCATCATTTCACCAAGCCCTTTAAATCGGGAAATTTCCACTTTTTTATTTTTATATTTTGTGGTTTTTAGGTTTTCTAATTCTTCGTCTGTATCAACGTAAATTGATTCGGTGCCACATGTTAATTTATACAATGGTGGGCATGATAGATACAGATGGCCACCATATACCAACTGGGGCATGACTTGGTAAAAGAATGCCATCAGCAGGGATGCAATATGGCTGCCGTCAACGTCAGCATCGGTCATGATGATGATTTTTTCATAACGCAGTTTGTCTTCGTTCCAGTCACGTGCGGTGCCGGCACCAATAATATCAATTAAATCGTTTAATTCTTTGTTGGCACCAAATCGTTCATCGGAATTGGATACAACGTTTAAAACCTTACCACGCAGGGGCATAATTGCCTGGGTTGCACGATCGCGTGCCTGTTTGGCTGTGCCACCCGCAGATTCCCCCTCTACAATAAATAATTCTGTGCCAGCAATCCCATGTTTTGAGCAGTCTGCCAATTTTGCGGGCATACGAATACGTTTAGTTGGTGTTTTACGTGCAACGTCTTTGACCTGTTTAGTTTTTATACGTGCGTTTGCCAGATTTACCACAAACTCTAATAGTGCGTTTGCGGTCTTGGGATCAGACGCCAAGAACATTTCCCATGGGTCACGTAATGCATTTTCGGTGAAACGTGCAACCTCTGGATTTGATAATTTTTCCTTGGTTTGACCTAAGAATTGTGGCGTTTTATAAAATACAGATACAATGGCTGCAACAGAATCAAATACATCTTCGCCAATGATTGTTGTGGCGGATTTGTTGTTTACTTTTTCGCCGTATGCCTTGATACCTTTGGTGATGGCGGATTTGAATCCAGTTTCATGTGTGCCACCGTCAATTGTTGCGATTGTGTTACAATATGACGAGAAGAAACCATCGTCAGATGCGGCACCGTTTTCATCAGTTAAAAATGTTAATGCCCATTCAACCCGTCCGCAGTCGTCTGGAAAATCAACAGAGCCGCTGAATATACGTGGCAGGATTCGTGGCTTTGATTCGGTTTTTTCAGTCAAGAAATCTGCAACACCATTTGGATAATAAAATGTTGTTGTTGCAGGAATATTCATGTCTTCGGTCAGTAATTCTGGGTTACACCGCCATTCAATTTTTACACCACGTGATAGAAAAGCCTTGGCACGTGCCATGCGATAGATTTTTATCGGTTTAAAGGTTGCGTTTGCACCAAATATTTCGTCATCAATGGTAAAGCGAATTTTTGTTCCATGTGCCCGGGTTGCGTCACCACGTGTCATTGGTGATGTGGTTAGACCACGTGCAAATGTTTGGTGCCAATTATATCCATCACGTGCAATATCAACAATCATTTCAGAAGATAGTGCGTTTACAACAGCAGAGCCAACGCCATGCAAACCGCCACTGGTTTTATATACATTATTGTTAAACTTGCCACCAGAATGCAGTGTTGTTAAAATAACCTCTAATGCAGATTTGCCAGGGTATTTTGGGTGTTCGTCAACAGGAATGCCACGTCCATCATCTGCAATTTCAATGGTTTTAGAGTCTATAAGATTTACAGTGATTTTTTTTGCAAAGCCAGCCACTGCTTCGTCAATTGAATTGTCCATGATTTCAATTGGCAGGTGGTGCCATGCTTTTTCATCTGTGCCGCCGATGTACATCCCGGGGCGTAGTCTAACAGGTTCAAGCCCTTCTAGGACCTGAATATCTGATGCGTCATATGTTTGTATATTTTTCTCTGTCATAATGCAGTATTATTATAACATTTTTCAATTTTAGGCAAGCCCAAAGATTTTTCCCCTAAATCATATTTAAGGGTTGAAAATTAAAAGTGTGTGATTATATATTTGGTATCGAAATATAATTATATGGACATGTAAAATGAGTAAAAACCCGTACGAAGTTTTGGGCGTGGCCCGTGATGCGTCAGATGCCGATATAAAAAAGGCATACCATAAATTGGTTATGAAATATCATCCAGATAGAAATCCAGATAACAAAGATGCAGAAGAAAAGTTTAAGGAAGTTAATAATGCCTTTGATATATTAAAGGATCCGCAAAAACGCGCAGCCTATGACCGATTTGGTGATGCGGCATTTGCAGGTGGTAATGGTGCGGGTGCTGGCTTTGGCGGTGGAAATCCATTTGGTAATGGTGGTTTTCATTTTAATATGGGTGGTGGTGCCGGTATGGAAGATATCCTGCGTGAGGCGATGCGTGGGTTTGGTTTTGGTGATTTTGGTGGTGCACAACATGGTTCCCCACAGCGTGGTGGACGTGATCTGTTGGACGAAGTTGTAATTGACCTGCGTGATGCTTTTTTTGGTAAGACACATACTGTTAAGTTTTCCAGTAATGTAGAATGTGAGAAATGTCATGGGTTTGGGACAGAAGATGGTAAGCCGGCCCCAACATGTCAACGTTGTGGTGGCAGTGGTTATGTCCAGACACGTCAGGGGTTCTTTGCGATGGAATCACCATGTCCAGAATGTAATGGATTGGGACGAAAGATAGAGAAAAAATGTAGCGAATGTCATGGTACAGGGACAGAACACAAACAGCGTACTTTAGAGGTCAAGATACCAGCAGGTGTTGAAGATGGGGCGCGCTTGCGTTTGGCAGGTCAAGGCGAAGCAGGGGCTAATGGTGCACCTGCGGGGGATTTCTATTTGGATGTACGTGTTCGCCCAGATAAACAGTTTGAACGTGTTGGTAGTGATTTGGTAATGCGAATGGATGTGCCGTTTACAACGTTGGCACTGGGGGGCGAGATAGAGGTTAATACAATAGACGATAAGACCTTGTCTGTTAAGGTGCCAGCAGGTACACAGGTGGGTGAGAGGTTGCGTGTGCGTGGCCATGGTATGCCATCGGTTCGTCGTGCAGGTTCATTTGGCGATTTGTATATTGAAATTGCAATTAAGATTCCAACAAAATTGACGGATAAACAGAAAAAGATATTGTCGGAATTTGCGGATACTAAGAGTGAGAAAAAAGGGTGGTTTTAGGGACGATTTTTATTCGTATTAATTATGATAAAAAACCGGCAAAAATGCCGGTTTTTATGCGTATAGAGTCTTTTATTTTGCTTTCTTTAATTTGTCGATAAATGTAAATGTGTATTGTGTTGCAGACCAGATAGAAGCAAACAGTGAAAACCATAGTCCCCAGATGCCTAGTTGTGGTAATGCATAGATTGTATAAATTAAGAAACGACTGTCTGTTTCAGGTGTGATTATTGTGCCGATGGCAAATATTAGTAAAAATGCACAGATTGAAACCATTTGCAGTGTCGTTTTGATTTTTCCCATTGAAAAACGTGCTTTGGGAACAGGCATTTCAATTTTTTGTGTGCCCAGGAATTCACGCAGACCAGATATATATAGTTCGCGTGCAATCATTAAGATTACAGGTATTACAATAATCCAGGTTGGCATCATAACTGATAACATGATTAGGGTGTTTGCAACCAGTAATTTGTCGCCAATATGATCCATTACGCCACCGATTTTACTGCATACATTATATTTACGTGCCAGAAATCCGTCAAACCAATCAGATGCAGCCGCTAGGATAAATAAAATAAATGTTGTCCAGAATGCCTGCAACATTAATGTTGGTATTATCGCAAATGCAGCAATGATGCGAAATGCGGATAGAAAGTTAACAAAGAATTTCATATGTGTTTCTCCTTTTTTTATTTATATGTGTATTATATCACTTGAGAATGAAAATGGGCATATATTTTTTCTGCGAAACTTTCCCCAAGGCCGGGTACGTGTTTTAGTGCCTTGATGTCAGCGTCCATAATAGCGTGAACGGAGCCAAAGTGTTGCAACAGGGCACGTTTGCGTGTGGGGCCTATGCCGTCTATCTCATCAAGAACAGATGCGGTTAATTGTTTGGCACGAACGTTGCGATGGTAAGTGATTACAAAGCGGTGGGCTTCGTCACGTACAGCACGCAGTAATAAAAACAGTTGTGAATCTTTGGGCAGGTCGTGGCATATGGTGCCGTCTGGCAGGATGAAGTGTTCATCGCCGTCACGCACTTCACCTTTGGTGACACCCATAACAGGTATTCCAGATGCATTTCGCTTTGCGATTCGCCATTGGGCCATGCCACCGTCAACAATTATAAGGTCGAGTTTTGTTGTGTCCTTGGTTGCACGGGTGATGAACTCTGCCATCATGGCGACATCGTTTCCAGCCCTGGATTTGTCTTGTAATTTGAAGTGGCGATATCCTGACTTTTCAAATCCGGCATGTCCAAATGTTATCATTGCGCCGACTGCCTGTTTTCCAAATAGGTGCGAGTTGTCAAAAACACCTGCGGTTTTTATTTTTATCTGTAGCCATTTTTCTAGTTCGGTAACATTTTTGTCCCAATCTAAATTGGATGTATACGCATGTTTTGCCTGTATACCTCGATTTGATGTGTGTGTTAGTGCGGATATTTTGTCGCGAATGATGGCGGCAGATTCAAAGTCTAAGTTTGCAGAGAATTGTTTCATTTGTTGTGTCAGGTCTTGGATGATTGGTGTGCTGTCGCCGGTTAATATTTTTCGTGCTATACGCACAGATTCTGCGTATTTTTGTGTGTCGGGATTGCAACATGGTGCACTGCAACGGCCGATTTGATGTAATAGGCATGGACGTGAACGGTTACGCATTTGGGTGTCAGTACATGTGCGTATTTGGCAAACACGTTGTATTGTTTTGATTGTTTCGTTTAATGCCGATACGGATGGATATGGGCCGTATACGTCACGACGTTGCGAGATTTTTCCACGAAACTTTAACAGTCGTGGAAATGTGCCTTGTGTTAATGCCAGCATGGGGTACATTTTCCCATCTGTCAACATTATGTTGTATTTTGGTTTTTGTGTTTTAATCAATTCTTGTTCACGTAACAGGGCGTCTGATTCTGTTGCGACAGTTTCCCATTCAACACGTGATACAAGTGAACGCATAACTTGTTTGTGTGGTTCCAGTTTGGATACGTCAATGTATTGTCTTAGACGGTTGATTAGATTCTTGGCCTTGCCAACATATAGCAGGTTATTGTCCGCGTTATACATTTTGTATACCCCGGGCGATGCGGGGGCGTTTTCGATTAAAACAGAAAATTGAATATTCATAATATTTATGATAGAATAATAATTATTAAATAGCAAATAAGAGGTTTTTCAATGATTCAAGAGTCTGGTCGTTCAATGATTGAGATGATGGGTGTGATTGCAATTATGGGTGCGATTACTGTTGGTGCGATTGCGATGATTTCGACAGCAATGCGTACACAGAAATTAACCACAGTTAATGACCAGGTTGTTCAAATGGTAACAATGGTTCGTAGTATTCATGGTGAATATGATGATTTTTCTAATATGAATGGAACAACTATTTTTGGTGCAATTGGCATGGATAATAAAAATCCGTATGGTGGTTTGTATGAGTTGTCAGTTGATCCATCAAATCCACGTCAATTCATTGTAACGATTGGTGGTTTAGGACAGAAGGAATGTGAAACATTGATTGCCAAGGCGTGGTCAGATTCGGTTGGTTATCAATTGTCTGGGGGTAAGCAGAGTGGGGCAACAGGTTCATGCACAGGAACAGATGGTACAAATGCTGTTCAAATAGTGTATGGAGAATAATTAATTGTTTTATGCCAAGTGGGGTTTGTGATGGCAGATTTTGTTACTGTTTCCAAGGTAGAAGAAGGAACACGTTTATTGCGTTGGTTCTTGAGACACTTTCCTGCTATGCCACAGCGTGAGTTTTATAAGTTGTGTCGTGGTGGGCAGATACGTGTAAATTCAAAACGTGTACGTGGACAAGAGGTTTTATGTGCGGGTGATGCTGTGCGTATTCCACCAACATTGTTGGGTTATGCAGTCGAAGGTCCAAAAAAGACAGAAAGTGGAGAGCATTTTTCTTTGGCGGATTTGGAAGGTTTGCGTAAGTGTATAATTCATAATGATGAAGATATTGTTGTGTTTAACAAGCCGGCTGGGTTGGCAGTGCAGGGTGGTTCAGGTATTCGTAAGTCTGTTGATAAAATGGCAATGGCTTTGTTCCCGTATGACAAAATCTCGTTGGTGCATAGATTAGACAAGGAAACAAGTGGTATTTTAGTAGTTGCCAAGAATCAGCGTGCGGCACAGAGCCTGGCCAGCCAGTTTCAAGGAAAAGTTGCACATAAAGAGTATATCGCATTGTTGGCGGGTGATGTTAAGCCAGTGCGTGGTGTGATTGATAACTATGTATTAAAAGGACGTGTTTTTGATACCCCAACCCGAATGAATAATGGGGCGGGGCCACGTCCGCAACGTGCAATTACAGATTATTGTGTTTTATCAAGTGCATTGGGGTGTGTGTCGTGGGTTCGTTTTTCGCCAAAGACAGGTCGTACACATCAATTGCGTTTACATAGTGCTTTCTCGCTAAATGCACCGATTGTGGGTGATAATTTGTATGGTGGTAATCAATTGGCTGATGGGCCTTTGTGTGCGGTGCTGAAAACAAACAACTTGTTTTTGTTTGCTTATAAGTTAACATTGCAACACCCAAGGACGGGACGTATGATGACTTTGCAGGCAGGTGTGCCAGATTTTATGGCACCGGTTATGCGGTTCTTGGAATTTAAGTTGCCATGAAATTAAAAAAAGGAAAGTTTTTACCGATATTGCGTGTGCTGGGCCTGTTTGTGGCGGGGCTGGTGGTGGCGTTGGTTGTGGCATTAAGTCAGATTAATTTGGAATCGATTCGTGGTAATGTGTTGTCAATTTTGCGTGATGCAACTGGGATGCCAATTGAAATAGATGGGGCTGTATCATGGAAGTTTTCAATTCGCCCCAGGATTGAGTTGAATAAGGTTCGTGTTGCAAATGCGGAATGGGCAAAAAATAAGAATGCATTTAGTGCTGATAAGATAGAAGTTAGATTGAATTTGATTTCTTTATTGCGTGACAGACCAACGATTCAAAATGTGAAGGTTTATAATGCGCGTGTTAATGTAGAAAAAAATCCTAATGGACTGTACTCAATAGAAATGTTGAATAAGAAAGATGCAGTTGGGGAAGAAAAAAAGATTGTCGCACCTGCAAGATATCCATTCAAGGATGCAGGACTGGGGGGTGTTGAAATTAAAAACCTGGCTGCCAATGTGTTGGGACGGCAGTATGCCCTGGCGGGATTTAATATTAGATTGACGCCTGCACGTGATGGTCGTGAATATTCGGGGTGGTTGAAGTTAGATAAGGATGTGTTGCCTTTTATAGTTCATTTTGATGAATATAATGCAGAAAGAAAGGTTTATCCAATGCATGTTGCGATGGCAACAGGTGGTGATGCATTGATTGCGAATATTGCGTTAGAGGGAACAAGTAAGACACCGATTGATTTTATCATAAGGGGTGAAGTGCCAGATTTGTCGGCGTTTGGTAGGTTTATAGGGGTGGATTTGTCATCTGTTCCCAGTTTGAATTTAGATATTGCCGGTGGGCTTGATAGGAAAAAGATTACTTTGCGTAAATCTGTTGTGTCGGTCAAAGGTACAAATATTGTTGTGCATGGTGATTGGGATTGGAAAAAGTCGGGTGGTGTTTTGAATGCAGATATTTCAGCGGATGTGATTGATTTGCCGCGTTTGTTTCCGGGGTGGTATAGTGGGACTGATAATCGCAAGGGGCATAAAAAGAATGCGTTCAAGGATATTCCTTTGTTTGGGGAATATTTATATGGGCGAAATATAGATTTGCATATAGATATAGATAGTTTGTTGGTTTATCGTGATATGAATATTCAAGATGTGGATGTGAAGTTGAAGCTGCGTGATAATCGTATGCGAATTGATGTTGATACAGTGTTTGCAGGTGGTGACATAGTTGGTGGGATTGATGCAGATGTTGAACAGGATGGTAATATTATTTTGCAGTCTGCGGTCCAGGGTGAAGATATTTATATTGGCCAGTTGTTGAAGGAAATTCATGTAAATGACTTTATATCTGATTTGCCAATGAATTTTGATTTTTATGTGCGTGCAAAGGGAAAGGATTTGTCACAGATTATGCAGACGATTACGGGGCCGGTTCAGGTGTATTCTGTGGCACCGGGATATGCACATTCGACATTGGTTTCGTATATGTATGGCACAGACTTTTTGACCAGTTTGCGTCACAATATTCAGGATTTATTTCGGTCTGAAAAGAAGCATGATCAGATTAAGATTTCATGCGTTGCGGTGAATGTTATGTTGCGTGATGGGATTGCGGAAACGCAAAATGGGGTTGCTGTTGAAACCAATGCAATAAATATGCGTTTGGCTGGTGATTTGGATTTGGGACGTGAAAAAATGCACTTGGCGTTGACGACTGTGCCGGTGCGTGGGTTAAAGTTGTCTTTGACCAGTAATGTTGTTAATTCTATGGAATTGTCCGGTAGTTTGGCAGAACCAGATATCGCAATCAGTGGTGCCGCTGTGGCGGGCAAGGTTGCGTCTGCAACAGGATTGGGGTTATTATTGGCACCTTTTACGGGTGGAATTGGCTTGGTTGCGGGGGCAGGGATTGGCTTGGTTGCGGGTGACTTGTTAGAAAACTGGTTGGCGGATAATAGTCCGTGCGAAACTGCGATGAAGCGTGGCGCACCATTGTATCGGGATGATCCTGAATGGATGGGTGGATCGTTACAGGATTTGATGGATGGTGTCTTGGTTAATAGATAGTTTTATATATAAGGAGGCTATGTAAATGTTTAATTGGGTTGGATTGGTTCAAATTGTTATTATTGCGGCTATGCTGTGGGTGTTTTATCGCAGTTTTATTGAAAATACTCAATCTGAAAAGTTAGTGCGTGGGTTGTTGGGCTTGGTGTTGTTGTGGGTGTTGAGTTTTGTTTTGCCGTTGGTTGGACTGGATTTGTTGGCGTCTTTTTTGCATTATGTTGCGTTGTTCTTGTCGTTAAGTCTGATTGTTGTGTTTCAGCCAGAACTGCGTAAGTTTATGGCGCTGATGGGAAATATTCAGGGGTGGCGACGTGTGTTACAGCGTGGTGGTGTTGGTAAGAAAGATACACGTGCGTTAGATGCAATTGTGTCGGCGGTTGAATATATGTCTGCAAAGCATACTGGGGCGTTGATTGTATTCCCAAGTGCATTGGATGAAAGTGCGATTGATAAAAAGGGGACAGTAATTGATGCGAAGATTAGCAGTGAATTGTTGTTAACAATATTCTTTAATAAAACACCATTGCATGATGGTGCAGTTGTTATTGAAAATAATCGTATTGCATCGGCAGGGGCGATATTGCCCTTGTCACAAAATAATTTGAATTGGAAATATGGTACACGTCATCGTGCGGCATTGGGGCTAAGCGAGGTGTCACGTGCAGTTGTTTTAATTGTTTCCGAAGAAAGTGGTGATATTTCTATTGCGGAAAAGGGTAAGATTTCTAAGTATGATGATGTTAAAAAGTTACGTGCCAAGCTGGAAAAGGTGCTATATAAATAAAATGCCCCATTATGGGGCGTGTTTTTATTTGTTATGTATGCGGTTTTTTGTCTGGGTGTATTTGGTCTTGCACCGAATCGGGATTTTTTGGTAAAGTGAACATAAAAGAGTGTAGGAATAGTATACACAGTTAAAGGAAACAGGAGCGTATAATGGAATTTTCAGTGTTTCGTCAGGATTTGATTCGTGCGCTGGGGCATATGCAGTCGATTGTGGAAAAGCGCGCAACCCTGCCGATTTTGATGAATGTAAAAATAGAAGTGGCGGACGATTTGGTTTTGTCTGCAACAAATGTGGATTTGGAATTGGTAGAACATGTGGCTGCGGATATCACTTTGGGTGGTAAGATTACAGTTCCTGTTCAAATGTTATATGATATCGTACGTAAGTTGCCAGATGATGCAGAGATTTCTTTTAAGCAGTCTGGTGATCAGTTGGTGGTATCTAGTGGTCGTGCAGTTTTCCGTTTGCCAACATTGCCGGCAGAAAACTTCCCAGCAATGGCGGGCAGTAATTTGACTACTAAGTTCCAGATGACAACTGGCGATTTGGCACATTTGATTAATCAAACCAAGTTTGCAATTCCAACAGATGATGTGCGCTATCATTTGGGGGGTATTTATTTCCATATTGCAGATGAAGGTGATGAAAAGAAACTGACAGCGGTTGCAACGGATGCACAGCGTATGGCGTTGTGTGCGATGCCGGCACCAGTAGGCAGTGCGGAAATGCCATCTGTTATTTTGCCACGTCGTGTAATTGGTGAGTTGTCTAAGCTGTTGGAAGATGCTAATGTTGATGATGTTATGGTTGAATTGTCTGACACCAAGGCACGCTTTACAGTTGGTAGTGCGACATTGACCAGCAAATTGGTTGATGCCCAGTATCCAAACTATCGTGTTGTTATTCCAAAAGGTAATGACAAGATTGCGATTTTGGATAGAAAGCAGTTTATCAATGCGGTTGACTTGGTTTCGGTTGCCAGTGTTGACAAGACAAAGTCTGTTCAGTTGACATTCAGTATGAACAAATTGGTTATCAATGCGTCCAGTCCAGATGCGGGTACAGCGACCCAGGAATTGGATATTGAATATAACGGTGATGCATCATTTACAGTTGTGTTTAATGTTAAGTTCTTGTTGGATGTTGCCGGTCAGGTTGAAGGTGAAAAGTTCCAGATGGAAATGCAGGACCCATTGGCACCAACAAAAATTAATTCAATCGACAAAGATACAGATGCGTTGTATGTTTTGATGCCGATGAGAATGTAGTTTTTTATTAATTCCCCCCGAATGGGGGGATTTTTTTATGATTTGGTTTAGAAAAAAATCCATGTTGTGATATAATTAAGTGTTATGGCAGGGGATAAATACATTTCTGTTCATCGTGGGGTTAATGGGTTTTCATTTGCGAACCTGGGGTTTTTTACCGGGTTTGCAGATGGTATTTATAATGCAGTTTATTCATTGGTGATTCTGGAGATATTCAAGTCGTCTGCGGTGGTTGGTATTTATGTTGCGATTTATTCTGTCTTTTGTTTTTTAGTTGGTTTGTTCGCAAATGAAATATTTCGTATGTTTTCCAAGGTGCGGGTGTTTTATTTTGTAATGTTGATGATGGCAGTTTGTTACGCAATGATGAGTTTTTCTATTCTGCCACGTACATTCATAATCTTGGACTATACCACAGGTATTGCGATTACATTGGTTGGGGTTTTGATACCGTTGTTTATGTCTGATTTTTCCAAGAATATTGGAATGGCACGATTAAACTCTCGTTATCATTTATGGATGAATATTGGGGCTTTGTTTGCACCGACTGTGGCGGTTTTGATTGCGAATCGGTTTGATAATCGGGCTGCGTTTTTTGGTTCGGCGTTGATTTATTTTGCGGGTTGGTGCTTGTTTAAGTATTTTCGTATCGTGCAACAGGATAAACAGATTAAACCAGTAAATCCACGCAAGACGATTCGTGCATTGTGGAAGAATGCCCAAGAGTTTTTCCGTCTGCCGGGGATGTTGCGTGCATATTTGGTTAACTTTGGTTATTATTCTTTGCGTGCAATGCGTGTGTTGTATGTGCCGATTTTAGTTATTGAAAATGGTTTTGATAAGGATGTTTTGGGTTGGGTTTTGACGTTGGGGATTGTCCCGTATTTGGTTTTGAGTGAACTGATGGGACGGGCAGTGCGTCGCTATGGTAAAAATATATGGTTGATGCTGGGGTTCGGTTCTTTTATGGTTTTGTCAGCGATTGCAACATTTGTGACGGGTGTGCCTTTGTTGGCGATATTTGTTGCATGGCAGGTGTCAGGTGCATTAATGGAATCTGTTCATGATTTATTATTCTTTGATGGAACAAAAAAAACGCAACAAACAAAGTATTATGGGGTCTTTCGTACCAGTGTTAATTTGCCGAATATTATTGCGCCAATGGTGGGTGCAGGGGCAATTGCTTTGTTTGGTTCAACGTCTGCTGTTTGGGTGGTGACGGTGTTTGTTGCGGCGTTCAGTTTATTAATCTTGGCAGAAAAGAAAAAGCAATAAATTCGTTGATTTTTTGCCGGGGTATTTGTATGATTCCTGTAAGAAATAAAGGGGAATTTTATGGCAAAGAAAGATACAGCCAAAGATGTTGCGGTCGGCGCAAAAAATCCTGCGTTAGAATCAGCGTTGGCACAAATTCAAAAACAATTTGGTAAAGAAGCCATTATGAAAATGGGTGATGGTTCACAACAGAATATCGAGGCGATATCATCTGGTTCTTTGGGCTTGGATATTGCATTGGGTGTTGGTGGATATCCAAAGGGAAGAATTGTTGAGATTTATGGTCCGGAAAGTTCGGGTAAAACAACCTTGGCATTGCATGCGGTTGCAGAATCCCAGAAAAAGGGTGGGACATGTGCGTATATTGATGCAGAAAATGCATTGGACCCAAGTTATGCAAAAAAGTTGGGTGTTGATGTTTCTAACTTGATTATTTCTCAACCAGATTCTGGCGAGCAAGCATTAGAAATTGCGGATACTTTGATTAAGTCTGGGGCGGTTGATGTTGTTGTTATCGATTCGGTTGCGGCATTGGTGCCAAAGGCAGAATTAGAGGGTAATATTGGTGATTCTTTTGTTGGTACAACCGCCAGATTAATGAGTCAGTCTTTGAAAAAACTGGCAGGTTCTGTATCACGCAGTAATACATTGCTTATCTTTATTAACCAGATACGTATGAAGATTGGTGTTATGTTTGGGAATCCAGAAACGACATCTGGTGGAAATGCGTTAAAGTTCTATGCGTCTGTACGTTTGGATATTCGCCGTACAGGGCAGATTAAAGATAAAGAAAATATTGTTGGTAATGAAACGCGTGTAAAAATTGTTAAGAACAAGGTTGCACCACCGTTCCGTACAGTTGATTTCAAGATTATGTATGGCGAAGGTATTAGTCGTATCAGCGAAATCTTGGATATGGGTGTGAAATATGACCTGATTGAAAAGGCGGGTAGTTTCTATTCTTATAACAGTGAACGTATGGGACAGGGCGAGGCCAATGCACGTCAATGGTTAAAGGATCATCCAGATGTTCAAGAAGAACTGCTGAATAAAATTATGGCACGTTCATCTGGTATCGCAGAGGAAATGACAACCGGTCCAATTGATGATATGGAGGATACAATGACGGATCATGATGAATAAGGGATTTCTTTTTGATGTAGGGGTTATCATAAGGATAAAACCAAAGGAGTGTATTATGCACAGAATCAAAAAAGATATAGACGAATGGTAGTATTTTGCCCCCAACCAAAACTTTTGGGTGGGGGTGTTTTGTAAAATATAATAAAGTAGCAAGGGGTATAATATGAATATTAAACGTGCGTGGGCAATGACACAGATTATTGTGCAAGGACATATTTTGAATTGGTTTTGGCGTGACAGATTACATAGACGTCAGGTGCGTAGCAAGGTTATTGAACGTGTAATACCAAAATACTTTGAAAGATATTTGCCAGCAGCCGCAGCTGTCAAAGAACGCAAGGTTGTTAATAATGATAAAAATGATAAAATCTTTACATTATGGTTACAGGGTGAAGAAAATGCACCTGCACTGGTAAAGTCTTGTTTCCGCAGTGTTCGCAGACATTGTAAACAGGAATTGGTTGTTTTGGATGAAAAGACAGTGTTTGATTATATTAGTCTGCCAGAAGTTATTATGAAAAAACGCAAGGCGGGTAAAATTTCGCATGCACATTTTGCCGATATTTGTCGTGTTGAATTGTTGTATAATCACGGTGGTTTTTGGTTGGATTCGACTGGCTTTGTGACCGAGGCGATTCCAGATTGGATTGCGAATGAGGATTTCTTTGTTTATATGGCGGGGCAAAAGGTTGGCAGTCCATACAGTTATATGCAAAACTGCTTTATCCGTTCACGCAAAGGTGCCTATCTGTTGGATGCGTGGCGTGCGATGATGCTGGATTATTGGACGCATGAAAATGGGCCTTTTGATTACTTTATGCATCAGTTGTTGTTCAAGACAATGGTTATGAATGATCCACGTGCAAAAAAACATTTTGCAAAAATGTTGCATGTTGATCAGGATCCAACACATGCGTTGTGGTGGGATTGGCATGATAAGCCATATGATGAAAAGACCTTCAAAGAAGTGACCAGTGGTGCGTTCTTTCAAAAGACAACGTATCATCAGGCAAAAAATCCTAAGCCTGGAACGGTCGCAGATGCCATGTTGAAAATGTAGGAAAAAGGATTTTATATGCCAGTTGTATCAGTTGTTATTCCGGTGTACAAGGCGGATAAATATCTGCGTAGATGTCTGGACAGTTTGATTGCCCAGACATTCACAGATTGGCAGGCGATTTGTATCGATGACGGCAGTCCAGATAGATCGCCCGCAATTTTAGATGAATATGCATCACGTGATTCAAGGTTCAAGGTTATTCACAAGACAAATGCTGGCGTGTCGGCGGCACGAAATGATGGTATTGAAAATGCGGATGGTGACTTTATTCATTTTCTGGATGCAGATGATTGGGTGGATGCGGACTATTATCAATCTATGGTGACGGTTGCCCAGGATTCGGGGGCGGATATGGTTGTGTCGGGTTTTGTTAGTGATAATAAGTATACCAAGCCAATTGTGTATAAAGATGTTCGTATGGTGCGTGGTATTGTTGACAAGTTGTGTATGACATTTGCCCTGACGGATTCATATGTATGGCGTTATTTGTTCAAGGCGGATTTTGTGCGTGTCAATAATATGCGGTTTAATACAAATTTGATTGCCCAAGAAGATACGCTGTTTGTGTTGGATGCGATTGCGGTTGCGGGGGCGGTGGCTTGTGTGCCATGGGTCAATTATCATTATATGTTTAATGAAAACTCGGCATTAAATTGTCGTGATGCGGCACATCATGCACGGGTCAAAGCACAGTATAAAATTGGTAAGCAATATAGACGTGATTTTGCAAGGAAACATCGTGTTATGCGTTTGTGGCGATTGCGAAAAATAATAAACCTGTTTAGATAGGTATAAAACCAAGGGGGATATGATGCCTGCGATTTCTGTGATTATTCCGATTTACAATGTTGAAAAGTATTTACGGCGTTGTTTGGAAAGTGTTCAAAATCAGACTTTTCGTGACTGGGAAGCGATTTGTGTAAATGATGGCAGTCCAGATAACAGTTTGGCGATTGCCAAGGAGTTTGCATTACGTGACGAACGTTTTAAAATTGTTGATAAGGAAAATGGTGGTTTGTCTGACGCAAGAAATGCGGGTATGGAAGTTGCAACAGGTGACTATATTTTGTATTTAGACAGTGATGACTTTATACATCCGCAAACAATGGAAATTGCCTATTCGTGTGCGTTGCGTGATGAATCGGATATTGTGTCTTTTACATATGATAGGATTTATCGACCACAGTTGATGGTTCGTCATTTTTTAGGATTGGATACAGATAATGTAATTCCCCGTCGTATTCGTAAAAAATATGATTTGTTTCATTTGCCGACAATGGTGACGGATGATATTTATGCATATGCAACGGAAAGAATGGATGAAGTGCCACGTAGTAAAAAGAAATGGATGATTAAGCATTGTCAGGTTTGGAAGAACTTGTATAAGCGAGAACTAATAGCAGACGTTCCTTATATTAAAGGTATATTGTTCGAGGATTTTCCATGGTGGAGCGAGGTTATGTTACGTAATCCGCGAACGACAATTGTGCCATTGCCTTTGTATTTTTATGTGCCGAACTTTGGTGGGATTGTTCTAAGTGCCAAACAATTGAAGATTATGAAAAGTTTGTGTGCGGGATTGATGGCGGCACATGCAGTGTATGTAAAGCATGCCAGTCCATATCAAATGGGACAATGGAGTCGTAATTTTCAATGGTATTTTATAGACAAGGCTTTTGGAAAGTTAAAGTATTTGGACGGTGATGATGATGTGGCGGTGGCACGAGAAACGTTTCGTGAACTGGAACGTGTTGGTGTTTTGGATAATCCACCATATCGTTGGGCGGTTAAGTTGCGTAATAAAATTTGTGATTTTATTCAGTCATGTTCTGTTGAGTGATAATGTTTGAATAAAAAGTATTTTTGTGTTAGAATAACAGTTAAATGAAAGGAGTAATTAAATGAAAAAGGTGATGAAAAAAATTAATTTAGCATTTGTTGGTTTAATGGCGTCTGGGGCCAGTGCATTGGCGTCTGGGCCATCTGCTGGGGTAGCTAATAACAAAGGTATGAACGAAGCGATTTGTAAATTGATGGAACAGTTTGGGGGTATTTTCTCGACCTTGCGTTTGTTGGCGTTTGTTGGTGCGGCATTTATTATTGCAAACTGGGCATGGGGATATATTGCAAAACCGGGCGATTTGAAGTTGGATGACGTTAAGACCAAGGGTTTGGGTATGTTGATTGGTTTTATTATGTTGTTCTCTTTGGGTGGTATTATTAGTATCTTTATGTCAATGGCAGGTGATGGTGGCTCTTTGGGCTGTCAGGTTGCTGATATATTTAAATAAAGAAAATAAAAAAAGAAGCGACCATTGGTCGCTTCTTTTTTATCTGATTTTTATTTTTGAATATTGGGCAATAAAATCTTGTTCTGTGCGATTTAATTGTGATTTTATTTGAGAGACAGGGGTTGTAAAGATATCTTGTTCTGGGCGTATGTCGGTGTCGTGTATTAGTTTTATTCTTTGAGCGGTTAGGTGTTTGTGTAGTATTGCATCAAATGTATTTGTGTTTTGTGATTTGGATGTGCGAAACTCTGCGATTGCGTCCCGTAATGCACAAATGCGGGCATGTAATGCGCCGGCGCCCATATAATTTGAAATTGGGTCGTTTGATTTGATTGGGATTTTGTAGATGTCTTTCAGGGTGTTTGCGTCATAGCCATAAAAGAATGCACGTGTCATATTGTGATTGAACAGGCTGAAGTGGCCATTTGTGCTGTTCAGGATGCCACCAACTTGCTTTTCATATTCTTTTAATTGTTCGCGTAATCCAACACGTGCGAATTGGTATGATAGTTTTTTCATATTATCAAATGACATATCTGGATTAATGGCGGGACTAATAAAATAGGTGCGTGCAAAAATCATATTTGGATTGTGTCGTGTCAGACACCAACAGGCGTATCGTGATAGTTCTTGGTCGGTGCCTTTTTTTACAGATGTGTGTGGGCCAATCTTGTATGGGTGGTGAATTGTTGCAACGTGACCGTTATAGAAGTCTATTGTTGGTTTGGTCATTTCTGGGTGGCTTTTGTTGCCGATTGGCATTACTAAATTGTTCCATGTGTGGTGTGGAATGGTTGGGTATAATGTAATGTATGGGTGGCCAAATAAATTATATAAATCAGAATACAACCAATATTCTGCGTTTTTAGTGGCAGATGTGTCTGTGTGGCAAAACATGTCCAGTTGTGTGCCGTCTGCACATGTATGGCGTTGGTTGTTTAGTGTTTCAAATATTACAGATTTTTTTGGTAACGCCATTGTTTGTTCCTTTGGTGGTTATTTTGTTTCTTCTATGTTAGCAAGGGAAAACAAAACAGATGATATTAGTGACTGATATGGTACGTGTTGTTGATCGGCCAGTTCTTTTATCTTGTCAAGAATGGGGCGGGGGATACGCATGTTGATTACGCAGTCTGATTTGTTAAACGCCTTGTAGGCGGCGTATTCTTTCAACAAAGATTCAATGTTCATTATGAACAATTGTTGCATTACGTTTGGCATAGACATTCCCCTATACAGACCACAATACACCGGTCATTACAAGACACTATACCATTGTATATACATATGTCAACACAAATATATTGTCGTGTGTAAAGACGGTTGTGATGGCGGTTGTGTTGTATTGTGTGTTGATGTGTATTTAGTTTGATTTTTGATTGTTATGGGTATAAAATTGAAGGTGTTATATTTATTTGGAAAGGGATATATATGTTAAAAAGATTCATTATTGCGTTTGCCGTTTGCTTTTTGACGGCTTTGCCGGTACGGGCGGAATTAAAGGTCGATATTGTTGCAGGGGGGACAAATCCTATTTCTGTGGCTGTGCAAAAGATTGAAAGGGGTGATGGTGTTGCCGCCAAGGATTCTACGATGATACGTGAAGTGGTTGAAGCAGACCTGAAGCGTACGGGGTTATTTCGCATTGTTAATCATGATGCGTTTCCTGAATATGTAAAAATGCATTCTTTGCCTAATTTTAAGTCTTGGCAGGCGATTAAAACTCAGGTTTTGATTCAGACTAAATTGACAGTAGAATCTGGTGATAGATATCGCTTAGAGTTTTTTGTATGGGATGTTGATGGACGTGAACAGATAGAGGCCCAGTCTTTGGTGGCGTCGCGTAAGTCGGCACGCAGATTGGCACATATTATGGCGGATGCGATTTATGAAAGGTTGACAGGCGAGATTGGTTATTTTGATACCCAAATTGTTTTTATTGCTGAAACAGGCCCTGTACATAAGCGTATTAAACGTATGGCGATTATGGATCAGGATGGGTACGGTATGCGTTATTTATCGGATAAGGGGACATTTGTTATGTCGCCACATTTTTCGCCAAATATGCAGTCTATTGTGTTCTTGTCATATCATAATGACGATCCGATGGTTTGGGCGTTGGATTTGGATACGGGTGAACAGCGTAGATTGGGGATGTTTGGTGGAATGAACTTTTCGCCACGTTTTTCGCCAGATGGCACACGTGTTGCATTATCATTGGTTAAAAAGGGGATAACGCATATATATGAGTTTAATATTGAAACCAAGGAATTACGTCAGTTAACATTTGGTAATTCGTTGAATACAAGTCCTTCGTATTCGCCAGATGGTAAAAAGTTGGCATTCAATTCGGATAGATCTGGTCGTCAGCAGATTCATGTTTTGGATTTAGAAACGGGTGAGGTGGAACGTTTGACATATGGGGCAGGGCGTTATGCAACGCCGGCCTGGTCGCCAGATGGTCAGTTTATTGCTTTTACTAAGATTGCAGATGACACATTCTATGTTGGGGTTATGGATCCACGTGGTAGAAATGAAAAGATTTTGGCAGGTGGTTGGTTTATGGAGGCACCATCTTGGGCCCCGGGATCGCGTCGTATAGTATATTATGAAACGGAAAAGGCGATTGATGGCATAGAACGTATTAGTCATATTCGCAGTGTTGATATTACTGGACAGAATATTTATGACATTGAATTGCCGGATGGTGTAAATGGTTTAGAACCAACATGGTCCCCAAGGTTGCCGTAAAAATGCCCTGATGGGCATTTTTTGTATTTGGTATAGAGTATAATATGGTTATGCAGAAGTTTATTTTGATTGTTTTGTCTTGTTTATGGGTGACCTCGGTACATGCATTGTCGGCGGTTGTTGATTATGTTTATGACGGTGATACTTTTTCTGGACAGGTGATAGTTGCGCCGGATATAGCGGTTGATGTTCGTGTGCGTCTGATAAATGTTGATACGCCTGAAATCAAAGGGCAGTGTGAAGCGGAAAAGAAAATGGCCAAACAGGCACGTCAGGCATTACAGGATATGCTGCCGTCAGGCACAATAGTTGAGTTAAAGCATGTCAAGGATGATAAGTATTTGGGGCGTATTGATGCGAATGTTATTTTGCCAGATGGTCGTGATGTGGGGGCTGTTTTAATAAAAAAGGGTTTGGGGCGGTCGTACAAGGGTGGAAAGCGTCAGGCATGGTGTAAATAATATTTAGTAATTTGTTTTGTGTTTTTCTATTAAAAATCCCCCATTGTGGGTGGGGGATTGTTTTATGCGCTGTGGCGGTTAATAGCCTCGCTAATTTCGTCAAGAGATGCCTTGCTGGGTAAAACTGGTTCAAATGTAACGGTGGCGGTGCCTGGTGTTACACGACCGCGTTTTGGCCAATACAGGCCTGCATCTGTTCCGACCGGTAAAATTGGTAATTTTAGGTGACGTGCCAAGAATAATAAGCCACCCTTTAGTTGTACTTTTTGGCCTGGTTTGGCACGTGTGCCTTCGGGGAATATTACCAGGATGCGACCGTTCAATATTTCGTGTTCTACCTGGGTTGATAGTTTGGATAGGTTTGTGCGACCAGATGCACGATTTACGCCAATCATGCCCATACGCCAAAATGCCCACCCATAAATCGGTATCCACAGTAGTTCTCGCTTTAATATAAAGAATGTGTTGCGTACCACCTTGGATATAACTGCGATTTCCAAGATGGACATGTGTTTGGCGGCGATTATAACTTTGCCATCCAGACGATTGTTTTCATTTGGCATTACTGGTAAATCGCCATCTTCGCAGGTTGGGAATATTACACGATATTTGATGCCCGCAAAGATACGTGCAACGGTTAGTACGCCGTATGCACATCTAAAGACCAAGAAACTGCATAATTTCTTGTTTATTAATCCCACTAATAATATCGGGGACCACAGGATAAAGTGTACTGCCAATGCGGTTTTGAAAATAATAGTTCTTAGCATGTTTTGTTCCTTTTTTGATTAACTTTCTTTGATGCCTAGCATGGTGACGATGTATTTTATATATTCTGTGGCCCATCTTTCAAGTCTTTTTCCGGGGGGCATGCCTGCCAATGTTGCAGGACAGGCAATAATTTCTGTATCAGGTAATTCATTCTGTATTAAATACATTGCACGATTTATATGGTCTTCGGTTGTGATTATGACCAGGCGGGTTAAATTGTGATGCGTTGCAATATCTTTGATTGCCAGTGCGTTTTGGTATGTTGATTTTGATTGTGACTCGATTGTTGCGGGCAGGTCAATTTTGCCCTGGGCACCGGCGCCGATTATGTACAGGTTTGTATCTGGAAAATCACGCATTTTACGCATGGCAAATGGAATGCGTCTTTGGTCGCCTGTCAAAACAAATATGTGGTCTTTGGGTAATATGGTGCCGCATTGAATTGGGGCGGTTAATTTAAAAATCATGCCCCCCAGTATAAATAGACTGAAACAAATAAAAGATGGGGTAATCAGGCGACGCATATTATTTTTCTTGCAGTAGTTTTATTGTTGTGCGATGTGTGACCCAGATTGAAAATACTGTGATTGCCACAGGCAGTATTGCTAATATCAGCCAATTTCCCACAGACAGTCCCATCATTGCCATCAGGCCAACACGTGCAGAATGTGCAGTTGCGGTGATTAATAATAGTATTGGGGTGGCACAAAAGAACCCAATGACGGATGCGGTTAGGCATATTCTGCCAACGATTATTTGCATTTGACGGGCCACAAAGCCATCAGATGCGCCAATTTGATTCAGGATTTCCAGTTCGCGTCTGTGCAATAATGCGGTGTTGCGTGCGATAAAAGATATGCATATGCTGATTGCACCTAATATTAATGTTAATATCAGGCATGACATGGCAATCATTTTCCAGCCTGCGCTGGTTGATGATTTTAATGCGGTTGCGTGTGTTAAAAATCTGGCGTTTTTAGATAATTGTTCGCCAACAGTTTTCAAATCGTCTTTGGTTTGAAACTGTATTTCCCACATTTTTGGTAGATAATTTTTTAGTACATTACCACCAGAAATCCAAGGGGACATCATGTCTTGCATTTGGTCGGTTGTTATTTCGTGGGCGGATTTGATTTTTGTGGAATTGTCGTTGATGATTTTTTTTGTTGTGTCCACTTTGCTGGAATCTGTGACCTGGACGGTGGCAAATAATTCCCAGTTGGCATTCCAACGCATGACGCCTGTTCCAATAGACAGTGCAACGCCCAATGTTAAAACAGACAAGAATGTCAGTAATGACATAATAATAGTCATAAATACAGATTGTTCACGAACCAGTGAAAATACAGTAGGCTTATTCATTAGGGGTGTTTCCGATATCGTCAAATTGTTTGGATAATTCTGCAAAATAATTTTGTGGTTTGGGGCCACGCCATATTTTTTTTGATTCAGAATCGTTCTTTGTTTGTGTTTGTTGTTGGCCTGTGAATGTGACGCGATGGTTTTCCACGTGGATTACAGGGAACTTGTAAGTGTCCATCAACTTTTTACTGTGTGTGGCCAAAATAATTGTTGTGCCAAACATTTTGTTCATTTGGATAAATAGTTCCATTAAACGTGAAGCGTTTTCGTCATCCAGGTTGCCTGTTGGTTCGTCTGCCAGTAATATGGATGGCTGGATAATGATTGCACGTGCAACAGACACGCGTTGTTGTTGGCCACCAGATAGTGCCAAAGGATTTGCGTCTGCGTACTTGCCCAGTCCAACCCAGTCCAGCACACGTGCAACCAGTTTGTTTATTTTATTTTCTGGTACGCCACGTACACGCAGGGGCAGGGCGACATTGTCAAATACGGACAAATGGGATAGCAGTGAATAAGACTGAAACACGATGGCCATTTTGTGGCGTAATTGTGTTATTTCGTCACGTGTCATGTTGTTTGTCGGCATTCCAAACAGTTTAATTTGACCGCGTGATGGTTTGTGTAATTGATAAATTAGACGCAACAGTGTTGTTTTGCCGGCCCCAGATGCACCAGATAAAAAATAGAATGCGCCACTGCTGATGTTAAAAGAAACGTCAGTCAAGACTTCTGGGTGTCCGTCATATTTGGCGGCAACGTTTGCGAATGATATTGATGTCTTTTCTTCCATGGTTGGAATATAATAAAAAAATTAATGTTGGTCAAATAAAAATGCCCCATGCTGGGGCATTGTTTTTCTAGTCTTTTTGAACAACAGTTGTGGAATTGCGATTTTTTGCCCAAACTTCTTCGCCAGAACCTGGGTAAATTGGGTTTTCTTTGCCATAGGAAACGGTTTTTATGCGTTCTGGTTCGATGCCTTCGTAAATCATGATATGGGCAGCGTTTCCAGCACGCAATGCGCCCAGTGCCAAATTGTAATCAGTTGAACCGCGTTCATCGCAACGGCCTTGCAATGTGATTTTGATATCAGGATGCTGTTTCATGTACAGGGCCTGTCCTTTCAGGTTTTGGCGTGCCTCTGATGTGATTTCTGCGGAATCAAATGCAAAGAATGCCTGTTGACCTTCTAATTCTTTTGGGGCGTGTGCACATGCGGCAAAGGCCAGTGTTAATAATACCAATGCTAATTTCTTCATAATTTAATCCTTTCGTGTTATTTTTGCTTATGCTTAGAATTTAGCAGATTTTAGTAAAAGTTGTCAATATTTGTTTTTTTGCTTTTTTTGGGGGGTGATTTTGTGTTATACTATAGGAAAAAGTGGAGGAATATATCATGAAAAAAATCGTATCTTTGGTTGCCGTAATGGGCTTGTCTGTTGGTGTTGCAGATGCGGCACCTGGTTATTTAACACGCACAGCAGATGCGGGTTATAGGGTTACATATGATTATACAGACAAGGCAAAAACAGGTTGGTATGTTGGTGGACGTGCCAGTTTGAGTTTGTTGAATTGGGAAAATGAATACAGTTCTACGCGTGTTGGTGCTGATGGTTATGACGGTGTCTCAGGTGCAAACAAGGACAAATATACAGAGGTAGTGTATGGTGGTAATGTTTTTGCTGGTCGAACATTTAAGTATTTTTGGCGTGCTGAAGTTGAGGCGGGTTTAATTGGTCAATATGAAGATGTTGATCAGGGATATTCATTTAAATTGACGGTGCCATATTTGATTGCAAATGGTTATTATGATTTTGCAAATGGTTTTTATGTTGGTGCAGGTTTGGGTATGGCGTTGCCAAAGACGGAATTAGATGGGGATTTTAAGAGTGGTGATCGTGCTAATCAAAGTGTATCGGCAATGGGGGCATTGATGTTAGGTTATTCACATAAATTGGATTACAATTTGGTGTTGGATTTGCGTTATCGTCTGGCGGCATTTGGTGCTGATGATCAAGAACGTACTTTGTCGGATGGTTACACATTTAAAAACGATATTGGTTTAATGTTAGATAATTCGTTTTCTGTGGGTTTAAGATACGAATTTTAAAAAAATATTTGGGATATGACGAATAAGGTATTGACCCCGATTCGCAATTTGTGGTAGAATACACAACAGAAGAGAGATAACATGAAATACGAAACAAAAATATCAACAATTTCAATCGTTTGTGCTTTGTGTGCAACGGTGTCAATGCCTGCTTTTTCTGCTCCTGCGGTTCGTTCGCTTGGTGGGGCGGGGACTTATAATGGTGCGTCGAATGCTGCGACAACGCGTGTTGCGTCTGGTGATGCGACCGCTTTGCGTGGTGGTGCGTTGCGTGTGAATAATACTGCAAGTTCTGTGAATAAAAAATCAACCGGTGTAAAGTCGGGGTCGCGTGTTGCGGCAACACCACGTTTGTCTATTGGTAAGTATTTGGGTGGTTCTACGACTGTTAAGAATAATGGTCTGGGCAATGGTGGTATGGATAATTCCTTGTCGGGTAATAATGGTAATTTGCAGGAACGTATTAGAGTTTTGGAAGCGTTTATGGGGTTCAGTGAAAGTGGTGATACGATTCCAGAGCGGATGGAAGATTTGCGTGTAGATGTTGAAGCGTTGGCGGCAGATTTGAAACAGTTGAGTGCCGGTGCGATTGTTGATGTGACGTATGCAGATGGTGTGATGGCGTTTTTGAAGAAAGATGGCACTAAGGTTACCTATGATTTAGCAGAAGATTTTGTAGGTGTGTCAAGGGTTGCCGCTTTGGAGACTGCGTTGGATGATTTGCAGAAACGTATGCCAGCAATTGGTGAAAGTTTGGCAACAGCGCAGCAGTTGCAAGATTTGAAGAGTGTTTTAGAACAGGCGATTGAGGGCAAGCAGGATTCTGGTGATTATGCACAGGTTTCTGAATTAGAGTCCTTGGCAAAACAGGTGGAGGTTTTGCAGTCTGGGGCTGCAAGTGGTGCTGATGTTTCGGCGTTACAGCAGAAAGTAGATGCTATTTTTGCAGATTATGCAAAGAAGTCCGAAGTGGATGTGGAATTGGCAAAGAAAGCAAATGTTGATTCTTTGGCCAAGGTTGCAACATCTGGTTCTTATGATGATTTGGAAAATAAACCTGTTATTCCATCGGTTGATGGTTTGGCGACAGAGCAGCAGTTGGAAAATTTGAAGACTGTGTTAGAACAGGCGATTGACGCAAAACAAGATTCTGGTGACTATGCAGAGGCTTCGGAACTGCAGGCTTTGGCACAGAAGGTAGATCAGTTGCAGCCGGGTTCTGCGGGTGGTGTTGATATTGTAGCCTTGCAGGAACAGGTTAATAATATTGTTGCTGATTATGCTTCTAAAAAAGATTTGAGTGATTTAGAAGCGGAAATGTTAGCGAAGATCGCAGCTTTGGATTTGACTGTGTATGCGAAAGCGGCGGATGTTGCAGGAGAGTTTGCGCGTGTTGATGCGGAATTGGCAAAGAAAGCCAATACAACGGATTTGGCGCCTGTTGCAATCTCGGGTTCTTATGATGATTTGACAAATAAACCTGTTATTCCATCTGTTGAAGGTTTCTTGACATCTGATGATTTGTCTGATTTGGAAGATGCGGTTGATGCTTTGGGGCAGGTTGATGCGGCCATGGATACTGCGATTAAAGCATTGCAGGGTGGCATGATTACAGAAGAGACCTTGAATGCCAAGGCAGCTGAATTGGCAGCAGCGGACAAGGCGTTGCAGGATGCGATTGAAGCGCTGCAAGATGATATGCCATCAACCGAAGGACTGGTTAATCAAGCTTATGTAGATGGTTTGGTTGCGGATTTGCAGTTGGCAGACACAGCGCTGCAGAATGCGATTGAAGCGATTGAAAAGCCAGATGTTAACAAGGCATATGTTGATGAAGCGATTGCCAGTTTGAATAGGGCGATTTCTGGTTTGCAGGATGCAGATTCTGCAATGGAACAGACGATTGCCGGGTTAGAGTCAGCATTGGCAAATGCGGCAACAAAAGAAGATATCAAAGACTTTGTAACGGGCAGTGCGGTTGATACAAAGATTCAGACAGCGGTTTCAGGTTTGGCAACGGCAGAGGATATTAAGGATTTTGTAACCTCTGGTGATATGCAGGCAGAAATTGCGAAACTGGCAACAAAGACAGATATTGCAAACTTTGTGAATTCAACACAGGTAACAGAAGCGATTGCGGATGCGACCAAGGATTTGGCGACCAAGGCAGAATTGGTTGACTTTGTAAAGTCTGGTGATTTGGCATCAACAATTGCATCTGAAATTGCAAAAGCAGACTTTGCGACCAAGGGAGAATTGGCGGATGCGAAATCTGAATTGCAGGCAGCGATTGATAAATTGAATGCAGGTGATGTTGAATTAACAAACTATTACACCAAGGCAGAAGTTGATGCCAAGGTTGATGGGTTGCAGGGGGCGATTGACGCAAAGCAGGACAAGTTGACAGCGGGTACCAATATTACCATTTCTGACAATGTGATTTCGGCAAGTGTTGATACTTCGTCCTTTGTTCCGAACCCCAGCACAACACCAACTGAATATGGTGAATATGTTTTGATGTTGAGCATTGGTGAGGATGGAAAGCCAGAAGGTTATGATTGGTTGGATACCTTGGATTTGATGGGTGATACTGGGTTTGAGATGTAGGTTTGGAGAGTAGCATAACGCTGTTTCTCTTACAAATAAATGGGAGCAATTGTAAAATTGGCAAAAAAAATGGTTAAGAAAACAAATTTTTTATTATTCTCTTTGATTGCGTCTTTGGCCGTTAGTCCTGCATATTCTGTGACTGTAACGAAAACCTATGTGGATAAGCAGGATAAGGGGTTGCAGACCAACATACTTTTGCTGCGTGATATGTTGAATGCCAAGGATTCGTCTGGTAAATGGTTGACTTTGGATACTGAAGCCAAGTTGGCAATTCCGGCGATTAACGAATTGCATGCTGCACAGACTTTGTTGCAAGAGGCGATTGAGTCCAAGCAGGATGCAGGCGATTATGTAGTTGTAGAAGATTTGAAGGAACTGCAGGATGCTATTGCAGAATTGGAAGCAGGCAAGGTTAATCCAGATACAATTACAAGTATTCAAACGGCAATCGATAATTTGGGACAAACATATGCGACCAAGGCTGAGTTGACATCTGTGGAAACAGCATTATTAGAAAAAATCAATGCGATTGATATCCCTAGTTTAGAAGAATATGTTAAAAAATCTGAATTAGCACCGGTTGCAACATCTGGTTCTTATAATGATTTGACCGATGTGCCAACTGATTTGGTGACATCTGCCCAGTTAGCAGAATTGCGTACAGCATTAGAGACTGAAATCGCAAAGAAGCAAGATTCTGGTAATTTTGCAGAAGCCGATGCACTGCAGAATGTTGTGACAGAATTAAATACTTTGACGGCTGATGTTTATACTAAGGCTGAAATCGATAAAAAGATTGCGGATGTGGTGTCCGGTGGTCAGATCGATTTGTCTGGTTATGCGACTACTTCTGCATTGGATGCTTTGTCACAGTTGGTTAGTGGTAATACAGCCGAAATTAATGCGTTAAAGTCTGCTGGTTATATTACAGAATCTGCTTTGGAACCATATGTAAAGTCCGCCGATATCGAGGCGAATTATGCGACCAAGGGCGAAATGAATGATTTGTCAGATCGTATTGATGTCAATGCAGAAGATGTTGCGGCAAATGAACTTGCAATTTCTGGTGTTCAGGGTTCTGTGACAACTTTGTCTGGTCAGATGGATACAGTTCAGCAGGATTTGACAGATATCAAGGAATCTGTTGCAGAAAATATGAGTGATATTGCAGATAATTTGGAATATATCACATCAAATTCAGAAGCCATTCAAGAAATTAATACTGAATTAGATGGGTTAGCACCAGTTGCAAAATCAGGCTCATTTAATGATTTGGTTGATGCACCAGATATGAACCAGTATGTAACTAATGAAACAATTCAACAGAATTATGTGACCAATGAAACATTGGAAAGTAACTATGTGACCAATGAAACATTGGAAAATAACTATGTGACCAATGAAACATTGGAAAATAACTATGTGACCAATGAAACGCTGGAAAGTAATTATGTGACCAATACTGCATTGGAACAGAAACAATTTTTGACCGAAGAAAAGGCTGCGGATACTTATTTGACAGAAGAGCAGGCGGCCCAAACGTATTTGACAGAACAGAATGTAAATGAGTTTGTTGAAATTAAAGATGGTTCAATTACAGCTGTGAAGTTGGCGGATGGTGCGGTTACGGCAGAAAAGATTGACACCGGTACAGGAAATGCTGGTGAAATGGTGATGCTGATGTCAAATGGTGATGGTACATCACAATTTGTATCTGTATCGGTGGTTGAATAAAAAATAGTGTATTTGATACACAAAAAATAAAAAGGAAGGAAACATGAAAATAAAAAATGTTGTGTTCTCGGGCTTCGCAGCGGCATTGTTTGCAGGCGTTTGTGGTGCGGCAAATGCAGCTGTTGAACTGACCAGTAAAACATACGTTGATAATGCGTTGGCTGGTATCTCTACTACGGTTGGTCAGAAAGCGACAAAGGAAGAATTTAACGCATTGGCTGGTCGTGTTACAGTAAATGAAACAGATATTAAGACATTGAAAGAAACAACCCTGCCTGCATTGCAAGGTGCTTTGGAAAAGGCAATCGCAGATGGTGATGCCGAAGCAACAGAAGCAATTACTGCGTTGCAGGAAGCGGTTCAGGGACTGCAGGGTTCAACAGCGACAAATGAAACAATGTTGGCTTTGTCTAATCGTGTAAAGGCGATTGAAGATGCACCATATGCAGCAAAGTCATATGTTGATGATGCGATTAATGCAGTTAATACTGCTTTGGCTGATTATGCAAAGTCTGCTGATGTTACGGCTGCATTGGCGTTGAAGGCAGATACATCTGCACTGACAGCAGCGGTTGAAGCATTAGAGGCAGCAATTGAGGGCAAGGCATCTACAGCTGATATGGCTGCGGCAAATCAGGCAATTGATGATGCAGAAGCAGCGATTGAACTGTTAAAAACTGGTAAAGCAGATGCAACAACTGTTACTGAATTGCAGAATGCAATTGCAGCCTTGGGTGATACGTATGCAACAGATGCAGAATTAAAAGATGAAATTGATGCGGTCAAGGCTCTGATTTCTGCCATTGATTTAACGCCATATGCAAAAACTGCAGATGTGAATGCCGCTTTGGAACAGGTTTCTGCAAAATTAGACGACAAGGCAAATATTTCTGATGTAAATACAGAATTGGCAAAGAAAGCAAACGTAACCGATGTTTATACAATTGGTCAGGTTGATGAAAAAATTGCTGATGTTGTTGCAGGTGATATGTCTGAGGCTTTGGAAGCATACGTAAAAACAGAGGCATATAATACAGATATGGCTTTGAAGGCCGATAAAACAACAGTTGCCGATGATATTGCAGCCGCATTGCAGTCTGCAAAAGATTACGCAGATGCACAGGATGCAGATACAGTTTATGACGATACTGAATTGGCTGCACGTGTAACAGCAAATGAAGGTAATATTTCTACAAATACTGCTGCTATTGAAACTTTGCAGGGTACAACTGAATCCTTGAAAGCGATGGCTTTTGTTGATACAGTTGCAACTGGTAACATTGATAACGAAGCTGTTACAACTGCAAAAATCGCAGGTCAGGTTCCAGCAGAAGGCGAAATGTTGTTGATGTCCACCGGTTCGGATGGTAAGGCAACATGGACCCCAGTTAAGGTTTACTAATTATAACAGCAGTGGTTGCATCAACTGCACAATATAAAAAAGGAAGGAAAATATGAAAATTAAAAATGTATTGTTTTCGGGTTTTGCAGCAGCAATGTTTGCTGGTGTATGTGGTGCAGCCAATGCTGCAGCAGTCAGCTTGATTTCAAAAGAGTATGCAGATACAAATCTGCAGGCAAAATTATCAGCCGGTGAAGGTATCGCAATTGCCGAAGATGGCAAAACGATTTCTGCAAATGGTTTGGCAAAACAGGCGGATTTGGAATCTGTCGCAGGTCGTGTTACAACTGCTGAAACAGCTATTACAGACTTGCAGAATGATAAAGCAAATGCAGCAGATGTTTATTCCAAGACAGAAGCAGATGCTTTGTTGGATGACAAGGCGGATAAATCTTTGGTTGGAACATTGCCAGAGGGTACAGATGCCAAGACGGTTGTAGAATATATTAATAAAAAGACAGAAGGTATTGCAACTGATGCGGCTTTGGGTGAATTGCAGACCACAGTAAATAACACTGTTGCTGATGTTCAAAAATTAAACGGTGATGCCAATGTAGAAGGTTCTGTTGCATCTAAGATTGCAAGTTCTTTAGAGGCCTATAGAACATCTGTAGCCCAGGATGTAATTGATGCAAAAACATTGCAGGATGCAAAAGATTATGCAGATGGCTTGAATACAGCAATGGATACACGTATGAATGCAGTAGAAGCAACTGCAGGTGCTGCTGCAACCAAGACATATGTAGATGAAGAATTGGCAAAGAAAGCAAACGCAGACGAAGTTTATTCAAAAACAGATGCGGATGCTGCATTTGATGCATCTGGTGCAGCAGCAGACGCATTGACATCTGCAAAAGCATATACAGATGAAAAAGATACTGCAATGGATGCACGTATGGATGCGGTAGAGGCTGTAACAACATCTGCTGCTGACAACTTTGCAGCTAAATCATACGAAGCACGTGTAGAAGCAAACGAAACTGCGATTTCAACAAATGCACAGGGTATTGCAACAAATAAGGCTGCAACTGAAAAGAATGCCGGCGATATCAAGTCCTTGCAGGAAGCAGGTTATGTTGTTGGTACCAAGTCAGCAGGCAGTTATTTGGTGAACTTTGATGCCAATGGTGTTGCAACATATGCACCAATCGAAATTTTAGATTCAAATGGCGATCCAATTAATTTGACAACAGACGCTGTAAAATAATGCTTTTATTAAACCTCTGATTTGTGTATAATATGAATCAGAGGTTTTGGGATATAAAAACGAAAGAAAGGAAAGAGAAAATGAAAGTAAAAAACATCGTATTTTCCGGTGTTATGGGTGCAATTTTGATGGGGGCAACCGGTGCAAACGCGGCGGGGCCAATTTCTGTTGCATCACGTGGCTATGTTGATCAACAGGTCGCTGGGGTTAGCAAAAATGTTTCTGATTTGGATGCAGCCAAGGCAGATAAAGCAACAACTTTGGCGGGTTATGGCATTACAGATGCTTATACAGCGGCCGAAATTGATGGTAAGTTTGAAACACAGGTAAATGCCCAGGCAAAATTAGAGGAAGCCCAGGCGGATGCAAAACAAAAATTTGAAGCGGCTCAGTCATATACCAGGGAACAGATTGATGCATTGCGTGACAGTTTGGGTGGAACTGGCGAAGACGGTGAATCAACTGGTTTGACTGGTGCGGTTGCAAAGAATGCCAGTGATATCGTTGATTTGAAGACCCAGGTTGGCGAAGGTAACGTTGCAGATCGTATTTCTGCCGCTTTGACCGAGGCAAAAAATGATGCCACAACCAAGGCAAATACTGCCGAACAAAATGCAAAAGATTATGCAGATGAAGGTTTGGCGTTGAAAGAAGATAAAAGTAATAAGGTTGACGTCATCACAGATGCAGATAAAGAAAATACAACAAAGTATACATCTGTAAAGGCTGTTTTTGACGCAATTGAAGCGGCAAAAGAAGCGGTTTCAGGTGGTGCCGCCGTTGAGCTGGATAAGGTTGCGTCCAAGGTTGATGAAATTGAAACGGATTACAAAAAAGCAGATGCAGATTTGACTACTGCAATTGCAACTGCAAAATCCGAAGCAATTGCAGATGCAGCGACTGATGCAACGACCAAGGCAGATGCGGCAAAGGCTGGGGCTGAAAAAACAGCCAGTGATGCTTTGGCGGCAGCGGTGGCAATCTTGGAAGGCAAGATTACGGATGCTGGGACTGGTGCGTCTGGTGATTTGGATGCGGCAAAGACTGAGTTGCAGGCAGCAATCGCAAAGGCACAAAAAGATGCAACAGATGCAGCGTCACAGGATGCAACAACCAAGGCGGCGGCGGCATTGGCGTCTGCAACCGAGGCTGTTACAGCATTGGCAGATGGGGCTGTGAAAACAAATACAGATGCAATTGCGGCAATCAATAATGCCGAAACTGGTATCTTGGCCCAGGCTAAGGCAGATGCAGCGGCCCAGGCCCAGGCGGTCAGTGACAGATTGAAACTGTTGGCGACTGCAGATGTTCCTGCGGAATGTGAATCTGAATCCAGTATGTGCGTATTGTCCTATAATGGTACAACATATTCTTGGATGCCATTAACTGCACCATTGGAATACAACGAATAATAATTAATAAATAAAATATCGTTTTTACCATTTTTTTGCCTTTACCAACTATGGCAAAAAATGGTAGAATGATACAACCGGAAGAAAGGAAGGGAAGTCATGAAAAAATTAACAGCAGGTATTTTTACCGTATTATTGGGTCTGGTGACTGTAAACGCGGCAGATGCGGCGGTTGCGTCCCGTGGCTATGTCTTGCAGGAAGTTGGCAAGGTTAACACTACAATTGGTACTGTTGCCGAAGGCAAAACAGTTGTCGGTTTGATTGAAGAAGCGAAAACAGCTGCATCAACTGGTGCAAGTGAAGCTTTGGATGCGTACAAGGAAACAACCAATCAAGCAATTGCAGATATGGATGCTGCGTACAAGCAGGCAGATAAGGATTTGGAAGCGGCATATAAGTTGGCTGATGAAGCAATTAATCAGACAATCGCAACAAATAAGCAAGCGGCAGATGATGGCTTGGCATTGAAGGAAGATAAGGCTAACAAGGTTACAACGATCGATGATAAGTCAACAGATTTACAATATCCATCTGCAAAGGCGGTTTATGATTATGTAGACAATGCGGCTGAGGAGATTTCTGGTGATATGGGTGAGTTTATCGATCAGACCACGACTGCTCTGGGGACTTTGACTCAGGCGGATGCAACAATCAATGGCAGAATTGATGGTGTAGAAGCGGCGTACAAACAGGCTGATGCAGATGCAAAGGCTGCATATGAAGCGGCTGATGCGGCACTTGGTACTAAGATTGATGGTGTTGAATCTGCGTATCAGGCGGCTGATACTGCATTGGATGGTCGTGTAACTTCATTAGAAACAGATAATACACAAAATAAAACTGACATTGCGACTTTGCAGGGTGATGTTGCAAAGTTGAATGGTACAGGTGATGGTTCTGTTGCAAAGCAGATTGAAACTGTTACAACAAAGATCAACACAGTTGAAACGCAATACAAGGAAGCTGACCAGGCCTTGACACAGTCTATTGCTTCTACTCAGGGTGAAGTTGACGCATTGGAAGGTGTTGTTGCGCAAAATAAGCAGGATGCATCAGCGGCGGCGGCAACTGCTGAAACAAATGCCAAGGCATATGCATTGGCCAAGGCAAATGCGGCGATGGATGCGTCTGTAAAATATACAGATGATGTTGTTTCTGGGTTAAAGTTGGCTGATATTGCACGTGTTCCTGCGGCATGCTCTAATGCGGAGAACTATTGTGCTTTGACAACAAATGGCACAAACTTTATCTGGGAAGTTATAGAACGTGCTTCTGGTGAAACACTGGAAGGTACACCTGTAACTGTACCTGCGACAGTTGCGGCTACAAAACCAACGGCTTTGACCGAATAATTTAATTAAATGTTGTGGGTGGTAATCCGCCCACAACGGATATTTTTATAAAAAAACGAAAGAAAGGAAAAAATAATGAAAAAAATAATTACTGCATCTTTGGTTGCGATGATGGCCGTGACGGCGGCAAACGCAGATATCGCATCAACACAATATGTTGATACACGTACGGGTGATGTTTTGAATTCTGAATATGTAAAGGGATTAGATGACAAAACATTGACTGGTGCGGTTGAAGATTTGGATGCTAGATTGGGTGGCTTGACCGATACAACTGGTGGTGAAATTGACGATATCAAGAGTTCTATCAATGCAATGGATGCAGCGTATAAAGCAGCGGATACGACGATTAACAATAATATCTCTGCAATGGATACGGCGTATAAAGCAGCGGATACAGCAATTAATGGTACTATCTCTGCAATGGATACAGCGTATAAAGCGGCGGATACAGCAATTAATAATAAAATTGGTACTGTTGCCCAAGGCAAAACAGTTGTTGGCTTGATTGAAGAGGCCAAGACTGCTGCATCAACTGGTGCAAGTGAAGCTT
>JAZTWM010000002.1:0-47615 GCA_045635825.1 Candidatus Enterousia sp. | reverse complement strand
AGTACGATTACAGCGATGAACAGTCGTTTGGTTTCAACGATTAATCGTGTGAACGACTTTACAAGTTGTGATGGTGTACAACAGTGTTATGCAGATGACCTGCCAACCGGTGGAACGATTACAGTATTGCCAGGTGCGTCTATCAGTCCAGGTGGCGACTTTACATGGACACCAACCGATCCATAAAAATCCCCCAAACGGGGGATTTTTTTGCATTTATTAAATGATACAAAGAATTAATTCGATATATATATCATTATTGGTGAACAAATATAATTTTCATCCCCAACAATCAAATCCTGATAACACATATATACCTATCAAACACGCTATGATACAGTATAATACAACTGCTTATATCATCTACTATTGTATGGATAGGTATCGTACGACAGATATTTTATCGCCAGGACTAAATCAGTTTGCCCTGCCCGCTTGTTGTATCCAATCTAATGGAGATTCATATTATGGGTGACACAATAAATCATGCCCCCACCGGTTAAGTTTTTATGGTATAAAGCATCCAAAAATCACTTAAAAACCCCAAATCAAGGGATTTATATTATTCTGTGGGCAATCACACACATTGCATTTCCCCTGCACATTTATCAATATTTATATGGATAAACTGTTGGACCGGTAGGACTTTTATACTTATGGGGCAAAAAAACATCCAACAACTGGATGTTTTTTCTATCTAATTATTGCAGCTGCTGTCATATTCTGCTTTGCCGTTTAAAAGATCATACCAGCAACCGTCTGTTCTCATACATGTCAAAAAGTCTGAGTATTCATTTGACCATAAGAAATAATATTCGTCGGTCTCAGCACCGCATTGTTTGGATCCACTCTTAACTCTGCTATTTTCACCTGCACTAATGACATAGCCATTGGTTAGATAGTAATACCCCTTTCCTGGCATTTCTTTTTTAGTAATGGTTGTATCGGATTCTGGACAAAAATCAATTCCATTAGCCAGATCGCATAGATTAGCTGTTGATATACATGTATCAGAGAAAACATCACCATTTGTTACATTATATCTGTAAGTGAATCTGTCTATGTCAATCGTTCCTGCAGGACATGAACTGAGACAGGATCCAGAAGTCAAGTCTAGTTTCCTGCCATCCCCACAACCGCACATTAAGTCCGTTGGGAAAGCCGTTCCGTATTTCATCACATCACCATAAATTGAACCATTATATCCCGGCTCTATTTTTCCTGTAACTTGATTAATCAGGTTTGGGTTTGGGGCGATGTCTGTTTTTGGAACAAAACTGCCATTCTGTAATTCTAATTCGGTTGCATATATTGGATCTGTTGATGAATAAGTTATATCATTATAGTTTCTTTTATAATGATACCCTGTTGTTGATTGATTAACCAATGCAACAACTGGAGTTTTGTCCATACCACTCTCACTAACGGTGTAACCAGCAATGTGTGGATATATTTCAAACCCACGCTGTGCATCACATGTAAATTTACCTGTTTTATAATCAAAGGTGACGCCCATTGGGGTTTTAATCGAATATTGCATTCCATAGGAATTCGTCATAGGCTTTCCATCTTGTTCATATAAATAGGTATAATTATCAAGCACCTCTATTTTTGTACAACTGGCATAATCTTCCCATTCTGGCGTGGTCCCACTATCACATGCACCATTAACTGGGCATACCTGTAACAAATCATAAAATGATACATTTGGATCATTTATGACCGCTGCTGGTCCCATATAGAACTTGCTAGATAGGCAACCCGCTGTTTTTTTCTGTGTTGGAATACTTAATTCTGTACACTCGCTCCATCCATTTGATAACAGCTTTTCCGTATACCATTTTTGAGCACCATTGGTATGCCCTGCCTCGGTATGAAACAAGCGAACGTTCAGCGACATGTCGTAACCGGCACTGCACATACAACCACCATTTCCATTAGATATGGCAGTACCCGGACATTTGCAATAGCCGTTATGTTCATACATACCATGTGGACATACACAAGCGGTCTTTTCACTATTTGGTGCAAATCCCTTGTCTGCATTGCATCCGCATCCAATTATCACCCCTTTGTCATCTTTGATTGAAACAACACCAGGCATGCCAGAATATGCGGAGCACATGCATGAGCCACCACTCCATTGGCCTTTTAAACCATTGGTTGATTCTGGGTTCAAGCATTTATCGTATGTACTATAATCGCATGTTCCTTCATCTGTTAACGTCCCACCTGTACGACATGTACAATCAACCTTGTGATTTGTTGTATTTATACTCCAACTGCCGTTAGAATTGGCACACGCATTCACCTTTGAGGCAACTTCTCTGGTCAAACAATACGTTGTTAGTCCCCGCGTTACGGTTACACGCCCATTGTCACATGAACAAGTTGACATAGCCTCATTGTCACGACAGCTGGAAAGCAATGCTGTGGAATAACAATTGTTATCACGTCCCAACCATGTTTTTGTTGCATCCCACATACTGTTACTTATCATTTGTGCGGTACATGTATTTGATGAACTCTCAACACAACTCTTAACATCTCCACAATGACAAGATGCTTCGAACAAACCATCATTATTTGTATCTGCAAACATAAACACTTCACCGCCAGAGAACTGACAACACTTGTTCAGCGTGGCGTCTGTGCGGTCTGTGTTCAATTCGTACTCGTAACAAGCGTCATAAGTCACATCTGCACAACTCGGTTCATCATAGTTAACATACAAGTTTGTACTGTTTTGTTTGCAAGAGCTGCTTAGTCCATTCATATCAGCGGACACACAATAAGCGTCATTATTGCTTGGGCTGCTGTCATCATCTTGAACAACCGTCCAGACATGCTCGTCAAATTTTATTTGTTTCTGAATAACGGCCCCATCAAGCCATGTTTTAACAGAACCATTAGTTATTCTATTTGACACCAACACTTTAACATCTGCACAAGTACAACTGGCATCTGCAAATGATTTGGCACCGTTGTTGCCGATATATGTGCCGGCAGAACACTTAGGCAAACATTTAGAACCGTTCCACAATAGACCGTTCGTGCACTCGCATGTTGTGCCGTTCCATGTGCCACCTGCATTTGTACATGCGGTTTGTTCTGCGGATGGTTGTGTGGGAACATCTGGTTCATTACCAGATTTGCATACCATTTTGCCGTCTGGCCCCTGAACCATTTCGTATCCAACTTTACATCTGCACCCAAAGTGATAACTTGGATCTTCTGTCATATGTCCGGCATAGTTGAAGTAATAGTATCCATCCGCATTCATCTCTGTATCTACCCTGGAACTTTCTGTAAAGTTCTTGCTGGCATCACAGCGACATGCTTTGGTTTTGTCATCACAATACGAACCAATTGGCACACATTTGGCTTCGCCATCACTGAACACCCATTTTTCTCGGTCTGAATCACATTCGCATGATCCTGTGGATGGGTTAAAAGAGTCTTTCTTAAATCCACCATATATTGACCCTGTGCGACATGTGCAGTGTGGCAACATTTTGTCTTTCCATATTAAACCTGCACTGGCATCACATGAGCATTTATTAGAAGCCGCATTCCAATTGCCGTTTGTTGCCTCGCATACACGTTTGAATGTATCAATCGGTGTACATGTTGGTTTGCACATCCAAAACGCATGTCCGCCATTAGAGGCATTTACAGACTCGTACAAACTGCAGGGCATTGTAATTGGGCTGCCATTTTTATCGTACAGGCGGGTTTGGGCAGAAACCTCCCCCGCAAAGTCACCAGTATGCACATTTACCTGTAGATTAGCGTTGCCAAGGTAGTCCCTACGCAACCGTTCGATGGTCAACGAATCATCCGTATGGTCTATAACTTTATCCATCATCAGCAATGTGGCACTTTTCTGCATTCCCGATGGGCAGATACAATCATATGGTGCATGTATTGTATCACGTACAAACGAAGGCATACACTTGCAAACACCATTTTCACGTTCCGCCAATGCATTTCCGCCAGTGGCTTCTGTATCTGGACATGCACAAATTGTTAGTTTGCTATTATCCTGTAAATACTGATGAACAAACCCACCATTGATTAAACATTGATTCTTGGCCACATCTGTATCAACTATTTGCCATGTGGCGTGTTTGATAAACTTAAATGGATTCGCATTGCCACCGTTATAACTGGTATTTTCAAATGTGCAAACGCCATCTACAGACAGTGTTCCGGGTTCGTGATATGTTTCTTGGCCCTCGGCATTACACCATTGTGCAAACGAATATTGTTCTGGGGATGGCAGGTCTGGTTCTGGCTGGTCTGGGGCTGTGCCACCAGTTGAAACGCACGCTGTGCCATTCCATTCTTTGCCTGCCCCACATTCACATGTGGTGCCGTTCCATGTACCACCTGCATTTGTACATGCAGTTTGTTCCGCAGATGGTTGGTCTGGTTCTGGCTGGTCTGGGGTTGTGCCACCAGATTCTTTCTGGCGACATGTGCCATTAGCAAACTCAAACCCATCTGCACATTGGCATCCCATCAGGGTTGGTGTACCTGTGAAGTTTTCTGCAACGTTACACATACATGCAGCGGTTTCTTCGTCATAAATCGTGCCGGTGGCTGTACAACTGCAACTTTCATTTTGCCAAGTTCCACCAGAATCAACACACGCTTGTTTGTATCCGTCATATGCATATACCGCAGTTAATGTGGTACCCGCTGTTATACCTGTGCGGACACGATTACCATTCTTGTCATAGTATTCTGTGCCGTCCGGGCCGACAATACCGTCAAAACGATAATTCGTATTATTTGATAAATCGCGAACCCAACCTAAACTGGATGGCAATTGACCGTTTTCTAGGGCTATTTTGATAGAAGATGTATTTAACCCGTTAAAGGTCAAAGACACCCCACTGCGTAATGCATATGTTGAAACCGCAGATGCATTATCAACAGTTAATGTAACGGTGTTATTAGGATTGCAGATACCACTGGTGGCACTGCTGATATCACATTTTACAACGCACGCATCATTGACATTTGATGTGTTCGCAGGATTCGCATAACATGCATTTGTTTGGGTGTCTTCGTAAACCGCAATCTGGGCACCTGTTGATACATCGGTCAGGTGTGCCTGTATTAACATTGGCGACTTTGGATTTGTTTGTGTGTATGGGTTGTTTGTTGGTGTGGGGGACTGACCAGGCTTCGTGCCACTGTTGCCACCTGTTGAACCACCGCTATTTCCGCCTGATGGAATATCTTCATCTAGCAATGCACCCATCATTGCCATTACCCAATTACGTAAATCCGCTGGATCAGGTTCACTGGCAGAATTGCCATTTACAGACATACATGTCTTAATCTGGGAACGGCATGCGTTAATAGCAATGTTTTGTTTGCTGTTACTGGCAGTGGTATCAAAATTGTTTGTTGATAGACACGAAGATACGTCTGTAATACAACTTTCTGCATAGTCTGCCAAAACTGCATCCTGGGCGCGTTTAATTTGAACCAGCGTGCGTGCCAGGTATTCTGTAATAACCTGATTATTTGGAATGTAGTTGCCTGTCTTTTTATCATAGGTCAGATTTTGACATTTATTCAATACGGACATGCACATACCATAGTTCTTGCCCTTTTCGTTATAGCCGATTTTATGTTGCAAGAACTCTGCCATGTTGCTGGACGTGTTTCTGATTGGATTGGATGTTACATACTTGCTGATATAATCCATCAAAGAACCGTCTTGTGTGGTTGCACCCCACGCAAACTTGCCATCATAATACCATGTGCCCATCAATGTATTATTACCATATTCTTTTGATGGTGGAACGCTGGATGCACCCTCTATGACATAGCCAGGGGTAGAACCAACAACAACCTCGCCTTCTACGATATATTTACCGGTAGGATCCAAACAAAGTTCATAGTCACTGCCACAAACAAAGTCGTCCTGCATACATGCATCTAATGCACCAACACAGCCACGCAAGTCATACACATTTTTTTGCTGTTCAACCATCAAACGGGCACGCTGTAATACCGCTTGTGCATTGCGAACAGTTTGTACAATATCGTCATTACCATCACTTAAACTGCGTTCATAAGCAATACATGCACGATCTATTTCCAGGTCATATGAGTTTTCAATCAATGTAATGTTTATACCTTGGGCCTGACAAGATTCCAAAACAGATTTCTTGCAACGTGCAGATGCGGTTTTATACAACTGTTCGCCACGTTGATTACTGATACTGGATGTGCCAGAATTGTTGTTGCCAAAGATTGATGCCAAATCAAATCCCATGCTATCCAGATTAAAGTCTAGCAATCCATCCAAGTTAAAACTGAATCCAGAATCTGTTTCTGTGCTTACGGCTGTACCCGGTTTTACATCTACAATCATCTCTTTGATTTTATCCAGACTGTTTTTAATCTGGGAATTATCGGTGTTGCCTTGCATTGTCAATTCTGCCTCGGTCTGGGTGAATAATGTTTCAACCTCGTCACGACTTAAACCAATGTATTGAATCTGTTGTGCAATGTCTTGTAATGCTGCATTGGCTTCTTTTTGTGCAGTTGATGTTTTGGCATAGTTTTTTATATTCTTAGAGCAAGAACATCTGCCCTGGGCATCGTCCAGAACATCACAAAAATTATCCATACACTGGGTATATTGTGTTTTACAGTATTCCATCATGCCCGAAACATCGCTGTTTATCAGGGCTGTGGCAGATGTTGTTCTGGCACGTGTGATTGTATTTGATGCAGCACGTGACTTGCCCGCAGTGGCGGTTCTGGATTTAACTGCGTTTTTCGTTGCACCTTGGGATGTGCCGATTGCATTTGTCGCACTGCGTGCAGCACGTGTATTTGATGCACTGCGAACCTGTGTTGATGCACTGCGTGCCGTTACTGTGGGGGTTCGACTGCTGGCTGTGCGTGCTGTTCTGGACTGGGTTGCACGTGCCCCGGCATTTGTTGTCCTTGATTGTGTCGTGCGATTTGTTGTTTCACGTTTTGTTGTGGCGGATTCGCGTCGTGCAGTGTTGCCTGCACGTGATGCAGATGTGTTTCGAGTATTTGATTGTGAACGTGCAGAATTAACCGCAGCACGATTCGTAACATTGGTACTTTCTGGGGTGTGTATGTCATCCGACTCCATAACAGACACGACACCTGGACGTGATGCGACATCACGTGATGATGCACAGAAAGCCGGGGTTATGGTCAATACGAAAAACATGCCCAATATTAGGCCACGCAGATAATTCATCTTTCTCTCTTTGTAATATTACAATGTAAGTGTAGAAAAAATACAACAAGTTGCACAAGCAAAAAATAACACACTATCAAAGGTATTAGTGGATTTTATTTGCAATAAAAAAGGGGGCAAGATTGCCCCACCCCCGTTATCTGAATGATTTTATTTGGTCTTTTCTGATTTAACCGCCACTGGCCTTGCAAAATATGGTGTTGCTTTTGCTCTGGTGGCTTTTGCTCTGGTGGCTTTCATAGTCTCAACATTTTCCTGGCCCGCTGCAAGGCGCTGTGTTTTACCCCATACCATATCATACCAGAAATTCAAAACCATTTCAAAGACAGGGCTTGTTTTATCAAACATACCTTCTTTTTCAACCATTTTCTTGAATTCGCCTGGCGTGCATGTAGGACCCCAAAAAAATATTTTTTCTAATAGACGTGTATCATCAGGTGTCAATTTTATCTCTTCAAAACCCAACATGTGATAGCCAACAAAATTGCAATCGAGTGAGGATGCGGATTTGTTCTGTATCAATTCCATTCTTGCACCTTTATAATATATTTCACCCCTGACTTCACCTGCACGTAGTACCCCTCTGTCTTTCCATTTAACCTCTATTCCTGTTCCAAAAACAGGATTGCTTTTTGCACGCTTGCGCAGGTATGTCTGCAACTCATAAATCTTTTCCATTTTTGTTTTTTTTGCCATGATATTTTCCTTTTATATACTTGTTTTATTATGTATCTCTGCTTGATATTGTATCATATTTTATTGATTTTTCCAAATTAAAAACATGTATTAGCATCGTCCACACTTCACCAACAGAACAAATAAAAACACCCCATTCGGGGCGTTTGATTTTTGTGGCGGAGTATGATTTTATTGCGAATAACAATATACAAATTCCAACAAAACTATAAACAAACAATTCTGTCTATGTTGATATTTTTAGCAAATATCGTATCATGCGATACCAATAGAATCGCACCACGATATTGATTCAGCGCTTCTTCTAATATTGATATGCTTTTGATATCCAAATTGTTTGTTGGCTCATCCAGAATCAGTAAATCTGGTTGGTGGGGGGCACCTAATATCGTTGCCAATGTTGCCTTTAGTAATTCGCCACCCGATAATTGTCCCGCTGTCTTTTTGGATGCATCACCACGAAAACCAAAGTTTGCTGCGATTGCATAAGCATCATGTTTTAACACACCAGATATTGACATAATGTTTTCAACAACCGTCTTGTCGCAATCCAGCAGCGATAAATCCTGATCCAAATACACTATGCGACCAAAGGTTTTTATATCGCCCGACTGCGTAAATTAGAAGAAACAAATTGCGCAAGTTTCAGCCGCATAGTATTATATGATAATGAAACGGGACAAATAGGGAATTAGTTTTTTAAATAAAAGGATGCATAATGAATATGTTCGTAGGTGATTATAAAACGTTTAAAAAATTTTTCGATGGATATGCGCGTAATAAAACACGAGATTTAACACAAAAATATAAATCTGGTATTTGTGCATGTTGTGGCACAAAAGAAAAAGAAATTCAATCCGCACATAAACGCGGCTTTGAAAGAAAGGATTTAGTAAGAAAATTCTTTGAAGAATCCACATGTTCGAAAGAAGGTGAGATTTGTCATGTCGATTTAGATAAATTCGAAGAATCTTTTGTGAATTTTTCAAAGAACCTTGCAAATTTTCATTTTTTATGTGAGGAATGCCACAGAAAATACGATGATAGCAAAATAGATGAAAGTGTTTTTGTATACAAGGCAGAAAGCATCAAAAATGCAAAAGAACGAACACACACAACAAAAACGGCCAGTATAAAAAATGTTCACGAATCAACAGCTCTAGACAAAAAATACTTTTTACACGGCCGCGAATGTTCTGGTAAAGAATTTGAAAAATATCTGCGCGACACCTCCATATGCACGGTTTTTGTTGCTTTGTTTTATACGAATAAATCAGCAACCCAACATGTATGGCAAGTTAACAATTTTAAACCAAATTCCAGTTTAAGCGGTAATTTGCACACTGGGTATTTAAGAAATTGGCGTGTAAAAGGAATAACAGGTATTAAACTGGAAATAAAATAAACGAAATTGTTATGATAAAAATATCAAAGTCTAATTATGTAACTGGAATTAAATGCCCGAATGCGTTGTGGTTCAAAAAATATCGTAAAGATATAGAACCAGACAAAAATCAGGCAATATTGGATGCTGGAACTGCTGTTGGTGAATTAGCATGTGACAGATTCCCTGGTGGAGTTCGCATCACTGCAAAGCCTTGGGAACCAGAAGCCATAGAACAAACCAAAAAAGCTATTGCACAAAATGCGTCATACATCTATGAAGCGACATTTTGCACCGATACTGATGAATATTGTGCTGTTGATATTTTACAAAACAACAATGACGGAACATGGGATATTATAGAGGTAAAATCGAATCCAGAACCACATGAATATCACTATTTAGATGTTTCTTTTCAGAGGTATGTATTAACCCACTGTGGAATCAAGGTTCGTAATTGCTTTGTAATGACACTAAATAAAGAATATATTCGCCATGGTGATTTAGATTTGGCACAGTTGTTCGCTTTGCACGATGCAGCCGGTAAAATGCAAGATATGGAAACGGTGCAATCGGAAATAAATCGTATACGCGCATTTCTGTCTGGTCCAGAACTTGGCATCGCTATTTCTAAGACGAAATGTAACAATAAATTCTATAAATGCGAATATAAATGTCATTGTTGGAAAGATTTGCCACAGTATTCAGTTTTTGATGCATTCAAAGGAAAATTGGCAGACGAAATTTATGCAAAATATGGTGCTGATTTGCATAATGTCCCTGTCGATATTTACTATAAACAACAGCATTCCGGGGATATAGAAGCGTTTTTAGATAATATAGATGTAATCAATCTAAACATCTTGAAACAATTTACGAATAATTTGCAATGGCCTTTATACTTTCTTGATTATGAAACAATTATGTCGGCGGTGCCGATATTTGATAATTCGCACGCCTATCAGCAAATTTGTTTTCAATTTTCATTACATGTGCAAAGGACGCCTGGCGGCAAATTGGAACATTATGAATATTTGCACGACAACCAAGAAACAGACCCTAGACCAGGACTATTGAAAACGTTATGTGATGTAATCGGTGATACGGGTTCAGTAGTCGTCTATCACAAAACATTTGAAAAAGGCCGTAACTGTGAAATGGCTTTTGATTTTCCAGAGTTTGCAGAAAAACTATCATCAATAAATGATCGCATGTTAGATTTAGAAGAACCATTTAAAAATCGTGGTCTGTATTGTCCTTGTCAAAACGGCAGCGCATCAATAAAAAAAACACTGCCCGCGTTTGTTCCGGAATTGTCCTATGATAACCTGGGTATTCATAACGGAACAGAAGCCAGCAGCCAATTTTTAGATTTTATGAACGGAAATCAAACGCCACAGGAAACAGAAGAAATGATGAAAAATCTGCGTGAATATTGCGGGCAAGATACCTTGGCAATGGTTCGATTATTGGATGTAATATTTACCTATACGAACAAATAAATTTATGGTATATTGCCGAATAAAAATGCGGTGTTATGAAAAAAATATTTATAATATTATCTTTGTTTATGCACAAAAAGTATTTATTATTAGGATGATTGATAGTTATATTGCTACCATTATTATGGCCTTTTGTTATTTATGATCATCTAAGATTACGAAGTAAAAAAAACAAAACGGATATCAAACTTTTTGATTGGGTCAAGGAACAATAAACACAAAGAGAACAATTTGACAACCACAGATTGCGAACGCTTTGTCCACACTGCAACACCAACACAAAAATAAAACGCCCACAACGGGGCGTTTGATTTTTGTGGCGGAGTATGAATACAATACGAACAACCACATACAAATTCCATTTTTACAGGGAATTTACAGGGACTTTTTTATATTCTGTTGGTATGCTGCGATTCCATGTAACGTCACGTTTAATGATTTTTGCGGGATTGCCGCCAAGTGCTGTCCATTCTTCTGTAAAGGCCTTGGTTACGATTGTTTCGGCACCGACAATGGTATTGTTTGGCAATTTTGCATTTTTCAGTAATCTAACTCCATGTCCCAGCCAACAATTATCGCCAACAACAACGTTGCCGGGGCCATTTAGTACTTGACCTGTCTTTCTGTCTAATACGCTATGAAAATCTGTTGCGACAATACTGATGTGCCAGCCAATCATACATTCTTGTCCGATTGTTACAGAGGAGCCACTTTCACATAGTTCTATATATCCACCCGTAATAGTTGTGTTTTTACCCCATTGCAAGTGTTGCTTGTTGCCATTTCTGACAAAAACTGACAGATTGTTTATTTCTGGGCTTTCTTCAAAATTCAAAACCGCATCATCTGCAACAATTACTATTTTAGAGCCTTTAAATATAGTTTTGTCTGTCAAACATACCGTATTGTTGTTGCCATTTATTTCTATATCCAGACCAGATATTTTCTTGTGTTTTCCCAATACAATCCGAACACCATCGGATTGTTTTATTATGATTTTATTATTGTTTCCAATAATTTTGTACTTTCGTAGCCAGCATTGTTTGATGTTTTGCATTTAAGAGTCCTTTGTATCTAACAAACGTTTGGTAATCGCAGAATTTACGTTATCAATATATTTATCCATTGATATGTCATTCTTAACTTCATTGTGGTTGTATTCCATATAGGCAGCATCCCACGCCGTGTCTTCATTTCTAAAACGTGCGGTTTTAGAACTTAAAGCATCGCCTTTACTGCGTTTAATCAGATATTCTTCATAAGATTTAAAGATATAATGCTTGATATGCATATTAGCATATGTCCCGTTTTGCAACCTGGCATTTGATATTGGCACGATTGGTTCACCTATTGCATTTACCGCCACATAACCATCAATAGCTGTTGGCAAATGTAGATTTTTCACTATTATGCGTCTTGGGTTTATAATGCTTTTGCACATTTCTGATGTAACATTTGGCAAATTATGAGATTTAAAGCGTTCGATTACCAATCCCGGTTGTTTAGTTTTGCGACCTGAATCACCATATACCATCCACTGTAAAACAACGGCAGCTTGGTCTTCAAATTTTTCTAAATCTGTTCTTATGTTACCTGTGTCTGAATATAAAAACTCATCAATATCAATAACAGCCAGCCAGTAGGTATCATTTTGATGTTTGTTAACACAATCCCTGTAGGCTGGCATTTGCATGGCGATACCAGGCCAATACGTATAATCTACAATACCGGCATCTATATAAGGTTGTAAGACCTGTCTTATATTATCTGTACTGCCGTTATCATAGAGATAGAATTTTTCCACCCCAACAATCAAATGGTATTCTAACCATTCCGGCATATATTCTGCCTCGTTCTTGATAATACAAGTGGCAGATAAATAATATTGTGGTTTTATCATCTAAACTTTTGTTTCAATATACCGTTTTGTATCATATATTCAGCGGTTAGAGGCAATTGGTCTAAAAACGCTCTTTCATGCGATATAACCAGAAAAGCCCCAGGGTATTGAGATAGAACCGATGCAATATATTGCTTTGTTTCAATGTCAAGGTTGTTTGTTATTTCGTCCAGAATCAATAATTTTGGTGGTCGTGCAGCAATTTGTGCCAATGATAATCGTGCCTTTTCACCGCCTGACAATGTCTTGACCTTGGCAAACACTTCTTCATTTTTTCTGAATAAGAATGAATTTAGATGTTTTCTTATTTCCAAGGAATTCATGGATGGATTTCTGTCTTGAATAGTGCCTTCTACGGTTTGTTCTGAATCAAGATTTTGATAATGTTGTTCCAAATACCCTATATCCTTGGCGGGCAACAAATGCCAATCACCATTACACGTAACTTTTGGGTCTTGCATTAACGCACGAATAAAGGTAGTTTTACCAGATGCATTACTGCCACTGAGGGCAATCTTATCATTAGAATCAATTGAAAAATATATTTCAGACAAAACCGTTTGAGTTCCATAGCCACATTCCCCAAAAGAAACAGAGATAAGATTACTGTTTGACTGGGTATATGCGCTGTCTAAAACAAATTTTGGCCTGTATTCTTCTGGTAATCTGTTACTACCTATCTCGGTTTGAACTTCTTCTAATTTTTCACGCAACTTAGTAATTTTTGCACCAGCTTTTGCCTGGGCGTTACCAGATTTTGCATCAAAGCCCAGTTTGTCATTGTCTTTGGCTTTCTTTTTACCGGACTTTGCCATTTTTTGTGCTTCTTGCTGACGCTGAATTCTTAGTTTTTTCTTTTCTTTTTGTAATGAATCCAATGCTTTCTGCTGAACTGACAGCTGAATTCCCTTTTCAGACATATAGTCATAGTAATTGCCAAAGAAAACATTTATGCGACCATTTTCAATATGCCAAATTTTATCAACGCATTTTGTCAGCAAATCAATATCGTGTGTTACAATTATCAGTGTTCCTTGATAATTGTTCAACATTCTCATCAATGAATATTTGGTATTTTGGTCTAGGTGATTTGTCGGCTCGTCCAACACCAATACATCTGGATGGCTTGCAAGTGCATCTGAAAAAGATTTATTAAACCTTTCGCCACCACTTAGAACGGCGTGTTGTAAAACCGTTTGTGGCACATAACCAATACGTAATCCATCAACACCAGAAACTCGTCCTGAGGTCGAATCCATATTATCTGTCAAAATTTTTAACAAAGATGATTTACCGGTCCCGTTACGGCCAATAATACCAATACGTTCCCCGGGAAGAATTTGAGTGGAGAACCCAGAAAAACAAATCTTGTGTGGAAATTCAAGAGATAAATTCGTTATAGATATTGGTTTATGTGCCATAAACAACCTCTTATGTTTCTAGAAAGATACCGCAAAAATATGAAAAATCAATAAAATATGTTTAGAGAAGCTCTAGTACCCCATCGCCACCAAATAAAAGTCTGCTGATATGAAAAGCTTTATATCCGTTATCTGACAATAATTTTTGTAATAGTTTTTGATTGTTAGAAATTTCAGCCGGCGCAGTTTCTGTTAAAGGATGTGAGATGTGTAGCAACTCTATATTGTCAAATACAACAGGTTTTCCAAGACGTAAATAACACAAAAAAGCAAAAGCATCGTCTTCACACGAATATCCGGAGTATTCAGGGAATCCGCCAATAGCATAAAAATCTGTTTTAGCAATTATGCCAAAATTGCCTATGAATGATTTTAGAAGTATTTTTATAGAATTTTGATTCTTATATCTGATTTCTGGTGCTGGTACTATTGCATCTTTTTTTAATTCTGTTAAATCTCCGCTTTTCGTTATTTTGAGTAATGCGGTTCTGTTTTTTGAAACCCAGTTCAAATCTGGCGACCATAAACGATTGGCTCCGTATCCATATATTACATCTTGGTTGCAATGAGCTATCAATCTCTCGATACAGTCGTTTTGCATTGGTATTGTGTCATCATCATTAAACAGAATGTACCGACTTTCTACAAATTTTACACCAAAGTTACGAGCGCCACCGATTGTCAAATTACACGAAATTATTCTGACATCTGGTAAGCCATCACAAAATTCTTGTAATTTTGCTGTATTTTGTGCATCAGAACCATTGTTTATCACAATTATTTGGTGCGGTTTTACTGTCTGATTCAAATAAGCATTTATCACAAATTCAACAGCCCCGGCCTTAGTGGCATATGAATTATGAGTCAGAATCAAGACGGATATATCAGACCGTTTCATTTAATAACTTCGCTAAAATTTCTTGTTTATGTTCATCTATATATTTAAATTTCTTTATATCACGTTGTAAAAGTCCTTCAAAGAAAGACTCTTTATAATCTATCAAAGAATTTTCTAGGACAGACGATTGAAGAAAACGCAAAAATGTAAATTCAAATGCATATTTTAGGTCTTGATTGGTAACACCTGTTGTTTCTTTGCATACCCCCAAGAAGTCTGCAGACTTTTTTAAATTTTCATCCGACAAATCACTATTTAGGAATGCGAACCATACAAAATTTATCATATCTTCTGCAGAATGACCACGATGAACCAATTCAAAGTCTAAAACTGAGCTAATCCCGTATTTTGTAAACAATATATTTTCGTTATGAAAGTCACCGTGCACAAAATCGTTGGCATCGGCCAACCAATTACGCAATGCGGTATTTTGCTTATATTTTGATATAATTTCTTGTTTTAGTTTTATGATATTTTGTACGGTTTCTGCATAGGAATCTGTGCTTTTTAACTTTTTTGTAACAGAGTTTAGTTTTTTTATACTGTTATCTATATCATAGTATAAATCCAAACTATGTTTTAAACCCGAATTAACATGCTGTTGTTTAAGTTTTTTGAATAGTTTTGAGATAGGTTTATAATAATGTTTTTTTATGTCGGCACCGTGCAAAACTATACCTTCTAAATATGGCAATACAACTAATTTATGCTCTGTATCTATAAACTGGGGCGGAACAAAATAGCGCTGTCGATCTGTTTTAATAATTTTATTAACAGATTGTAGTTTATCAATATAGTTATCAAACGCATTTCTTAGGAATTTTACAACATATTTTTGTTCATCATCTGTATGAACAATGTAGTTCTCTGCTGTAAAACCACCAAGCCGCTCGTCACGACAAATATGCTTTTTTAATAGCTTTTCTAGCAAGAGCTTGTATTCCTGATTCATTCTAAATGAATTTTATTTGTTTTTAGCCAGAAAATCAAGATTTTATTTGACTTTATGATTATTTGTTTTATGCTTTTTAAGCATGAAAAAGCCGCATTTGTACTTAGATTGTGACGAGGTGTTGTTAAAAACGGCTGGGACACATGCGCTTTTTTTAGAACAACAATATGATATATCAGTCGATAAATATTTGTATCCAAGTCAATGGACTTTCCCAGAAAATAGCGGATTAGATTTCAAGAAGTCTACGGAAAACTTTATTAAATCTGATTATTTTGCAAATATTCCCGCTATGCCAAATGCGGTGGAAGCAGTCAAGTTATTGTGCGAGCACGATTATACAATGTCTATTGTAAGTTCTATTTCTAGTGATAGTATAGCACAACAAAAACGAATATCTAATTTATACGATGTTTTTGGTAATTCATTTTATGAAATCCAGTTATTGCCTTTGGGCTGGGCAAATAAAATAGCTTTTTATCAATCGAAACCGCATGGAATCGTTATTGACGACAGTATTTTTAATATACAAGATGCTATTAAATGCGGTCATGAAGCAGTGTTTATACGAATTCCCCAAAATAAATCACATCATGAATTAGCCAAACAACAATGTATAACATCGAATTCCAGCTTGTTCGATTGGGTAAAAAATCAGACCATTAAACAAAGGTAAAAGTGTGCAAATAACAGTTTATCCATCTAAACCACGAAATAATACAGTTGTTAGCATCGGTGGACACAAGCATTCTTTTGTTCAGATTTTATCAGCAGCAGTGATATTAAAACGGGAGTGCACGATACACAACGTTCCTAAAACAGATGACGTGCTAATACTAAAGCAAATTATTCGCGATTTAGGTGGGGTAGCATCTTTTAGAAACCACAAATTTTATCTTAACCCAAAAGACATGAAATACAAGGTCCCATCGGTTGATTTGTGCAATAAAATACATGGCGCATTATATTTCCTGTTTGCTTTAGCGATACGTTTTCACAGGTTTCCTTTGCTGGATACAGGGGGCTGTCAGATTGGAAAAAACAAGGCACGTCCCAATGATCATTTATTGGAAATATTAAATCTATTTGGAAAAACAGAACAACTGAATGATGTAGAGTTCTCGTTCCAGCCATACAACAAGCAAAATATACGCTTAAACATTATGCGTTTTTCTGATAGTTATTTCCGTTTGTCTGGGGAAAAAATTAGCAGCGCGACCAAATTGGCTATTTTAGCCTCTCTTACGAACAAATATCATAAAACAGTTATAAAGAATCCATACATAAAGACAGATGTGTTAGATTTATTAGATTTTTTTGCTAAAGATGGACATGTTGTATCCAGCGATAAAAAACATATAACTATTACCCCAAAACAAACAAAGCGTCCTGCAAACATTGACTTCACAATATCTGATTGCCAAAGTGAAGTTTTTACATTTATCACCTTGGCCCTTGTAAATAACATCAAACTAATATTACAGGTAAATTCAGCAGATAATGTTAACCGCATATTGTATCACGAACTTAAAGCGCTGCGAAAAATGGGCATCAATATACAATTTCAAGAACACCAAATAATTATACCCAATAATCAAGTAATAAAGTCTAAAAATATAGTAATTAAACAAAATCAAATTCAAAGCGATCATCAGCCCTTTTTTGCCCTATTATTGTTACATGGGGATAAGTCAACAACAATTCGCGAAGAGGTATGGCAGTCTCGTTTTGAATATGCAAAAGAATTATGTAAACTGGGGCATAAAATAGATTTCGATACGGGACGAATAACAGTTCATCCTACAAAGCACATCAAAAACAACAAAAGAACCGTACTTTGCGCCACAGACACTCGTGCGGCTGCTGTGTTGTCAATTGCAGCGATAAAATCGGGAAAACAAACTGTTATTAAACACTTTGAACACGTCAATCGTGGGTACGAGGATTTTATTAAGAAATTACAACAAATTGGGGTAAATATATCACAATGAAAATACTGTCTGTTCTAAATATTTCTAATAAAGAAAATATAACCTGTGATTCTGGTTATATTTTTCAGGCTGTGCTTGCAGAAGAATTTAACAAAAATGGGCACGAATATATTGTTGCGGGCTCTAATTGTAAGCAATTTAGAAAAGCAAAAATTCCACACACCAAAAAGGTCTATTTACCATTGGGGACAAATAAATATAGTGCCAGATTTGATTTTGATTCTAGGTATTTTTATAAACTGCTAGACAAAATAAAACCGGATATTATTTTTAATACCCAAGCAGAATTAACACCCGCTATAAAATCTGTACTGGCATGGAATAAATTAAATATACCTGTGGTAACCTATTGTCATTATCCCGCATTATGGGCCAATAAACCGAATTCATCAATCCCGGAGTTGGACCAAAGTTTAAATTCCGAAAATTTGTGTACGCCTATTTTAATGAACATACTAAGCGCCCTACAAATATCTGATGCTTTTATAATACAAAGCAAATTTGCCAAAGAATTATTAGAAAAGGCAGCAAAATTTCACAATATAAAATATAGTAGAAGTAGATTTTTTGTCATAGCACCACCGGCAGACGAAAAGTTCTTGGAATATATATATACAAATGAACCTGATAGAAATTTTGTATACAACCACAGATTGTATAAGACATACGGAACAGAAAAATTTATAACTATATTCAAAAAGCTGAACAAGAAATATGGTGTTAATTGCTCTGTTCTAGACCCTATGCAAAAACGTTCTAAACAACGTTCCGCACACAACAATACCCCGGCTGAATATTTACAACAAATGGCTCAAACGCAGGGATTCATTGTTGAGAGAAACAATAGGAACAGAAATGAATACAAGCGAATTTTATCAAAATCTCTTGCAGGTTTTGCTCCATTAAGACCGGCCTGCGTTTGGTCTATGGCCGCAATGGATTGTATGGGACTGGGAATTCCTGTAATTGCGCCAAATATGGCCGCGTTTCCTGAATTTATACCACAAAAACTGCTGTATAAAAATCAATCAGAATTAGAAAATATTGTTAAAAAAATAATTGAAGACAGCGCTTTCAGACAATCAATGTCTAGACAATGCTTTAATATAGCAAAGAAATATTCTGCCAAAAACATTACTTGCGAATTAGAAAGCGTTTTTAAACAAATATTGGATAAAAGATGTACGGAATAACAGGAATTGTTGGAAATAATAAAAATCAGGTAATTAAATCCATAAAAAAAATATCTGGTTGCGGGTGTATTTACGTTGTTCAGAATTTATCAGCGGATAAGTATGTCGCATTATCATTCAACAAAACAAACAGAACCCCGAAACCAGTTTACTTTTTTCAGGATACTCAATCTGGGGATTTCTGCCTGTTTTACGGCATATTATACAACAAAAGCACGATTTATAAGTTATTGGGAACATGCGCAACATTAAACGATGCCCAACTTGTCATGAGATTGTACAAAAAAATGGGTTCTAAATTTATAAAATCCCTTGATGGCAGTTTTGTGATTATTCTTGGAACCAAAGGTAAGTTATCGCTAATTTCAGATTATTTTGGCACGAAAAACCTATATTATTCCCAAACAACAAATGATTACTTCGTTTTTTCCTCTTCATTACAATCAATATTACGCTATGTAAAAAAATCCAAGATTTCAGAACAGGCGTTGGCCAGTTATTTACAATACCGTTTTGTTGCTCATCCATTGACAATGTTTGAAAACATATACAAATTATCACCTAAACAAACAATTCAAATTGGTAATAAAACGGTAAAAAGGCATTATAAAAGGGATGTTGCACCATCAAAATCCTTGAAAAATTGGGAACAAACTGTGGCAAACTGTTGTTCTGATAAAACGGGATTGTTGTTAAGCGGCGGATTAGATTCGAGTATATTAGCATCATTAACAAAACCAGTAAAAGCGTTTACAATTTCTTACGAAACACGACACTCAGATATGGATTTATCTTGTGCAAAACTGGTTGCTGCAAAATTTAGCCATAAACATAACGTTGTGAAAATGAAATCTCGTGATATTTTGTCTGCTTTGAATGCTTCTATCTGTCAACTTGAAGAGCCATTGTATTCTACCATCTCCGCCAGCAGTGCTTTTCTGGCAAAAGCAGCAAAAAAATCTGTAAATGCAATTATTACTGGGGATGGCGCGGACGAGCTGTTCATTGGCTATAACTATATAAGAACTGCCCTGAACAATAAAAAGAACGAGATAGAAGAGTATAAAAAGCAAATTTCATGGTGTGATGAAAAGATGCTCCAAACTCTTTTTGTGAAAAATATTCAGCAGATTGATTTGATCAAGAAAGCAAATTCTGCGCTGGACATAATAATGAACTTTGAACAAAATTATCGCCTGCCAAATTATCATTTGTTTAGATTGGAAAAGATAATGACTGCCAACAATATCATTGCGTGCACACCTTTTTTGTCGGAACAAATGTTAAATTATGTGTCTGCTTTTACAAATAAAACATTGTATACAACTCCCCCCAAAAAACACCTTAGCCAACCATTTGCTAACGCTTTGCCTATGGATGTTATTACCAGACAAAAGCAACCATTTCCTGCCCCGTTTATCATATGGATTGATATATGCTTGCGTAAAGATATAATCAAGACTTTTTCTAATAAAAAACTAACCCGTAACCTAGGGATAAATTGTGGTAATCTACTGAATTTAGCACACAAACAAGAAAAACAATATCATGACTACACAACAATTTGGGGGTTTTATATGTTGTTAAAATGGTTGAAACGATTTAAAAGATATATTGCACAATAACAATTTCCTTATTTTAGCATTAAAAATACACATTTGCCCCAACACCCCAGGTTTCCTTATCATACGAGTTTTCAAGTAAAATATTTTTATATTTTGGCGATTTTTACAAAGATCACATTTGAAAAAAATTCCTTTCCCGTTATTAATTAATTATAAGGAGTCCAACATGAAGAAAAACCGCAACTTTTTAGTAATGGGAGAAACACATGAACCGTTTAGAAATAAAAAATACACATATTGGTCAAATACATGGATATGAACGCAATGCACGGAATCATCCTGAATCACAAATTAAACAAATAATAAGATCTGTTACCGAATTTGGTTTTAATAATCCAATCCTGATTGATGAACATGGCGAGATTATTGCCGGCCACGGCAGATATATCGCAGCAAAACAAATGGGACTTAGCACCGTTCCCACTATCACACTTTCACACCTGAACGAAAAGCAAAAACGAGCATATAGACTAGCAGATAATAAAATTGCAGAAAATGGCGGTTGGAATCTGGAACTGTTGCAATTGGAAATCAAAGATTTAGAACAGATATCTGGACATACGTATTACCGGCTTTAACGATGCAGAATTAGATCAAATAATCAATCTGGGCGACACTGTTCCTGCAGACCCAAAAGCCAACCACATACCGTTTATATCCGAAGATGAAATAGTGTCTGTGCTTGGCGATATTTGGCAAATTGGCCCGCACAGAATTATTTGTGGCAACAGTTTAGAAGAATCTACTTTTAATCAACTAATGGACGGAACTCAATTCACAAATATCACCTTCAATTAGCGTATGATCAAAATTGGCCCTATATGTTTTACAGGCGGCCTTGTCTATTTCATTAGACCAGGTTAATTCAAATCCGGCTTGTTTAAATGCTAAACATATTCCACCAAGTCCAGCGAAAAAACTCCCCACTTTCAATCCGCTCTTGCCAGCCATAACATATCCTTTTCTTCTTATGTTAAAATATAAAGAAATAACAAGAGCAACGCAAGTCAATAATACCTATAACTAATAACTTGACTTGTTGCTCTTTGTAAGCAGTAATTGCGTGATGTTAAGCAAAGGAGTTGAATATGCCAAAACATCCTGAAATTACTATTAAAATCACACAACCGATTGACAATACCCGCTTGGTTTTACAGTGTCTTGATATGTTCTGGAAATACGAAATTCAGGCCGAAGCCGAAGTGTTTATAAACGACATCGCACAGATGGGCTTAGTGCCGGCTGTGCAGGCCTGGTTTAACGTTGAAAACGAGGCATAAAAATGAGAAAAAGAGAGTTGCCTAAAACCATGGACGTATTAAAGGCATTGCCGTATTCAGAACGGGCAAAGTTATGGGCAAAATATTCGCCCCACCCGTTCAAACGACAAAACCGTTCGTTGTGGTACTATATTCAATGCGACCGATTGGGATTGCGAATAGAGAAAAAGCACTTGGTCAAAATCAAACGATACAAAGACAATCCATCAGAGTGCGTGACACGTGCGGCACGGACCAAATACAACCTGACGCCGGGGGCGATTATACGCAAAGAGTTCCGTGGCATTGTTCATGAAGTCATCGTCAATGACGACAATACGTTCACGTATAATGGCGAAAAATATCGCACTTTATCCGCAATAGCCAAAGATATATCAGGCATCAAGATTTCGGGGCCAGATTTCTTTGGGCTGAGCCAAAGGAAAAGCCATGACAGTTAGATGTGCGATTTATACACGAAAGTCAACCGAGCATGGGTTGGATATGGAGTTTAATTCCCTGCAAAACCAAGAAGAGGCATGTAAGGCGTATATCGCATCCCAATCATTCAATGGGTGGCAATATTGCAAAACATACAGTGATGCGGCGATTTCTGGCGGGACGATGGAACGGCCTGCCCTGAAACAAATGTTGGACGATATGGCACGTGGCTTGGTTAATACCGTGGTGGTTTATAAGGTTGATCGGTTATCACGTTCCATATTGGATTTTCATAAGATGATGCAGTATTTCAACAAGTATAACGCGAACTTTGTGTCCATAACCCAATCGTTTGACACCAGTACATCTATGGGTAAATTGACGCTGAATATGTTGCTGTCGTTCGCCCAATTTGAACGAGAGGTTTCATCCGAACGAGTACGGGATAAAATACGCGCAAGTAAAGCAAAAGGCATATGGATGGGTGGGATGCCACGGTTGGGATATGATGTCGTGGACAAGAAGCTGATTGTAAATCCAGCCGAAGCCGAGCAAGTTAGACAACTGTTTGAAAAATACTTAGAACTACAATCTGTGAATGACTTGACCCTGTGGGCCGAAAGCAACGGTATTCGCGCCAAGGCATGGACAACCACCAAGGGGGTGCAACGCGGAGGGAAACCCATTACACCGAACAGCATGCACAAGATTTTACGAGACAAAATCTATATCGGGATGATTGAAAACAAGGTCAGCAATAATGTTGCCCGTGGCGAACATCAGGCAATCTTGTCGCCAGATGTATTTAAACGGGTACAGGATGCATTGAGGGCGAATTCTAATAATACCAGTCATCGCAGGCGGTCGCCAAACCTGCTGTCACGAAAGCTGTATAACGACAAAGGTGTGCGTTTTACCAATCAGCACGCATGCCCCAAGGACAAGGTGGGGCCATATTACTATGCGACACGGGGATTCTACCTGCCAGCGGCACAGGTGGATGAAATAGCCATGTCTGTTGTGGCGGATTTTCTGGACAGTGATATGAGTGCCCTGGCCCACAATGTAGTCATGGCATTGAAACGGATTGTGTGGGAAGACCTGTCATACCTGCAAAGGCGGGAATTGGTTCGCGTTATGATTGACCGAGCTATTTATTCACAAGAAAAACTGATATTTCATATCAATACCAATCCTCAGTTATTCAATGCATTTTTATCTGAATATCACATTAATCAAAATGCAACCCCAATGGAATACACGGTAAATGGCGACAATGTGACGATTGTGCGACCGGTTGTGTTGCGCCGATATGCCAACACCAGATTCAGCGGTGGGCGGAATGGCACACTGACCATAACAGAAAACAATCATCTGATACTGAAAGCATTTGCAACGGCGTGGCGATATCGTGAATTATACGAAAAAGCTGGAGACATACATCGGATATTCCAAGAAGAGCACACTTCGCCACGCCAGTTTTACCGACACCTAGATATCGCGTATATGAATCCGGACAAGGTTAATGAAATCCTGTCCGGTAAAGCACATATCAATGTTAATGATTTGTTTCAGATTGCGAGAGAGAATCAACTATATTAGCTTCAAATACTTACCGAACAAGTCTATCATATAACCAGACGACATCTGTTCATCCCACTTCTTAATAATTTCGCACTTCTGATCGTCATCAACAATTTGTATATTGTTGACACCGAATAAGCGTGCTACATCTAAACGTAGCTCACAAATATAACTGCGTATATTTTCATCTTTAAACAACAAATCTGCATCACTTATTAATGAACTAACTTTATTATATAAAGGACGCACAAATTTTGCGTCGATTCCATCAATTTCTTTATTATTTAAAGCAAACAATTCGGAGCTTGCACTTAGTATTATATCTTTTATATCATTGTACACTTGGAAACGCTTATCATATAAAAAATCGTCTTTTTTATGTTTATCGATTTTTAACTGAGCCTTAGAAATAAAAAATGCAGCGATCCCAATCGCAGCAGCAGAAAAAGCACTTATTCCGGCAAACACACAATTTAATACATTCATTTTAAATCCTTTATATTCATGTGACAAATATAAGAAACATTGGCATATTTTCAAGACATACACGATACTGGCATCGGGATTTTGAGGCTTGTATGTAAGCGGTGGGGTTATTCGATTATTTGATAACTTCGTTGCACATACTGGTAACCTTGTGGTGAAAAAGTGGCGGAAGTTCGCCTAAAAACAAAGCCCCGACAGATTTTGTCGGGGTTTTGATTATTTCTGGCGGAGATGAAGGGATTCGAACCCTTGATACCCTTGCGGGTATACCACATTTCCAATGTGGCGCACTAGACCAACTATGCGACATCTCCGTATCTGGTTATTCTGCGTTCGCTTCTTCGGCAGAAATTACACCCGGTTCGTTGTCTTCCAAGGCAGCCTCTAATTCTGCATCAATTTCACGCAATAATGGATCTTCGCTGCCAACTTCTAGGGAAGCATCACCTTCTGCAACAGTTGGGGTTTCCTTGTATGACTGAACAAACTCATGACGAACATTGTTCACATCTAATTTGCCACTGGCAATTTCACGCAAGGCAACAACTGTTAATTTATCGTTGCCACGTTCAACCACAGGTTCCGCACCGCCATTCAAATCACGAACACGCTGAGACGCCAACATCCCCAGTTCATAACGGCTTTCTACGTATGGTAATGTATCAGAATTTGTTGTACGAGCCATGTCAATTCCTTTGTTGCAATCATTTTTAACCTGGTTATAATGCATTATGGATGGCAAAAATGCAAGCAGAAAATAAAAAAAATAATATCAAAACATTGTCTTTTGGATGCCGCTTGAATGCATTGGAATCCGAAAAGATTAAAAATATGTTAGAATCACATATTGATACGGCAATTATCGTAAATACTTGTGCCGTTACAGCAGAGGCGGAAAGACAGTCTGGTCAGGCGGTTAGACGTATCGCACGTGAAAACCCAAACGCACCTTTGTTTGTGACAGGGTGTGCCGCCACACGCAACCCAGGACTGTTTTCAGAAATACAAAACACAACGGTTATTGCAAATGCCGACAAGATGAAGATTGACACATATTTAGCCAAGCCAATTGATATACAATCCCCAGAAATCACAGATTTCAAGCAAGTGGATACAAAACTGTCAAAGCAATTTATCCAGATTCAAAATGGATGCAACCACAACTGTGCCTATTGCATTACACGACAACTGCGTGGACAGGCCGTATCATTTGAATACGCAGATATTTTACGAGATGTGCAAAATGCGGTTGCAAATGGTTTTGGTGAAATTGTTTTAACCGGTGTTGATTTGGCATCTTATGTAAAGAAAGAAGGTGATACGGTTTATTTGATATCAGATCTGTGCAAACGGTTGCTGATGGATGTGCCAGGCATTCAGCGTTTACGGTTATCGTCCGTTGATCCAGCAGTTCCAGACATCGATAATATCATTGACCTGATTTTAGGCGATAAACGTATGATGCCACATTTGCATTTTTCAATGCAGTCGGGGTCAGACACAATTCTAAAATCTATGGGACGCAGACACACCGCCAATCGTGTACGTGATTTAGTGGCACGTGGTCAGGGACGTGTGACGTTCAGTTGGGATATCATTTGCGGATTCCCAGGCGAAACGGATGCCCTGTTCCAAGAAACATTGGATTTAGTGCATGAAACCAAGCCAATTAAGATTCATGCATTTCCGTTTTCACCACGTCCAGATACGCCGGCAGCACAAATGCCCAACCAGGTAAATCGTGCAATTTCCAAGGAACGTGTTAAAATCATAAATGACACAGCAAACCAAAATCGCATAGAGTTTATGAGACAGCAAATTGGCAAGACCGTACAAATCTTGATGGAAGAAAATAATATCGCACGTGACCCACATGATATTGGTGTTAAGGTCGGTGGCTGTGCCATTTCTGCACGAACAATTTGTGATGTACTTTTAACCGATATAGATGGCGATAATTTCATCGGGCGCATTTGCTGACATTCAATGGACAGGCTTATAAAATAAGGAAGGTGCAAATATGGGATATAGAAACGGTAGCTTTGAATATGATAGACACACTAACCCAAAGTCAGATTACAAATTGCGGCGCGAAATGATTTTCGGTTGGGCGGTATGGGCACTGCTAAGTGCAGGAGTGATTGCATTGTTCGCCATATTCGACAAGAAAGACGCAAGCACTGCCAATAAAGAAGACAAAAAGACTGAACAAGTAGTCCCACCCCAGTTGCAAGATTCGACCAAAATAGCGCGTACAATTGCATACGATAGAATGACGCGCCAGAAATAACAAATGCCCCGCAATAAAAGTGGGGTATTTTTTATAAATTTTATGTTGGCAAGCGGTTTTATAACTGCTATGCTCAAAATCATGAAAAAGAAAATTGTTACTTTGTTTTTATTATCTGTGTGTGGTATGGCAAATGCTGCAGAGTTTAAAACCAAGGCTAAATCTGCATTTTTAATTGACTATGATTCAGGTGTTGAAATTGTCGCCAAAGAAGCAGATACGTTGATGCCACCGTCTTCTATGATTAAGTTGATGACATTGGCGGTACTGTTTGATGAATTAAAGGCTGGCAATATCACAATGGACACACGTTTTCCAGTTGGTGAAAATGCGGACTATAACCGACCAGAATGGTATCCAGCCAGCAAAATCTGTTTGGTTGCAGGTCAAACAATTAGTGTGCGTGATTTAATCTTGGGGCTAATTGTATTATCGGGGGGCGATGCGTCTGTGGTGGTTGCCGAAAAATTAGCCGGGACAGAGATGCAATTTACTGCAATGATGGAGAAAAAGGCACGCAGTATTGGTATGGAACAATCCACATTTGGTAATGCAAGTGGCCTGCCAAACCCAAACAATTTAATGACCAGTCGTGAACTGGCAATTCTGGCACAGCACCTGATTAGCGATTACCCTGAAATATATCCATTATTTGCAACAAAAAGATTTGAATTTAACGAACATAAAACAGATTGGTGTCGCGAATGGGGACGCACACATACACTGAATTACAACAAACTGTTATTCAATATGCGTGGGGCGGATGGGTTAAAAACAGGTCATACCAATGATGGTGGGTATGGCATGGTGGCAAGTGCCAAGGTTGGCGGTCGCAGATTGATTGGGGTTATAAACGGATTTCGTGGCAAAGGACACGATGCACTGGCGGGTGAAATGAAAAAACTGTTAGAACATGGTTTTGCAACAACTATGAATAAAACATTCTTTCGGCCAGGCGACACCATTGCAGAAATACCAGTATGGTATGGTCGCCAAGATACAGTTATTGCGACAGTTGCCAAACCATTTACAATCACTGTCGGCAAAAAAGATGGCTTAAATGGTGTACGTGTTTTGGCACGATATGACGAGCCGCAAAATGCCCCAATCCAAGCAGGCGAAGAAATCGGGCAATTGGTCGCAGAACAAAATGGTCAAGTGTTGGCACGTGCACCATTAGTCGCAAAAAACAAGGTTAGCAAGATTCAATTCTTGGGGCGTGTAATTAAAAATATCAAAGTAATATTTGGGTGGTAAAACATATGGCACCGAAAAAGAAACAAGTAAACGAATACAACTTTCCACACCCGATGGATAATGATTGTCTGGTTGGACATGCGGATACGTTACGTAACTTTGTTGCCGCATGGGAAAAGCGTGACACACATCCAATTCATCCTGTGTGGATGTTAACCGGCCCACAGGGGATTGGCAAAGCAACATTGGCGTATAAAATCGCTAAGATGGTCTATGGAAATGTTGGCGACTTTTTCATTATAGACATAGATAGAAATCTGGATAAAAACGGCAACCTGAAACCAGATGGAAAAGTTATTTCTGTGTACACAGTACGTGCAATGATCGACAAGATGCAGATGTCATCTATGTCAGGCGAATGGCGTGTAGTCTTGATTGATGCCGTTGACCAGTTAAACACAGCCGCATCAAATGCAATTCTTAAACTGTTAGAAGAACCGCCAGAAAAAACACTGTTTCTGTTGGTCGTGCATCAATTGGCCAATGTTTTGCCAACGGTTCGTTCACGTGCCCGCGTTGAAAAAATGCGTCCGCTGTCTATGTCACAGTTGCGTGAACTGTGTGTAAAGTTTATTCCAGATGATGAAGTTAGCACAGCGACATTACGCCTGTGCAATGGCAGTTTCGGCAAAATCGCCAATTTGAAACGAACAGGTGGCGATACGATTTATGCAGAACTGACCGATGCGTTGGCGGACAAACGAACAACCAGTGCAGATCTGATGAATATTGCACGCAAGATTGCACCCTATCCCGAATTACATGGTATATTATTGGATGCGATTGCATATTATGGGTTGGCTGATTTATACCCATTGGCAACACATGCAATTGCAGATATTAAAAATGTTAATTTAGAACCAGAGATCGGTATATTCAAAATAATGATGGATATAAAAAAATGTTTATAGATACACATTGTCATTTAACAGACGAATATTGCAAGGATAGCGAAAACACCGATATTATTAAACGTGCAGTAGATGCCGGTGTCGGCGTTATGATTTGCCCAACTGCGTCACCGGATGATATTGAAACTGCAATCAGGCTGAGCGAAAAAAACAATAATATTTTCTGCACAATTGGCATTCATCCAGAATACGCACCAATGGATATAGAATCTTGTTTAACAGATAAGATTCTGCAACATCCACGTGTTGTTGGTGTTGGCGAGATTGGCCTGGACTATCATTACGGAATGGATAATCGCACGCAACAAATTGATATGTTTTTACAACAATTGGATATTGCAAAAAAACATAATCTGCCGGTGGCAATACATACGCGTGAGGCAGAAAATGACACCGCAGATATATTAAATGGTGATGTGGGCGGTGTTATGCACTGTTATACCAGTTCATGGGACTTGGCAAAAAAAATGCTGGATCGTGGATTCTTTTTTTCAGCCAGTGGGATATTGACATTCAAAAACGCAGGCGATATACGCGAAACATTTGCAAAAATACCAAATGACAGAATTGTAATAGAAACAGATGCACCGTATTGTGCCCCTGTGCCATATCGTGGCAAGGTTTGCGAACCTGCAATGGTCATAGAGACCGCCAAAGTATTAGCCCAAATAAAAAACATAGATATATGCGAACTGGAACAGATGTTAATGCAAAATGTAAAGCAGTTATATCCAAAAATCACACTATAAAAAAACCCCCGTTTGGTGGTTTTTTCTTATTAGAACTCAAATCTGATACCGACGACTGCATTGATATAGATATTGTTTTCAGATGAAAACATTTCACGATGTTTTGTGTTATCCTGATTAGATAATCCCCACTTGATTTCTGGTAAATACATCATTCGTAAGCCAACATCAAAAAACATCTGTTCTGTTACACCGTATGATGCACCAAACGCCAACAAACCTGCAACGTTTGCAGACGAACGCTTAGAACGATAGAACTCTATTACATTGATACCATTATCACTGGTTATAACATCACCATATTGTGATAATTCTTGTTGATATGCAATGTCACCAAATGGATCGGACAGATTTAGTATTGTTGTTGTATCTGCATATCCGATACCAAAGCCAACATATGGAATAAACTGACGCGAAGGTTTATATAGACCATCAAAGAAATCATAGAACGCCATCACACTGTACACATCTGTTTTTAGCTGAGAGTTAACGGAACCGCTTTCCACCTCTGCCGCTAAATCTGGGATTTCACCACCAACCAATTTCACTTCGCCACGAAACATTGGCGATGCGTTATAGTCAGCATCTGCGATTTGGTCCCACCCACCTTCGATACGCCATTGGGGGCGATCTGGCATTGTCCAACCAACACTGAACCCAGCAGTAAATGAGAATGTTTCTAAATCCTTGGTCGGCGAAACAGTTGACAGATCGCCATAACCTGCATATAACCAATCATCACATTGGCCAGATATACGACACTGAATAGAAGTCGCCAACAATGTCATTTCAGGATTAACATAATAATCGGTCACAATGGCACCGACTTTGTTTTTAACAGTTCCCATACCAAAAGATGCACCGCCACGTGCAGAAATTACAAAGCGTGACCCATCATCTTGATACCAACCATCACCAACATATGTGCCAGGATACTGCCAACCAGCGGATGCATTGCCCGCAAACAAGGCACCCAGGGATGCTAAAAATAATATATTTCTTTTTCTCATGCCCATTATTATATCATAAAATCAAGCCAGATAAAAATAAAAAAACCTGGTCAATTGACCAGGCTTTAACTTCCTTTCAGGATTCGTGCTTTGTTTTTATCCCATTCACGCTGTTTAATCGTTTCACGCTTGTCAACTTTGTTTTTACCGTAACCAATACCTAGCAAGACCTTTAAGCGACCACGATTGTTAAAATACAATTTTAACGGCACGATTGTTGCACCACGTTCCTGCAATTTGCCAATCAGGCGGTTTATTTGATTTCGATGCAACAACAACTGGCGTGAGCGACGTTCATCAAAGTTTACGATACGTGCCGCTGTTGGTAACTTTTGAATTTCTACGCCTGCCAACCATAGATTGTCACCACGACGCTGAACAAAACCGTCAACAATCGTTACCAAGCCATATCTAATAGATTTGATTTCTGCACCAGTTAGTGAGATGCCAGCCTCTATCGTGTCTTCGATAGAGTAATTGAACCGCGCCTTGCGGTTTTCTGATACCTGACCTGATTTTATAATTTGACGTGCCATAATGCAGGGTATTTTATACTAAACAATCCCGGATTGCAAACTTTATATACAAATATATCAGTGCAAGATGATATCACGAAAGATTTCCGCAGGCACTGTACCGCCTGTCACAGCAGAATCCATTGGCGAAAAATCATCATTCCCGACCCATACACCTATAACCAGTTTATCTGTCGCACCAACAAACCATGCGTCACGATTGCCATTGCTGGTCCCGGTTTTGCCGCCAAGCACACCATCTGTGCGTGCACGACCACCAGTCCCGCCAGGCGCCACAACATCCGCTAGTAATGAAGTCATAGATTCAACCGTTTGTGGTTGCAGAATCCTGATGGAATCAGATGGATTGCGTTCATATAAAACATTCCCCGACATATCTGTCACACGTGTAATAGAATATGGACGCACAGACAAACCATCATTCCAAATGACTGCATAGATGTTAGACAAATCCAACAAACTCATTTCCGATGCACCCAGCACAGTTGAATATTCACGACGCAGTTTAGTGCCAACGCCCAACCGCCCTGCCATTGCCAAAACAGAATCAATCCCGTATGTTTCCGTTAGTTTTAGGGGCACAGAATTAACACTTTTTGCAAAAGCCGTTGCCAACGTTATATCACCATAATATCTTTCGTTATAGTTCTTAGGCGTATAATCACCAATTGAAAATGGCGAGTCATTTACATACGTATCTGGCAACATACCATTTTCCAACGCAACCAAATACACAACAGGTTTGAACGTACTGCCTGGCTGGCGAGGGGATGTGACACGATTAAACTGACTGGCCTGATAGTCTGTTCCGCCGGACATTGCACGTAATGCCCCATCATACGACATTGCAACCACCGCCCCTTGGTACGATCCAACACGTGTCGGCAAGATGTGAGATATTCTATCTTGCAAAGCGGTATCCAGCGTTGTATGAACATACATATCATGCTCAAATCCCCCCAACGTAGAACGCAGTTCGTCCATTACATAATCAGTCCAATATCTGTACAGGTTCGTATTAGCCACAGGAGTCGCAGGTTTTAATGATTGGGCCGCGGCACGTGCCTGATTTATTGTTATATAACCCTGACGAACCATTTCTGTCAAAACCACACGTGCACGTGCAATATTTTTTTCAGGATTTCGCAATGGGCTGTATGTTGTTGGGGCCTTTAACATGGCGGCAATTTGTGCAGATTGACCAATGGATAATTTAGTTGCAGGAACACCAAACATTTGACGTGCCGCCGCATCAATACCACGCAACCCACCAACCAAAGACACACGATTCATATATAAATCCAATATCTGGTTTTTATTGAATCTGTTTTCCAGCCAATGCGATAAAATCAGTTCTTGAACCTTGCGGGAAATCTTTTTTTCACGAGACAAGAAAATATTCTTGGCGGTCTGTTGCGTAATTGTCGAACCGCCAGATGCAACACGTCCAGACGCAAGATTTGAAAACACAGCACGTGTAATACCACGCATATCAATGGGTCCATGGAAAAAGAATCGTTTATCTTCGATTGCAACAATTGCCTGCCAAACATGCGGTGGCAACGTTTCAACAGACACAGGTGTTCCCATTATACGATTTGCACTGCGTATCTCGCTTCCATTTTTATCCAAAAAAACAACTGTTGCAGGACGTGTTTCGTGCAATATCGCATCCAATGACGGCATCCGCATATATATTATTGATACATAAGCCAAAACCGCAACACCCGATAACAAAAATAAATTAAAACACCAGACCAACAGACGCCGTCTTAGTGACGGTTTAACCTTATCCTGATCCAGATTTTTATCGGTACGACGTGACAATATTTCCCCCGCTATAGGTATATAATAACATAAACAACTTGCCTTTTGCAAAAGTTTATATTTATAATCTTAGCACATAATGTAAGGAACATAAACATGAGAAAAATAATATTTGTTTTGGCGTGTTTGATTGCTGTACCTGCGGTGGCACAAGATTATTGGGATGATGATTACGATTCTTATGCAACAGACACCAATACGCGTTATGACAATTATGTTGGTATTAGACTGCACAAAAACGAAAATATCATGTACGCCTATGACATACATGGTCATGGAGGCGACAAAATACGTAAAGACAATCTGGGATTTGGTGTGGTTGTTGGCAATAGATTGACAGACCATATAAAAATAGAGTTTGAAACACTATATACCGGGGCAACACAAACAAAACGTGACACAGAATATAATTTTAATATATGGGCAAACATGTTGAATATCTATGCATTTCAGGAATACCAAGATGCAGTTGCACCATATGTTGGACTGGGGATTGGATTGACTGGTATATGGGCAGATATTAACAGTACATCTTATCCAAAATTGACCGATTCTGTATTAGACCTGTCATTTAGTGCAATGGTTGGGGTCAACATGTCATTAAACAGTCGTGTGGACTTGAATCTTGGATTTAAGTATCAGTATTATGGCGAAGTTGAACATATGCGGGGAAATCAAGAATTCGCCATCACAGATGTTGACGCCACAGAGTTTTACATTGGCGCATCATATAAATTTGGCATGTAATGGATTCTTTTTCCATTGTAATACATGAATGATTTTTCTATAATCGGGGTATGAAAAATACACCCGATTTATTTATTTTGGCAGAACATGCCGAACTGTTAAAAAAACTGAACGAATGGGATATCGCATACCACCAAAATGACGACCCAATTGTTGATGACGCAACATACGATGCTGCAAAAAAACGTGCCTTAGAAATTGAGGCAATGTATCCAACATTGGCGGTCAATGGGGCATCAACACATGTTGGGGCCAGTGTGTCTGATAAGTTTATATCACATAAACATTCTGTACCCATGCTGTCTATTGCGGACGTTTTCAACGAAGGCGAAGTAAATGATTGGTTTGAAAAATTATCGTCTAAAAACATATTCATTGAATTAAAAGTTGACGGTGTTTCTTATTCTGCCAGATATGAAAACGGCATATTGGTTCGCGGCCTGACCCGCGGCAGCGGAACAAATGGCGAAGATATAACAGAGAATCTGAAAACAATTCCAGACATACCACATAAATTAACTGGGAACTTTCCAGATGTAATAGAAATACGTGGCGAAGTATATATGCGAAGAGATGATTTTTTTGCCTTAAATGCAGAATCTGAAAAACAATTCGCAAACCCAAGAAATGCCGCCGCAGGTTCTTTGAGACAACTGAACCCAGCAATAACCGCGACACGCAAACTTAGTGCATTTGCATATACATATGGCGAGATTTCCAGTCGTGATTTTGACACACAGTCACAATACTTTGACCGTCTGGAATTGTGGGGATTTAAAACAACCAGACAATGGGCCAGACACGCAAAAAATATGGAAGATATTCAAGCAATATATCACGACATCATGATGATACGCCCGAATATCCCATTTGATATTGATGGATTGGTATTAAAAGTCGATGATATTGCAACCCAGGAAAAAATGGGCAGTCGTGCAAACAGCCCACGATGGGAGGTTGCATACAAGTTCCCTGCGGCACGCGCCATAACCACCCTGCGGGACATTACAATTCAAGTTGGTCGTACGGGGGTACTGACCCCTGTGGCGGAATTAGAACCAATCAATATTGGCGGTGTTGTCGTATCACGTGCAACATTGCATAATGCCAACGAAATCGCACGATTGAATGTTCACATAGGCGACAAGGTTGTCGTTCAACGTGCCGGCGATGTAATACCACAGATTGTTGGGGTTGCAGAACATGCACCAAACGCAGTCCCATACCAATTTCCAACAATATGTCCAGTATGCGGAGGAAATGTTATACAAGAATCCGGCATGGTGGCACGCAGATGTGTTAACACAATGGGATGCCCTGCACAATTGATTGGAGAGTTAGAACACTTTGTTGGTCGTAAACGGTTTGATATAGATGGTCTGGGAACCAAGCAGTTAGAAAACTTTGTCGGGCGTGGCTGGATAAAAACACCGGCAGATATTTTTACCTTGATTCAAAACCATGGGGATGAAATTAAACGCATGGACGGTTTTGGTGATAAGTCTGTTGCAAACCTGAATACCGCCATAGAGCGTGCAAGAAATGTTGATCTGCATCGCCTGCTGTTTGCAATTGGAATACCAGAGGTGGGCGAAGTTACTGCAAAAATACTGGCACGTGCATTTGGAACATTGGACGCAATTCGCAATGCCCCGGCATGGAAACTGAAAACCATTGATGGAATTGGCGATGTCATGGCAGATGAAATTGTATCTTTCTTTGCAGATTCTCATGGTATGCAGGCACTGGATGCATTGTTAGAACAAATCACAGTCAAAGACGCAGAAGTTGCACCACAGAAAACAGATGGACCGCTGGCAGGCAAAAAGGTTGTACTGACAGGAACACTTGAAAAATACACTCGTGACGAGGCAAGAGATATTTTAGAGAAGATGGGGGCAAAGGTTTCTGGGAGCGTATCCGCCAAGACAGATATTGTTCTGGCAGGTGTCGAGGCCGGCAGTAAACTGACCAAGGCAAACGAACTGGGAATCACAGTATGGGATGAAGCAGAGTTTGAACGTGCTATCAAGGGCACAGAATAGCAACAAAAAAACCGCCGTTGGCGGTTTTTATTTAACGTGTTTTTATATCGGTCATGCAGCGATGCAGTTTCAGGGTATTGTCTTGAGTTTTAAGACATCCGGATATACGTGATTGTGCCATTTCCAACAGGTGGAAATACTTTGGCGACAATACGCGCGTCAAAACAGCCCCAGGTGCATACTTAGAAGAACTGATTGCACGTGCAACATTTGTTTTAGTATATGCGTCAAAAACACGACGCTTATCTTCGTCCAATGATACCGCCCCATAAGAGTTGTTACACACTCTGGATTTCTTGGTACCGTATGGGGCATAGATATACAATGCCAAACCATCTTTGCGTACAGTATAAACAGTTCCGCAATTAATTTTATTTGCAACAATCGTAGAGGCAGAATCTGTTAACATAGCCTGGGCGATGTTATATGCCTGATTTATTGTCAAAATCATCTTGTCACCTATGATATTTTTTCTACACGACGCACACGACGTTCACAATCATCAAATGGACTTTCCAAGAATGCTTGTGCACACAGGAAAGCAACCTCTATATCAATATCATCAGCCGCCAATGCCAGAACATTTGTGTCATCATGATATCTGTCATCACGTGCCTGGGACGGATTGTCACAACGTGACGCACGTATGTGACGATAACGATTGGCTGCAATCATTACACCAGCACCAGTTCCACAAATAATGATTCCACGTGAATGTGGGTCATCTAACATCGCATCTGCCAGGGTCGCCGCAACATCTGGATAATCAACAGATGTATTCAAATCGTCTGTACCCAGATTTACAACATTATAACCCGCTGCAGATAACATTTCGATTAAATACAACTTTAACCCAACCCCACGATGGTCGGCAGCAATATAGACTTCGGATATAGTTTTATTCATTTTTCTTTGTCCTTGCGTTTTTGTAGTTTACATTCCAGACCAGTATTACCTGTGATATTCAATGTACGATATGCCAGCACACCCGTCATTTGGGCGGCACTGAACACATTTGCCGTATTAACTGTCGCAGGGCCTTCTAGGGTGCCATGCAAGAACAACACAGGGGTTTTTACTTCACCAACAACACGCCCACCACGACCAATAACAACCGTTTCAGCAACGATATTACCAATAACTTCGCCATGAATTTGGACAGTATGATCGGTTTTGATATCACCTGTTAATTTGCAACCTGCCCCGATGATGGTTGGTGACTGCTTTTCTGTAGAGTTTGTAAATGCCAACATTTTATTCATCCTTTACAAATTTAGTTGGGTCAAACGGTGCGCCTTTGTAGCGAATTTCATAATGCAAGTGAGGCCCTGTTGAACGACCAGATGATCCTGCTAGACCAATTACTGTACCTGGACGCACCCAATCGCCACGTGATACCAATATCTGCGACAGGTGTGCATACAGCGTTGTAAAGCCCAACCCATGATCAATTTCAACTGTTGTGCCATATCCAACACGTTCGCCAGCCGACACAACACGACCAGGTGCAACCGCCATTAATTCTGTACCAATCTTGCCAGCAAAATCAATACCACGATGTTTCTTGGGCTTGCCAGAGAAAGGATCTTTGCGTGTCCCATAGTTTGATGTGATGCGTGACTTTACCGGCTTGCCCAGGGGCAAAATCTCGTTCAGGCGGCGTAGACCACTCCAACGTTCTAGACCGTCTGCCAGTTTTTGATATTTTTCATCCAATGTCTTATCAAATTCAATTGGTGTAAATGCAGAACCAACCAACGGATTTGTATATTTGTTTGCATTACGCAAAAGTGTTGTCTGACTTAATCCCAAGGTGGCCAACGTACCGTTAACACGTTTAATATTCTTTTGCAATTCTTCGGTATTTTCTTTGGTTAATGCAGTTACTGTATCAACAATGATATTATCCGCATCGACAATCTGTGCCATTGTTTCAACCATTTGCGCATTACGTTTTTTCAACTCTTCATTTTCGGCACGTGTTAATTCATATTCCGCAGACAGTTCTGACATCTTGGTATATTCGGGTGCAAACTCTTCATCACGCAACATTTCAGTAATACGGGTACGCAAAAAGTCCAATTCCCCCCAAGTCTTGATACGGGTGTTCATCAGTTTTTCTTTTTCGCCTTCTTTCAGACTTTTGGCATTCAAAACCTTGTCATCAATTACATTCAGGTCACGAACCAAGTTATTATATTTTGCCAGATATACCTGTAATTCAGACATATGACGTGTGTGGGTGGCACGCACCTCTTCCAACTGCTGGGTACGTTTTTGCAATAGGGGACGGTGATACACAAATACATATGTTGACCATGCCGCCCAGACAATCAAACCAATCTTGCCACAGAAACGCGTAAAACGCCAGAAACTGCTTTGCCCATAGGTGTACACATTGCCGCGTGGTGTATCCATAACCGTAAACTCACGTGGTGGGAATATACGTACAATTAAACGCCAAATTGCACGAAATGGTGACGTAATAAACGCCCACAATGATGTAAAATATCGTGTTATAAAGTTAATCATTTCTGGCCCAGTGTAGTCAATATATCCGCAATAGTCAAGCCATCACGCAAAACAGGTTCATAATTCATGGGCAGCCCACGATGCATTCGTGACACGCCACGTGTTCCCAAACGACCAGATAACAGCACACGTTCAGCGGTGTCACGTGCACCAAACAATGGAACAATAGTTATATCACCTAATTTCTGTGCCATAGCCGATACAACCAATGGCACAGTTGTTGCATCTGTGATAATGCAAAATGTTCCCATTGGGCGAACACGTGCAATACAACGCAGTACCCAACCACGCAAATCTGTATTATGATGTGCATTATGACGGGCGGGTGTACCATTGAAATAAGGTGGATTGGTAACAACTAAATCAAATGTACGATTTGTGCGAAATGTAAAAATGTCACCTTGAATCAATTCTATATCAACATTATTTAAATCTGCATTTTCACGACACGCATCCAACATTTGTGGTGACGTGTCAAGCCCTGTAATTTTCACATCTGGATTATTTGCCCACAGGCACAGGGATACGCCACCCGACCCAATTCCAACATCCAGCACTGTTTTTACATTACGCGGTGCCATGGCCGCCAACCAGACGGCATCACTGGTTGGATTATAATAACCACGTCGCATCTTGACACGACCAGACATTAGGGTAAAAACTTCTTGTTTTATCTTCATAAGCACTTATAATAAAACAACAAATTACCAAAGGCAAGTTTATGTTAAGTGATGCAATCATTGTCCAAAGTGCGGTTAGTGCGTTTAATAACATGGCACTGGTGGCACCTGCATTTCTGTGGTGTGCGGCGTTGGCATTACCACTGTTCATTGTAATATATTGGTGCAAGGATACAATCTTGGCACGAATTGGCTGGAATCGTGAAAACATCTTGAACCGCACAACAACATGGATGGCAGGATTGACATTATGTTGGGTTGTGTTGTTTGGGGGAAATTATGCCGTCCTGCGTGACACACTATCCGTTTTACCAATGATGGTTGCAACTGTTGTATTTTTAACATCACTGTTCGTATCTTCACATTTACGCCACATTCGTCTGCCTGTGAAGCAATGGCGTTTCTGGGCATTGGTTATATCTATATTGATTATTGTGGGGTTGTCTGATATGCATGCATGGTGGGGCCCATTGTTGCAGATTGGTGCCTTGTGTACAGGCTGGATACTGGGACGGTTTGCCAAGGCGGACATGCGTCCATATTCAGGCGCAATATTGATAATTCTGGCTACAACAGTTGCGATTTTAATGCAACCAGAGTTTTGGCGTTTTGGGCAATTGGGAAATCTGGGCGTTGCACACTTGGTTACAATCTTAATCATCGGCACGACTGCAATGGCAACCATCGCTGTACAAAACACCAATGCACGTGGTCGAATTAAACCCAGCATGTTTATCAAGGCAAAATGGTTGGCACGTGTTATTTGTGCGTTGGGATGTGCATTATTTATTTTAACCGAGGCCGTCCCCCTATTCATTGGAACCATGATCGCAATGTATATTAGTTTTAGCATGTCTGTATGGCACGCCAAAGTTGTTAATAAACAAATTGCCGACAAAATGTTCGCAATTGTCCTGATAACATTTGGAATTATTACAATTATGCCTGTTATTACATGTATGGGGATACTGTTCTGGTGTAATAATAACTGTGAACATCTGTGGCAGGAATCAAAGTTCTTGTTATAATTGGTTATATTTCTTTAATACCAATTTTCTTGACTTTACTGTATTATTGAACCCGTTAGTAACTTAAAAGAACGGGTTTTTATTATGGCTATACATCCAACAGCGATTATTCACGAAGGTGCGAAGTTAGGCACCGATTGTAAAATTGGACCAAATTGTATTATTGGACCAAATGTAGTATTGGGCGACCGTGTAGAATTGGTTTCACATGTTGTCATAGATGGTAAAACATCCATTGGTGATGATTCTATTATTTATCCTTTTGCCGTTGTAGGTGTTATGAGTCAGGATTTAAAGTGGCAAGACGAAGCAACAATGACGGGCGTACGCATTGGAAAAAGATGCAAAATTCGTGAATATGCGACAATCCATTCTGGCACACCTGCATCAGATGGCACAGTTATAGGTGACGATTGTCAAATCATGGTTAATGCACACGTTGCACACGATTGTCGCGTTGGTAACAGCGTTGTTATGTCCAATCTGGTTCAATTGGCAGGTCACGTAGAAGTTGAAGACTTTGCAATTATTAGCGGTGGCGCAATGGTTCTGCAATTTGCACGCATTGGTCGCAACGCATTTATTGGCGGTATGTCAGGTGTTGGAAATGACGTTTTACCATATGCCATTTATGATGGCAGTCCACGTGCAGTATATCGCACAATTAATCGTGTTGGTTTAATGCGTCACGGATTTACAAATGAAGACATGCATGCAATTCATGCAGTTTATTCAGCCGTTTTTCGGGATGGCGAAGGCACCGTTTCGGAACGCTTGGCCAAGGTTCGCAAAGAAGTAAAAAATAACAAATATGCAATGGACGCAATCGACTTTATTGAAAATCGTTCAAAGCGTGGAATTGGCACATCTAAGAATGCAGAATAATATTCCAACTGTTTTTATTATTGCGGGCGAGGTATCAGGTGATGTATTAGGCGGTCGCATAATGGCAGAAATGCCAAACGTCAATTTTATTGGCATTGGTGGTGAACATATGATTGCCCAAGGTTTAAAACCGATATTTCCAATGGGCGATTTGGCTGTGATGGGTATTGTTGAGGTATTGGCACATGCCAGAACACTGACACGCCGTATTAAACAAACTGTAAACGCAATCTTAGAGACAAAACCTGATATTATAGTATCTATTGACGCACCGGGGTTTGCCAAATCTGTTATTAAGCAATTAAAGAAAAATCCAGACGGACAAAAACTGATTCAACAGGGCTTAAAGTTCCACCATGTCGTTGCCCCCCAGGTTTGGGCATGGCGACCAGGACGTGCAAAAAAATACGCAAAAACATTTGATAAACTGTACGCTTTTTTTGACTTTGAAGTCCCCTATTTTACAGAACATGGATTAGACACAGTAGCAGTTGGTCACCCAATTGCAGACAAATTAATTGATGGTAAAAAAACAGGCAAAAAAACAGACGATAAAATTATCACCCTTATCCCAGGCAGTCGTATGTCAGAGGTAAAAAAACTGTTACCGCTGATGAAAGACGTTGCCGACAGATTATATCGTAATGGATATATGGGATACCAGTTTGTTATCCCTGTTGTTGAAACGACCGCAGATTATGTTCGTGAACAAACCGCAAAATGGAATATTAAGCCGGTATTAGTTCCATCTGCCGATAGATATGACATTTATAAAAAGACATATATCGCAGTTGCAGCCAGCGGCACTGTATCGGCAGAATTGGCAATGTTGCACGTACCTGCAGTTATTGTGTACAAAATGAATGCCGTTACAACGTGGATTGGACGATTATTAATCAATATTAAATGGGTATCATTGGTTAACATACTGTTAAAACGTGGTGTATATCCTGAACTGTTGGGTCCAGACGCAACGGCAGAAAATGTATTGGACGCAATTCAACAGTTAACCATCCCATCAAATCGCCAAAAGATGATAGAATATCTGGGGTCAGCAGATAAAATGTGGCGACGTGATAATGGCGGGGCCAGCAAACTTATTGCACAGGGTATTCAACAGGCACTGTAATCATCATTTTCTATGACAAACTATTATCCCCATAACATTATAGTCATGGGGATTTTTTTTGTTGCACAACCACTATAAAACACGGCAATATGTTCTGGTAATTTCTTTGTTTTCCTAAGCAAGTATGTTTTCCTAAACAAGGTATTATAATTGCATGTACGGATATAAAAATATATAATGTTTATGTCTTAGATATAAGACAATGATAAACCTTGAAAAGGAGAAAAAAGATGAGAGGATTTACAAAATATGTTTTGGCACCATTGACCTTTATCGGCGCTTTGAACTGGGGGCTGGTTGGTATCTTTGGTTTTGATTTAGTCGCATTTTTGTTTGGCCCAGGCACATTGGCCAGCAATATCATTTATGCGATTATCGGTATCGCAGCGTTGGTATGGTTGATTTGGCTGATGATAGATCGTCCAGAATCACACAACAATCGATAATCAATACACTTTGTTTCATGTCAACGCCCCAAACCACAGGGGCGTTTTTGTTGCATAAAAAAAAATCCGCCATTGGCGGATTAATTATTTCAAGTAAAATGTTATTGTGGCAACTACACGAACCTTTTTATTTATAGCCTGACGTTCATTTGACGACCAAGAATCTGTTGGGTCGCGGGACTCTATACTGAACACCCCTTGGTTGGCACTTTTAATTTTTCCAAGACGTGCATCTGCGTCTTTGGCAAATTGTTCACCGGCAGATGTAGCATTTTTTGTTGCCTGTTCTATCATAGAAATCTTGATATCATTCAGTCCGTTAAATATGTATATTGGGCCAGAATAATCTTCGGTAATTGTAATACCACGACGAACCAATTCGCCCATACGACGTGATACATAATCAACCAATTCTACATTGTTTGAACGAACCATAACGCCTGTATCAATTACATAGCGTCCGTCATTTTGCTGATTCTTTAATTCCGCATCAGAATAACCGGCATATTTATCACGCACATGTACACGCAGGTTCTGGATTTCGTCTGGACTAAAGCCTTCTTCGATTAAAAAGGTATGAATTTCCGCAATATCTTCATCAATGTTTTTTTGTAATTCGGTCAAATCACCGCCAACACCGTTTATCTTGATATTCCATACAGCAGTATCTGCAACAACATCACGTTCGGCCAATCCTTTGACCGTCACTGTACGCCCAGACATCGCACGATAGATTCCATCGCCAATAAAAAAACCACCCAATGCAATTCCAACCGCCAATACAGACAGCCAAATACCAGACATCGATTTAAGTTTTTGTGTGATTTTCATGTTTTCTCTCCCTGTTGTATCAAAGTGAAATGTACTATAAGAGTTTTCGGTTGTCAAAATTAATTATCATGAATTATTTCGCCAATCACATAATTCGCCAACATTAATCCAAACGCACCTGTCACAGTTATAATAGAGCCTAGGTTTTTGGCATGACCAATGACGGGTGCTGGGGGTTCGCAAGAATAAACTGCGGGGAAATCTGGCAGATTCATATTGCGTACCATACGTCGCACACGTGACGCCAATGGACATACTGTTGTTTTTGATATTGGTGCAACCTTGATTTTTGTGGCATCTGTCTTAGACGCCGCCCCCATAGATGTCACAAGTGGCACATTATGTGAATTGGCCCATTGGTATAATGCAACCTTGGATTCAACAGTATCAATGGCATCGATAATATAGTCCGGCATAACATCTAATCGGGTATCTTGGTCAAAAAATATGTTTAGTGCGGTCACACGAATCCCGGGGTTTATATCATGGATACGTTGCATGGCAACATCCACCTTGGGCGTACCAATTGTTGATTCCAAGGCAAATAACTGGCGATTTATATTTGTTGCCTCTACCCTATCAAAATCAACAACAACTATGTGACCAATGCCTGTGCGGGCCAGGGCCTCTATCGCAAAGGATCCAACCGCACCACAACCAACAACCATTACTGTAGAATTGGCCAGTTTTTCCATTGCAATATCCCCAAACAATAATCGCGTTCTGTGTAATCTATCCATTTGTTAGCATCCGTTGCATATTGTTATAAAAATTACAGTCTGGATACAGTGTAGCAACAGTATTTGTAAATGCAACAATCTGTTCTGGGGCGGTTGAATCTGTTTCCAAAAACATTCGTGTTGATGGTGTAGCATCCATCAATTCTGGACAAATCTGGCGATATGAAAAATAGGCATTATAATCATGTGCCAATCGTTCTATGTCTTTGGGATTGCCATTATATCTGTGAAACAATACAAATGGCGGTATTTTTGAACGATGCGATTTGAATATCTGTAAAATATGATTCCATGCACCAACACAGTGAACATGAATACCACGTTGTAATTCGTGTGCAATTTCCAACTGCCGTTCAAAGACCGATATTTGGGTGTCCATATCTGGCTTGTGCTTATCCATCCCTATTTCACCAACCATTACATCTGGATTTTGTGATAATAAATCATACATATACGTATCCCAATCTGGTGGCAAGTTGCCGATATACCAAGGATGTATGCCAATGGCCCCAAAAACATTTGTGTGTGTTTTGACCAAAGCAATTACCCGCCCCCATTCTGTTGGATTTGTGGCATTTGTTATCACACCGATATCCGCAGGAATATCACCGTCCAACAAATGACAATGTGCATCAAGGTATTTAATCATATCTATCCCACAAAAAACGCCCAATCGGGCGTTTGTTTTAACCGTTTACAATTTCCAGTATACGTGCAGGAACATCTGCAATGGCTATTCTTTCCTGGGCCATTGTGTCACGATGACGCAACGTTACTGTACCATCTTCCAGTGATTGATGATCAACTGTTACACAGACAGGTGTACCAATTTCATCATGACGGCGATAATTCTTGCCGATGTTGCCAGAGTTTTCTAATTCGATACGTCCAATAGCCATTTTACGCAGGCGTGCAACCAATTCATTGGACATATCCAACAGTTCTGGAACATTACGTGCCAATGGGATAACGGCCGCCTTGACCGGTGACAACGCAGGACGCAATTTCAACACTGTTCGTGATTTTCCATCACCCAAATCTTCTTCTTCGTACGCTTCTAACATAACAGCCAACATTGCACGATTTACCCCCATTGCGGTTTCAATAACGTATGGGACAAATGTTTGGCCACTTTGTGGGTCACTGTATGCCAATTTAGTTGTACTGTCACGATTTTCCAAAACATTGGCCTGAATATTCAAATCGCCCTGCCCTTTGGTATGAGAACCCAGGTCAAAATCTTGGCGATTATGGATACCTTCTACTTCGTCAAAGCCGTCTGGGAATTCGTATTCAATATCAACGGCGGCCTTGGCATAGTGTGCCAGTTTTTCGTGTGGTGCAAAACGCAGTTTTTCCGCGGGGATACCCAACACGTTTACCCACCAAGCCAAACGTTCCTGCATCCACATTTCGTGATATTTTTCATCATCAACTGGATTTACAAAGTACTGCATTTCCGCCTGTTCAAACTCACGCATACGGAACACAAATCCACGTGGCGAGATTTCATTACGGAACGCCTTGCCGATTTGTGCGATTCCAAATGGCAATTTATGTGGTTTGGCATCCAGAACATTCTTGAAGTTTGTATATGTTGTTGTCGCAGTTTCAGGACGCAAATATGCATTTATCGCCCCATCTGCGGTTGCACCGATAGACAGCCCCATCATTAATTGGTATGCACGTGGTTCGGTGATATCTGTACTGCCACAATTATCACATTTTGATGTGTCTTTCATCTTGTCTTGACGCATGCGGGCACCACATTTTTTACATTCAACCAATGGGTCTGAAAAACCTGCTTCGTGACCAGAATATTTCCATAACAAACGATTTGTAATCAAGGCAGAATCCAGACCTTCGACATCATCACGTGAATAAATCATCGCATTCCACCAGGCGTTACGGATATTCTTCATCAATTCAACACCGTATGGGCCGTAATCATACGTTCCGCCCAACCCACCATAGATTTCAGAGCCTGTGAAAATAAAACCACGTCGCTTGCACAAGGCGACAATATCATTTACTGTTTTTGCTGGCATACTTTTACCCCATTGTTATTTTAATCGCAGTCTATTTTATACCAGTTTTAGTTTTTTGCAACATGGAAATAATAAAAAAGAAAACCCGCACAATGGCGGGCTTTAATATCTTACACGCAGATTATTCCATAACTGGTGCCTGTGGCATTTCTGGCTGGGCAGGCATTTCTGGACGTGGACCACGTTTCATTTGACGACGTGCTTCACGAAACTCTGCACGTGTTACGCAGCCGTCTTTGTCTGCATCCATCATGGCCACTTTTTCTGCCATCTTTGGACATTTTACAACCAAGCAACCATTTTCAAATTCTGGACGTGGTGCCATTTTACCACGTGGGCCCATGCAGCACATTTTTGCAGTTGCAAATCCCATACCGAACACAATCAAAAATACAATGAATTTTTTCAAGAAACTGCCAAATGCACATTTCTTTTTTGCACATGCACATTCACAGCATGTATGCTGGCATGCAGAATGCATTGGTTCAACAACTGGTGCTTTTTTAACAGGTGCTTTTTTTGCAACTGGTTTTTTAACAGTCGCAGGTTTTGAAACAACTTTTTTTGCAACAGTTTTTTTTGTTGCTGTTTTTTTAACTGATTTTTCTGGCATATCTATCCTTCCTTTGTTTGTTCAACATTTTAATTTTATGAAATTAAGAAAATAATGTAAAGGAAAAATTATATTGTTTTAACTTTTTTATATTGTTGTGCAGATATATGAATGTGCTCTTATTTTTTCGCTTGCCTAGGTTGGCAATTTTTTAGTACGAATATATACAAGGAAAAAGAAATTTAAATATCCAACAAAGCGGGGGAAAATCATGAACCTTAGAAAAACTAGCATTTTTGTTCTATGTGGGCTGTTGTCATACGATTCGATGGCCAGTCTGCCAACTGTACGAACCAGTTCGATTCGACTGGGTCAGGCAACACCATCAACATCTGCAACAAATACCAGTCGTGTTACGATTAGTAAGTTGCCAGGACGTGGCCAAACAGGCACATCTAAGATACCATCTGCCGGCAAGCCAAACACTGGCACATCAAACGCAACCTTGAAAGAAGAGTTTCAAGAATTGCGTCAGGTTATTTCTGAACAGTTAAATGAACAACGCGATGAAATCGAATCGTTGCGTGCAACAATTGCAGAAAAAGACAAGGTTATTGCGAATCTGGAATCCTCGTTGGAAGATTATGAAGAAATCAAGGCAACTGTTAAAAATATGCCAACAACTATCCGTAATGAAATTGATAGTCGCAGATTGGCAACAGTTGATTCTTTGAACACAGTTCAACAGCAGGTTCAACAAAATGCAGCAAAG
>JAZTWM010000001.1:0-127843 GCA_045635825.1 Candidatus Enterousia sp. | reverse complement strand
AGTACGATTACAGCGATGAACAGTCGTTTGGTTTCAACGATTAATCGTGTGAACGACTTTACAAGTTGTGATGGTGTACAACAGTGTTATGCAGATGACCTGCCAACCGGTGGAACGATTACAGTATTGCCAGGTGCGTCTGTTGGTTCAGGTGGTGACTTTACATGGACACCAACCAACCCATAAAAAATCCCCCAAACGGGGGATTTTTTATCAGACGTTTAACATATGGGGCAATGTAATTTTTACATCGCCCTGATATTTATTATGCGTATTTACCCCACTCTGCTCCATCAGGTAAATAAAAAAACCACCATACGGTGGTTTCTTATTTCTGGTGGGGACACAGGGACTCGAACCCTGGACCCAATGATTAAAAGTCATTTGCTCTACCAACTGAGCTATGTCCCCAGAACCGGACCTGGAAAGGGAGAACCATAGGTTCTGTTTCCAAGGTACGGGCAATATTTTGACATATATAAAACTGAAATGCAAGTAAAAATATTAAAAAATTACTTTTTTGTTACTTTCTGGCCAGAGTCGCCCGACTGTAGGGATGATATGTGCTGGGCCAATGATAATGCAGTGACGGCATCACTGTCCAGCCAATCAAGCATATGCCCCATCAAGGATTCCAGAAAGCGAGAGGATAAATGCGAATTACGGTGAAACTTGTTTTCATTGATTAAACGGGTCATATCACGTGACAAGGCAGTTAAAATCTGCATTTGTTCACCGGTTAAAACATTTGCCGAGCCGTTGTGATACAGCAATGTATCCAAATCATTATGCAATGAACGCATATCGTTTAGTATTTTAGGGGTTATCTTTAGTCTATGCGAGATTTCAGCCGAACGTAAAATCAGCATACGATTAAGTGATTCCGTTGTTAATTTGCCACGAATAGCCAGCGCACTGCGTAATGTGTACACTATGTTAAGCATTAAACTGTTCAGGCGATCAGTCATACTGTTTGCCATATGGCGGCGCATTTGGTGTGTAACACGTGAATTTGTATAATCATACAGCAAGAACACCAATGGTATCGATAGCAAGGACGCCGAGACATTTATGACCAAATCACGCAGGTTGTCATTTGAGGCATTATCAATCGCACCTGTGTACAATATAACACCGCCTGCAATAGACATTAGGTAAGGCAGTGACTTTAAGAAAAAATTGCGGACATTTAACTTCATATCCGCATAGTACAATATTTACCCCAAACAATGTTATAGGAAGCAAAACCACATCAACAGCGGCGACGAACACGAAGTGTTGCCCACGCACAAACCATCAGCATCATCGCCCCCAGTATCATTATACTGAAACGCCAACTGCCTAATAGTGACCCCAGACCAATAACACCACACACCACCATGTATATTAGATAGTTTATTATCGTATAAAGTGATAAAACAACGGAACGATGACGTGCAGACACCATATGCTGGACCCGGGAGTACAATAATGTGTAGATACCATAAAACAGCATGTACCCTATTCCCATCAGCCACAAGAACCCAATATGATACGTTAGGCCAAACAGTATATAATTAACACCAACCAATCCAACCAATGCATAAATTATCGCATCAGGGACACGTGTGAACTTATACGCAAAACGCTGGCCCAATGTTGCACATCCCAACAGGAACAGCGACAAAGCACCAATATATTCTGTGGGGATTCCAATCTGCAATCCAATTGGACTTAAAAAATCATCTAAATACGGGATATTTCCAACCAACAACGCCAAAACCATCGTGGTAATTAGACATGGCGTCTGGAGGCAAATACGCACCCCTGTGCGAAACAATTTGCGAAATTTGACGCTTGAAACAGATGCGACACGTTTACCGGGGCGATATGGCATCATCAGCAGGCATATCATAGACATCAATATTGCTGTCACAGATGCCCATGTCACCCAATCATAGCCCATAAACATCAATAGCGAACCAAACGCAGACAAGGCAGTACCGATAGATTCATATGTGGCCTTGCGTCCCAGGATACGAGAATATTCACGTTTGCGACCAAATGAGGCAACAGAATCATAGACCAGGCCTTCGAAAGCAACGCTGCGAAAACCGGCCTGGACACCCCATAGCACCATACCTATGAAGAAGCCTGTGTAATTCGGCATAATCAGCCACAGTAAAATAGCAACCAGTTTCAAAAACTGGCCAAATATCATAGACCACCGCTGGCCAATGCGGTTGGTAATGAACGTAATTGGTGCCTGGGCCAATATCGTCCCCATGGCAGACACAATAAACATTGTTGATAGTTGCAAATCAGTCAGGCCATTTGCCTGCATAAATATTGCATAGACAGGTGTCAGCAATAAAAACTTGTTAAAAAATGAAAAACCATACAATGATGCTAGCAATCTGGTCATATACACACCTTTTTTCATGCAATACTATACACAAAAATCATTAAAAATGGTACAGAAAATATTGAATTTTGACAAATATGTACTATAATAAATGGGATATAAGAAGGGCGTCAATATGGCAAATGTAAAAATGGAAGAGTTTTTGTTACAGTACTTTATGCAACTGCGTTTTAACAGTATGCCAGCAGAGGTGCGTGCACAATTTGACTCTTATGCCAAGGCAGATGATTTCCGTGGCAATATGAAGCATTGGAAAAGCCATTTGATGGAACAAGACGCCAGTGGAAAATGGGTGCAAAAATCCCTGCCGGATCCAAACGGCCCAGACTATCACTTGGAAGATAAAGAATGGGAAAAACTGTTCAAAGAGTTCCAAAAAGCGTTTCGTACACTGAACGTCAATCGTAAGAAATATACCAGTAGCGTAGATTTCGGCATTGATAATTCTAAGGTTACCGCTTTCTTGGATGAATATTTTGGCGATGGCAAGATGTTTGGCGAAGTGACCGCCACGCCACAGGCAGAAAGCCAAATTCAACAATTGCTAACACTGCTGAATAATAATCACAGTCTGTTTACGGTTAAGTTAAGCGAATGGGGTGTGATTTCATATAAAGATTTGGTCGATGGTATCAAGGATAAAAAATATAATACGGACAGTGATTTTCAAGACAAACTGAAAGTAATTGCACAATACCTGAATTACTATAAACCTGAACTGGCACAAAACATACCAAATATTAACAATCTGGACTGCGAAGCAATCGAAAAAGGGTTTGATGGTGGTGCAATTGACCATAATAAACTGCATGCATTTAAGACAGAATACGACCTGTTGCTGCGTAAATTAAATGGCGACAGCAAACTGTTTGACGCATTCCCGTCCGACAAGATTCGTAGTGCATACGACAAAGCCAAGCAGTACGTTGCATACGACGACCAAAACAGCAAGGATTATGTTCCGCCAAAGCGTGATGACGAATTAACATTGCCCCAACAAATATCCCAATGGGCCGGCAACACATATGCAGAAACGCTGGAAAAGTATCTGAAGTTCAAGGGCGACAGAATGTACTTTTCACCACAGGCGAAACAAATCGTTGGTGCCATTCACAAGGCAAAAATCAAACCAACCGATGGCCTGAAGGCGGTTCTGGACAAATCTGGCGAAATCAAAAAGGGGCTACAATACAAATCGCCACAGGCAACAGATCATTTTGATTGGTTTGTTAAAACAATGGGCGAATTGCAGTCCACAATGCCAAAGGCGTTTGAAGGTGCATTGTACAATGGTCGACAGATGCGTGCATTGATTGAAGAAATGATTTTGATTGCGGTACGTGACGGCAAAGACAAAGAAGCCAAGACCGCAATGGAGGTTATGTCCGTTATCAAATACGGGTACACCACCAGTAAAATTATGGATGCACTGAAAAAAGAAGACCTGTCAATATTTTCAGATAGTAAACTATCTTGGAATAAAAATGAAGGTATGCAGATGGTTACCAAGGCGTTGGATAAAAGTATTCGTGCCGCTTTCTTGGGCATAGGATACGGAATTACAATGGTTGGTAATGCAATCCACCTGTCGGGCAGCAAATTCCGCGGCAAATCAAAACGCATATCCAAAGCACACAAAGACTTTGAACAACAAAGCCTAATCCAACATCAAAATATTGAACAACAGCAGGCCGCAGACCAGCAATTGCAAGACGCCAACAATGAAACACTGCGTGATTTAAATGCACTACATGGAATTAACGATACAACCATCGGCACACACAGAACCAATCTGGAACAGTCACAACAAAGACAAAATCAGTATCAGCAATTGGTTGACCAGGCAAAACAACAACAAACCGAACTGCCCATTGAAATTGCCAACCTTGATACAGAAATCAATAACCAACGTGCAAACGAAGCAAATGTCAATGCAGAAATCGCACAAATTAATAGTCGTATTGCTTGGCTGAATACAGAAATTGCAAACCCTGCGACCCCACCTGCAGTTGCAACAGCATACCAAGTTGAATTGAACGACCTGCAAAACAATAAACTGCCTGCAAAAACACAATTACTGACCCAAATTCAGGATACGATTACAGACAAACAAAATGACAGAAATCGAAAAAACAATAGATTGACAAATCTGCCAAATATAATCAACAGATTAGAACAATCTGTACATCAGCAAAGTGTTGCAAACAATCGAAATGAACTGAGACTGAACGCATGGACCGACGCAAAGTCAACAGTCGATTTCTTGGAATCACGTATTAACAGCAGAAATCAAATATTGCAAGACTGGGACGACAACCACAAAGATAAATACAAGGCCCTGATGGCATACTGGGATATGTTGGAAACAGGACGTGATTCACATATGGGCAAGATGTATAATTGGTTGCCACGCAAGGCCAGTAGCGCACAAAAAAGTTTTGACACCAAAAAGGATGCAATTATACAAAGCAAATTGAATAATTATAATTACAGGGATTGATTTTTTTGACTGTTTGTGATATAATTCATGTATAGCGTTATCTGATTTGGGTAACGCATTTTTTATACCCCGCCCATCGTGGCGGGATTTTTTTATCCGTAACACAAAGGAACAAAAATATGACAAGAGTACTGCAAATACGTCGCGGAACATGCGAACAAAATGATAATTTTACTGGGCTGATTGGCGAGATTACAATGGACACCGATACAAAAACACTGCGTCTGCATGATGGCAAAACAGCAGGCGGTTTTGCAATGGCACGTGCAGATAATATGGCAACCGGTACCGGCACATTTGATATAACAAAGGTTCCTGACGATTTTTGGGCTGATTTAATACAAAAACATTCTGCACCAGGATTTACAATGCATGAAAGTGACCCCATTCCTGTTAACAGTCATGTTTCCAGACTAATCTACACAATTACAAATGCGGGTACGCCACATGTAATACAAACCGTACTGCAATGTCAAAATGCAGATGCAGGATATAACCCAAATGACCAGGTTTGTGCATTTGGGGTTGGCAACCGATGTAATCCTAATCCAAACTGGACATTGGACGAAAATGGACTGCATCTGTACTTTATGGTTGCAAACGAAAAATATTGGGTTTGCCACAAAGAAACAGGGATTATGACAAATATCAATGATGAAAATTGGCGAATTTTGTTTAGAGTTTACTGTTGAAAACCTGAAAAATTACTGCTATGCTAGGCGCCGAAGAAGAAAAAAGGATTTCACATGTATATACTTGCACTGAATTGCGGTTCTTCGTCCCTGAAGTATCAGGTATTTGACGCGGACACTAAAACAGCCATCGTTGGCGGTAATGTTGAAAAAATCGGCTTGCCAGATTCTTTTGTCACACAAAAGTATCCAGATGGCACAAAACAGAAAAAAGAATGCAGTATGCAGAACCATAACGAAGCATTGAACGTTGTTATGTTTATGTTACGTGAAGCATCTGTTGATATGAATGAAATCAAGGGTGTTGGTCACCGCGTTGTATTGGGTGGCGAAAAGTTCGCATCATCTGTTGAAATTAATGACGAAGTTATCAAGACAATTGATGAACTGTCACAAATTGCACCACTGCATAACCCAGCCGCATTGGTTGGTATCGTTGCAGCACAGCAATTGTTACCAAACGCAAAACAGGTTGCAGTATTTGATACAGCATTCCACCAGACTATGCCAGACTATGCATACCGCTATGCGGTTCCACGTGCATGGTATACAGAATTGGGTGTTCGTCGCTATGGATTCCATGGGACAAGCCACCTGTACGTATCCAAGGTTGCAGCAAAAATGTTGGGCAAGAAAGCAAATGAATGCAACTTGATTACACTGCACATCGGATCTGGGGCATCTGCCACTGCAATCCGTAACGGTGTTTCTGTTGATACTTCTTTGGGTATGACACCATTGGCCGGCTTGACAATGGGTACACGCCCAGGTGACTTGGACCCAGGTGTTGTATTGTATGTAATGCAAAGATTGGGCATCAGTGCAGACCAGATGCAGAAACACTTGAACAAAGATTCTGGTTTGTTGGGCTTGACAGAATGCTATGCCGACCGTCGTGACGTAGAAGGCAACAAGGACACAAACGACCTGTGCCGTCTGGCAATTGACATGGAAGCACATAATGTAAAGAAATACATCGGTGCATTCATGGCAGAACTGGGTCACGTTGATGCAATTGTCTTTACAGCAGGCGTTGGTGAAAATGACGACTATCTGCGTGAAAAGTTCTGCGAAGGCTTAGAAGAACTGGGCATCAAGTTAGATAAAGAAAAGAATGCGACTGCGTTGGCACGCAAAGGCGTTGACAGTGCAGTTATCAGCACAGATGACAGTCGTGTAAAAATCTTGATGGTTGCAACCAATGAAGAATTGGTTATTGTAGAAGATACTTTGGCAATCATGAACGGAACATACAATCCAAATCATTTGGAAATGGATTACAGTTTCGCAAAATAATAATACAAAGACCCTGAACAGGGTCTTTTTTTATATCACACCTTATATAGATATAAAAAAAATCCCGCAGACGCGGGATTAATATTTTACGTCCAATTATTAACGACGGCGAAAGCCACTGTTATGCTGGGCGCTGTTGCTGGAGCGTTTGGACAAATAGCGGGCAGAAATCAAAACCAACCATTCCAAAGACAATACAGCCAATCCCATCAATGTCTGTGCAACTGTGTCCATCGCAAACAGAACATATGCCAACTGGGCCAAGAATGAGACATACAGTACGCCAAAAACGCCTGTAAAGAATACCTTTTTAATTTTTCCGAACATATCGTTTTCCCTTTTCAGTTTAAGTATATATATGTGTGTCGGGATTCTGGTGCCAGGTTCCCGACCGACCCCGCAATCGCTAAAACGAATATAGTCAACAATCGCCAACCATATTCAAGCCATAATTAGGCAGCCATTGCAAGGCGAACATTGTCGTTCGCAGCGATTCTATCGCCATTCAGTTTTTATTTGGTTTTTTACGACACCATGTCGGATTCACCCAATTTGTCTTTTATCATCTGTCGAATCTATGTCAGCCCCATAATCAAATGCGACACACAATCACATTAGATGGTGGAGCTGTGGGGTACCGCCCCCCAGTCCATAATGACTATTCCACAACGGATTCAGAATCATCACTGATAAACAGCCAGTATATTATAGTCTTTTATTATCATAAATGCAAGTTTATAATATGAAACTTAACTGGGTGGTGGTGGGTGCATGGCCTGTTGCATTTATCTTATTTAAGGCATTTTCCCAACGCTGACAGGCAATCTGCTGGTACATGTTGCCTGAACCGACAGATGTTTCTATACATTTATTTTGACGAAATAACGCACGCCATTTATTAAAATATTTTTTTAATGTTAATTGTTTCATGGTCCCCCCGTTCTTTGCTTCTTGATTATAATCATCACATACACAATGGACATATTTGGACCAAAGTTTCAGGAATAAATTGTTAACGTGTTTTATATGATTATACTGGCAATTGCAAGTTTTTGATTTATAATAGCCCAAATAGAGGATAAAAAATGAAGTTCTTGGATCGAGCAAAAATCTATGTAAAGGCAGGCGATGGTGGTAATGGCAGTGCCAGTTTCCGTCGTGAAAAATATATTGAATTTGGTGGCCCAAACGGTGGTGACGGTGGTCGTGGTGGCGATGTCGTCTTTGTTGCTGTACCAAATGTTAATACTTTGATTGACTATAGATACAAGACCAAGTTCTTGGCACAACGTGGACAAAATGGTATGGGTAAAATGCGTACAGGGGCATCTGGCGAAACACTGGTTTTACCAGTACCAACAGGTACGGTTATTTTGTCTGAGAATGAAGAAATCGAATATGCCGATTTGGATCAAGACGGTATGGAATATCGTGCGGCACGTGGTGGCAACGGCGGATGGGGTAACCTGCATTTCAAAAGCCCAACAAATCGTGCCCCAAAACAGGCGAACGATGGTCTGCCAGGCGAAGAAAGAACGGTTGTATTACGGTTAAAGTTAATTGCAGATATTGGTTTGGTGGGCTTTCCAAATGCAGGTAAATCAACCCTGTTGTCAGCGGTAACAGCGGCACGACCAAAGATTGCAAATTATCCTTTTACAACACTGAATCCGCAGTTGGGTGTTATGTACGCACACGATCGTGAATTTGTTCTGGTTGATTTGCCGGGGCTTATCGAAGGGGCGCATACAGGTGTTGGGTTGGGCGACCAGTTCTTGGGACATGCAGAAAGAACAAAGATGATTTTGCATGTGATTGACGGCACAGAAGATGATTGGGGTGCCAGATACAAGGCAATTCGTCATGAAATGGATTCTTATGGTGGCGACCTGATTGCAAAACCAGAGATGGTTATCATCAATAAAACAGATGCCATTGATGAAGAAGAACTGAAAGAAAAAATGGCAGATTTCAAAAAGTCTTTCGGCAGAAAAAAGAAGCCAGAAATTATCACAATCAGTGCAGCAGGCAGAATCGGTATTGCCGAACTGATTTGTGCCATTGAACAAAAATTCTTGGGGTTAGAAAATGCTGAAAAATAAGTTAGCCGTTCACAAAACAGCCAAGGAAAAACTGATATCTTATCAAAAATCAGTTACAAATAACGAATTAGCATATAAGGCAGATGGCACATCTGTACCGCTGGCAACATGTCGCCCAGGGGATGTGGAGTTTATTGGTGGACTGTGGCGTGTGCAAATTAAGTTCCCATATAAGATCCAAGAAGTTCGTGGAACAGAGTTCGTTCTGCATGAACGTATGCCAAATAAAGAAAAAAATCTGTTTGAATTCTTCAGGGCTTCACAAGTTTGCTGTAATTGTTATGGTTATTTTATGGTGCCAGAATCAAACAGGATTGTCGCAAAATATACCACAGACAACCAGACTTACTGGTCTTATGGGAACTCTATTGAACAAGCACGTGCGTTCTTGGGCATTCGTTTATATGATGAGCATATGGATCTGATTCATTCGGTTGCATGTAAAGACTGTGTCCAACGTGTAAAAAAATAATTTTTTGCATTTTAGATGTTTGTCTGCTAAGATTCCTGTACGAACAAAAAAACTTAAAAGGAGAAGTGAAAATGGTATCACTGAAAGGTACACAGACAGAAAAAAATCTGTTAATTGCATTTGCTGGTGAATCACAGGCCCGTAACCGCTATACAATGTATGCGTCACAGGCAAAAAAAGAAGGTTTTCAGGCAATTTCTAAAATCTTTTTGGAAACTGCAGACCAGGAAAAAGAACACGCATCACGTTTGTTTAAGTTCCTGGAAGGTGGCGAATTGGAAATTACTGCATCTTTCCCAGCAGGCAAGATTGGTACAACATTGGAAAACCTGCAGGCAGCGGCATATGGCGAACACGAAGAAAATACAGAAATGTATCCAAAGTTTGCACAAATCGCAGCACAAGAAGGGTTCCCTGCAATTGCAGAAATCTTGAAGAATATCGGTTATGCAGAACGTTATCACGAATCACGTTTCCGCGCATTGATTGACGCGATTGAAAACGGCACATTGTTCAAACAGGACAAAATCGTTATGTGGCGTTGCACAAACTGTGGTATGTGGCACATTGGTACAGAAGCACCAAAAGTTTGCCCAGCATGCTTGCACGACCAGGGTTATTTCATCAGCGAAGGTACAATTTCACGCTGTGATACAAACGAAGGTTTCTGTGAATACAGCGTTATTGATGACTAATCAATATAAAATAAAAAAGCCGGCAAATATGCCGGTTTTTTTTAGTCCCCCCTGCCCGATGATTATTATCTGCCACGTGATAGGTCTGCAATATGACGTGTCAAGCGTGGGTTATACAGCCCACTGCGTGGCATCAAGATATAATCTGGGTCCAGACCTGCATTCAAGAAATCAATAGGATCGCAGGTGTTTGTGCGACGTACGTCTGCATCGTTTGGCATATTCGCACGTTTGCGTGCTGTTTCTAGATTCTGTTCAGGCGACAAAAAGTATGCAATACGAAAATTATAATGGCGTGACAATCCATTTTTGTTAAACCAATCTATCATTTGACGTGTGTATTGTGGTTCGATAACATCGTATATCAGGTTTTGCCCAAGATGTTCACGCACTTCTTGTTCAGGAACACCATACAGCCATTTTGGCGTACCAGGCGTCCAGAAGTTCTTGTTTACCCACAGGCGTGTTACCAATGGCGTGTTATCAAAATATTCTTCGTCACGAAAGAAATATGGTTGACCTTCGCTTTCACCGTCACGCATTGGACGGGTCGTTGCAGAACGCAGGTTATAAAACAATCCCTGTGGCAGGGTATTTTGTATAAAATATGTTTTGCCACTGCCAGACAGACCATTACAAAACAACAAAGTATTCTTTTTCATTTTTTTACCCCAATAATATACCCCGTCAATGTGGCGGGGTGTTAGTTATAGTTAATCTTCCAAGAAACTGCGCAATTTGCGTGCACGTGTTGGATGCTTTAACTTATTCAGCGCCTTTTGTTCAATCTGGCGGATACGTTCACGTGTTACACCGATGTATTCACCAACCTCTTCCAATGTGCTGGTCTTGTTAGTAGACATACCAAAACGTTGACGCAAAACAGTTTCTTCTTTTGGATCCAGTTCAGATAGAATCTGGGTCACAATCTTGCGAAGATTCTTTTGTGCGGCAGATGTAAACGGATTTTTTGCGGTTTCATCTGCGATGATTTCAATACGCGAACTGTCATCTTCGGTACCAACTGGTGCCTCTAACGAAATTGGCTTTAGATTTACTTTCATAGCCTTGTGAATCTTGTCCACAGGCAGATAGATAATCTTGGACAATTCTTCGGCAGTTGGCTGACGACCGTATTTATGCATAAACTGGCGAGACGCACGCTGAATCTTGTGGATATTGTCAATCATGTGTACAGGGATACGGATTGTACGTGCCTGATCGGCAATACTGCGTGAAATGCCTTGTTGAATCCAGTTTGTTGCATAGGTCGAGAACTTGTTCCCCAGACGATAGTCAAACTTATCAACAGCCTTCATTAAACCGATATTACCATCTTGAACCAAGTCCGAAAAATCCAGCCCCAGACCACGATTACTGGATTTTTTTGCAAATTTGATAACCAGACGCAGGTTCGCTTCTATCATTTCACGCTTTGCACGAGCGGCTTCGGTTTGGCCACGACGAACAAGTTCAACAACCTTTTTATATTCGGCGGTTGGCTGGCCTGTTTCGTTGGCGATTGCGGTGATATCTTCTTGGATTTTCAGAATATCCGCTTCGTGTTTTTTGGCAAACGATGACCAGGTGGCATCTTTGTGCTTGGTCAATTTCTTGACCCAGTTGCGGTTTAATTCATTGCCAGCATATTCGGCCAAGAAATCTTCACGTTTAATCTTGTTGGCCATTGCTAAACGCAATAATTTACCCTCTAACCCCATTAACAATTGGTCACGTTTAGTCAACTGTTCTAAAATCTCGGCGACACGATCATCGTTCAATCTAATCTTGCTGACGTGTTCGAACAATTCTAAACGCATTTTGTTATATTTCTTTTCTAATGCAGAATCAGGCGTATCAGATGTCAACAAATTGTCCAAACGCTTGGCCTGCAGTTTTTGCATACTGTTGAATATGCGTTTGATTTTAGAGAACAAATCCAAAACCATTGGCATCAAAGATTCTTCCATTACTGGGATTGGCACACCAGATGTACTACGTGGTGTATCTTCTTTTTTGCCACCATCTTCATCTTCTTCGTCTTCTTCGTCTTCTTCGACACCAGTATCAGTCAGATCATCTAAATCGTCATCATCTAAATCATCAACCTGCTCTACACCTTTGGACTTTAGTGCCTCGGACAAAGCGACCAAGGATTTCTGTTCAGATTCACTGGAATACATAACTTCCAGATTCACAATATAACGCAGACGGATATCTTCGTTTAACAGTTGCTGATACCAGTCTAACATTGCCTGAATTGTCATTGGGCTTTCACACAGTCCATAGACCATTAGGCGAGATGCAGCCTCGATTCTTTGTGCGATGGCAACTTCACCAGCCGCTGTCAACAGCTGAACCGTTCCAATTTGTTTCAAATACGACTGAACAGAATCCTGAATCCCCAATACCAAGGAACCGGTTTGACTGCGTTCCAACTGCTTAGCATAATGTTCATAGTCATCATCATTGACATCAACCTGCTCTGCATCGGCATTCAATAGATTGCGTGTCTTGTCACGTGGCTCGTCATCGTCATTATCATAATAACGGCCCAAATCTTGGGGGTAGTTATCAGATTCCAGTATTTCAACACCCAAATCCTGTTGAAAGAAGTCTAAGACTTCGTCTTGTTCTTCTTCTGGGACTTCGTCTGCTTCGGTCGCAGCGGTAAAGTCCATTTGTGACATATAACCGACTTCGATTGCAGACATCGCCAGTTTTTGCAGGTTTTCAGGTAACGAATCTATCAGTAATTTTGTTGCTTCGTCCAGTTTTTTTGCCATAAAAATTCCCCGTCGCAGTTTGTTTGTTTAACAGATGTATCCAATAGAAAAAGTTTGATAAATCTTTATTTTTTCTTTTTCTTCTTAGGTGCATTTGCCTGCTTTTGTGCCTTGGCAACGGCATCATGAATTGCAGATTCCGACACCAAACCCAATACGATTGGGCTTTGAATCTGTATCAAGGAATAAGATTTATGTGTTTTATTGCGAACAGATGCAACGGTTGGATTTGTACTGCGCATCAAGCGTGCAATCTGGCCGTCTGTTAAATCTGGATAGTTCTTTACAATCCACAAGATACCGCCCAAACGATTTTGACGGTGCAATTTTGGGGTATAGCCAACACCACGTTTGTTTTGTTTTTTCTGTACTTCGACAATTTCACTGCGTAATGTCAGGCGTGCGTTTTCGTCTGCTTCGCATTTTTCAATATCTTCACGTGTCAACTGACCACTTAAGATTGGGTTTAATGGCTGAATCTTGTATGTTTCAGCATCTGCAATATTTTTTACTTCTAATTCATGCAAACCACAGAACTCTGCGATTTGTTCAAATGTCAGCGCTGTGTTTTCAATCAACCACAGGGCCGTAGACTTAGGCATGTATGGATAGTTCATGGAAATTTCCTCTTGTTAACGCGGGTAATATAGCATAAAAAGCCAAAAATTCAAGCCATTAATTATAAAAAAATTATGCCCGAATATATCGGGCATTGTTTTATGACTTCTTGACGATTTTGTAGCCGTCACGCCCATCCAGAACCGTCCAACCGGCCGCATCAATTTCGGCACGCAAAGCATCGGCCATCCCCCAATCTTTGTTTGCCTTGGCTGCTGCACGACGTTCAGCCAACGCAATAATATCGGCAGGCGCCGCTTCGTTTTCCAGCGCAACCAATTTTTTTGCACGATCAATAAACTGAAGCCCCAATAATTCATCCGCAAAACGGACCAACGCTAATTTGGTTGCATTGTCGATATCTGCAGACTTAATAAAATCCTGGACCATGACTAAAACGGATGCAGTCTTTAGATTATCAGACAATACAGCCAGCATATCGTCATGCCATTTGCCATAGACCGCCTGATTTACAACGTCATTTTCCGCAGACAATATATCTGCAACACGACGAACCAGGTTCGCATAACTTTTAGCGGTTGAATCCATAGTTTCCCATGAGAACGCCAACTGTGATTGATAATGACCCATGGCAACAAAATAGCGGTACACCATTGGATCATAACCACGATTACGAACCGCATCCATCCCCAGGAACTCACCTTTGGACTTGGCCATTTTTTCGCCGGATTTATCCAACAAGAAACTGTAATGCAACCATGTATTCACCCATGGTGCCCCAGTAATCGGTTCACTTTGTGCGATTTCATTTGCGTGATGCACACGTGAAAGATCTTCGCCACCGGTATGAATATCAAAATGACTTCCCAATAACTTCATACTCATTGCGCTGCACTCTGCATGCCAACCAGGGAAACCGACACCCCATGGACTATCCCATTCCATTTGGCGTTTTGCATCTTGGGGCGAAAACTTCCACAATGCAAAATCATAAGGATTACGTTTAGCGTCATTAAAACCGACACGTGCACCTGCACGATTACCAGACAGGGAACCACCTGTTAGGGCGCCATATGCTGCGAATTTAGAAGTGTCATAATAAATACCATCCCCTGGGATTTCATATGTGTAACCCAGTTCTTGCAACTTTTGAACTAATTCGATTTGTTCTGCAATATAGTCTGTCGCATGTGGCATAACCGACGGCATAATCATATTCAAATCGTTAAAGTCACGCAGGAATTCACCTTTGTAGAAATTAGCAATATCCCACACCGATTTGTTGTCACGTGCCGCCCCTTTTTCCATCTTGTCTTCGCCAGAATCATCTTCATCATTGGTCAAATGCCCAACGTCTGTGATATTCATAACATGACGCACATCATAACCATTTGCCATGAACATACGCTTTAGGAAGTCATTATGCAAAAACGTACGCAGGTTGCCCAAATGTGTATAGTGATAAACCGTTGGACCGCATGAGTAAAAACCAACCTTGCCTGGTTCTAAAGGTTTAAAGTCTTCTAGTTTACGGGTCAATGTATTGTATAATTTAATCGTCATAATACGTTCCTTTTTCGGCTTTTGTTTTTGGATTTTAATAATTGAGTTTTGGAAATGCAAACGAAAACAGTTTGCGGAAATTGCAGTTTTAGCGACAACAGTAAAAATTAATAAAACGAACTGTCATGTTTTTTATATTACAGCATTTAATCCTGTTTTGCAAGGCATAATAAAAAATCCCCACAATGTGGGGATTTGGTTTACTTTTGGATAAAGTGAACACTATATTGTGGTTTCTTGTCCGCACCAAGTGCCGCACGTACCACTTTATTTGAGGCAACCTGAACCGCACGCACCAAGTTATTACGGTCTTTGCGTTCGGTTTTGGTCAAGCCATCGATTGCACGACTGATTTCAATTTGAATTTGACGCTTCATGAAGCCAGTTTCATCAGATTCAAAGATACCAGCACTGGAAACCTCGGGCACACCTTTTAGGAAGCCACGCTTGTCCACAGGCAAGGTCACAAACACCGCGCCATTTGAAGCAATCTTTTTACGATTTTTATAAACTTGATCGTTGGCACTGCGTTCTGTTTCACCTTCCATAACAACATAACTGGTTTCAATTGTTTCGGCAACATATGGTTCGGCACCGTCACTTAGTGCAACCATTTCGCCATTATGCACGACCATCATGTGTTTTGCACCGCCACGTTCCATCGCCATTTTACCATTCAACATTTCGTTGATATAGTCACCATGCATTGGGATAGACACCTGGGGGTGTACCATATCATAAAAACGTTCCAATTCAGGGCGACCGGCATGACCGCTGGCGTGTAAGTTATCGGTATCAAAGATAGTGTGTGTTTTAACACCCATACGTGCCAATTTATTATACAGGTATGACACATCCTGTTCACGACCTGGGATAATAATTGCACTGAACACGATTGTATCAGTTGGTTGCAACTTTAATTCTTTGACCTGGCCATGACACAGACGGGTCAGCATTGCAAACTTTTCACCCTGGGAACCAGTCAAGAAAATCGCCTGTTTTTCTGCAGGTAAATCTTTGATTTCGCTGTGCAGATAAACATCGTCTTTGTTCAAATAGCCAAATTGAATGCCCATTTCACGAAACTCTGGCAGGCCAACATATGGAACCGGGTTTGGATTACTGCGTTCTTTGATACAGGCGATACGACCTGCGGCACGTGCAGCCTCAGCAAACATTTTGATACGTGCCAAACTGCGTGAATAACCGGTAACCAATACACGCCCGGGTGCATTCTTCATAATTTCGGTCAGTGTTTCACGAACCTGGGTTTCGGTTGTCTGTTTTGTTTGACGTGACGAGTTGGTGGAATCACACATACATGCCAACAATTTTGGATCAGAACCAATTGCAGACAGGCGTGCAAAATCCGTTGGTGCTTCGATTGGAATATCATCATTGAATGTCCAGTCGCCTGTATGCAAAATCTTACCCGCAGGTGTTTGTATGATTAACATCTGGGCCTCTGGCACACTGTGGGTGACATGGAACGTTTCAACAGTAAAAGGATTTAAATCCAATGTTGCACCATTGTGGTCAAATTCAACAATGTCTGTATTTGGATTAAAGTCCATTTCAATACCCGCAAATGTGCGACGCAAAATCTCTGCGGGGAAACGTGTGCAATAAATTGGCTTTCTAAACTTTGGCCAAATGTATTTCAATGCACCGATATGGTCTTCGTGGCCATGGGTTACAATAAAGCCAACAACATCTTTTTTTCGTTTTTCCAACCATGTTGTATCGCAATATTGAACGTCCCCTGCCCCGATTTCTTCGTCCAGAAATCCCATACCACAATCAACAACCAGATATTTACCACGATATTTATAGATGTACATATTCTGGCCAATGTGTTCCAGGCCACCCAATGCCATAAAGTAAATCTTGTCATCATTAGCATCGATTTCGTGTTTGTTTTCACCACGAATTGCACGTGGTGTTTTTGGTGTGTCACCCTTTTTAGGTGCGTTTTTGTTTTCTTTTACTTTTACCATTTATATTCCTTTTTTAATGTTTCACATTTGTACGACCACCAAATTCATTGCCAATAAAGATTTATGCCATCTTTATCCGTAGTGAATCCTGTGGTCGCACGACCATACCCCACTATACTTTATTTATTATAATAAAAATACAGGGATAAATCCATAATTGGATATATGCTATCCAAACATTCTCGCTGTATTATGATAGTGCAGTTTTATCTAAAATCAAGAGAATAATAAAGGCCCCCGATTGGGGGACCTTGGTATATCATCTTTTGAACAGATTTAGTTCAAAGCTTCTTTCAAAGCCTTACCTGGTTTGAACTTAGGCTGAGTAGATGCAGGGATTTTGATTTCTGCACCTGTCTGTGGGTTGCGGCCTGTTGTTGCTTTGCGTTTTGCAGTTGCAAATGTACCGAAACCAACCAAGCGAACTTCGCCTTTCTTTTTCAAAACTTTTGTAACTGTGTTGATGAATGCATCCAAGCATGCTGCTGCTGTTGCTTTGGTTACATCAACTTCGTTTGCGATTGCTTCAATCAATTGCTGTTTGTTCATAGGTTTCTCCTTTCATAGAATTGATATTATAAGGTGTCCCGCAGTTCCAATGGACAATCCTTGTACTGCTTACCCGAATCGTAGAGAAATCTGCGGTTTAAGTCAAGACAATAATTAAAAAATCCCTGTTTTTTGCAATATTCATGCATTAAAAATGCAAAAAAACGTGTTTTTTATAAAAAAATCCCCCACCAAATGGGGGGGATTTAATTTCCATATCGTTATTTTTATTAACGAGAATAGAATTCGACGACCAATTCTGGGAACATTTGAACAGGATATGGTACGTCTTCGAACGCAGGTACACGTACAAATGTTGCTGTGAAGTTTGCACTGTCAACAGAAACATAGTCTGCAAAGTTGCGTTCTGCAGATTCCAATGCCAAAACGACCAATGGCATCTGTTTTGCTTTTTCACTGACTGTGATAACATCACCTGGTTTTACCTGATATGATGCAATCTTAACACGTTTGCCATTAACGTTGATGTGGCCATGGCTAATCAACTGACGTGAAGAGAATACAGTTGGTGCCAATTTTGCACGATATACAACTGCATCCAAACGGCGTTCCAACAAACCAATCAAGTTTTCTGGGGTGTCGCCCTTCATATTGTTGGCTTCCAGATAATATGCACGGAACTTCTTTTCGCCGATGTTGCCATAGTAACCCTTCAAAGTCTGCTTAGCGCGCATCTGTTTTGCGTAATCAGAAGAATTACCACCACGAGATGTTGGGCCATGCTGACCAGGTTTGTATTTACGTTTGTTAAATGGGGATTTAGCCTGACCCCACAGATTGACGCCCAAGGAACGTCCAATCTTCAGTTTGCGTGTGCTACGTTTTGCACCTGCTCTTGCCATTGTTTTATCCTTTTATTTTTGGTTTTTTAGGTGCCAGGTTTTATAACCAAGAACAGAATCCTTATCACAAACGGGACCAAAAAAAGCACCGTTGTTTAATCAGTTCTGATTACCCAGCGGGTCACAGTTTATAGTGTTTTGTTTGAAAAAGCAAGTATTTTCTGCAGGGTTAATCGGTTTTTTATGCCATATTGGCGGATTATTTCTTCGGTATCTGCAAAGTGACGGCCAATTTGTGATGCCTGATGTGCATCATCGCTGATTAAAACAGGTATATCGGTTTTGGCAATGCAATTTAAAATATGTGGACCGGGATACGATGCCCCCATACGTTCAACACCACTGGTATTAATCTCTATCCCTGTTTTGGTTTGTGCGATTGTGTCAACGACCTGGCTTTCAATATCACGCCACTTTAATTCATTGCCAACCTTAACCTTTTTAGGCAAATCAAGATGTGCCATGAATGTAAATAATCCTGACTTGGCGGCACGTGCAACCTTGTGCCAATATAGAGATAGCATTTTATCCCTATCGGGCTGAGGGGCGGTTTTAATATCGTGGACATTGCACAGACGACCGTTGTATTCAATTAAATGACATGCACCAATAACATAGTCTGGCTTTAGCACCTTTATTGCATATTCAATCCCCTGATGCCAGTTATAGTTGTCAAAATAGTCAACCTCTATCCCACGCAGGATTGGCATATGCATATCCCATGCAACACGATCAATTTCATCATAATGTTCACGATATTTCGCCAAAACATCCACAAATGATGATTGGTATATATTATCGTATCCGCCACGAACAGCGTGTGGATAAAAATGTGCTTTTTTCACATCTGGATGCACAATAAAATGATTGGATATGCCAATTAGTGACATATCCAAATCTTTTGCACGTGATGCCATTTCGGCAACTGTACTGCGTCCGTCAAAACCGACGGTATGTGTATGCAACGAAAAATCTTGCACATTATTTTGTGACATTAAAACTTAACCTTTGGGGCGACCTTTTCTGCATCGTCAATTTCAAACATCTTTTCAGGTGTTATGCCAAACATGCTGGCAATTATACAAGATGGAAATTGTTCAATCTGGGTATTCAATGCCATGACAACCGTATTATAAAACTGGCGTGCAGATTGAATCTTGGTTTCTGTGTCCGTTAATTCACGTTGCAATTCCAAGAAGTTTTGGTTTGCCTTTAAATCTGGGTAATTTTCAGCAACCGCAAACAGACTTTTTAACGTCTGACTTAATTTGTTTTGTGCATCAGCCGATGCAGGCCCCTGTTCGCCCATCGCAACATTACGGGCATTTGTGACAGCAGACAAGGTTTCACTTTCATGTTTTGCCGCACCACGAACAGTTTCAATCAAATTAGGAATTAAATCATATCGGCGTTTTAACTGGGAATCGATTGTGGCCCATGCTTCACGCGCCTGATTACGGCGGGCAACCAATCCGTTATAGATGGCAATGAAATATAATAATAAAACTGCAATAACTGCAATAACTGTCCACATAATGCTTCCCCTTTGTTATGTTATGCTGATTGTATATGTTACATGTCAAAAAAGCAAATAAAATCCCACGCAATGGTGGGATTTAGTTTATCTTTGCTTTACTTTATTAGAAATAATAAAGTCATCCACAGGAATTACAGCGGCGGCAGTTGGTCCACGCTGGCCGTTATAATGACTGTGCGGATTTTCATTGTAGGGCATGCGGTCACCGGTAAACTCTTCATAATAAATCTGGCCAATACGCATGTTTGGATATACAACAGTTGGATATAAAACACGAATTTCCAATGTCCATTCACCACAGAAACCGTCATCACCACGACCGGCTGTGTGATGATTTAAGATAAAATTACGTCCAACACTGGATTTACCGTCAATGTACGGGAACAGGTTGCGCGTTTCTGTATATTCAACTGTTGACCCCAGATAACCCACATCAGGGGATAAAATCAGACCCGACTTTGGGATTTTAATATCAACTGTTTTATGATGAAATGCATTTGTTGGATCCAATGTATAACGTGGATTGCGAATATCATAGTGTTGCGGATATTGGCAAAAATTACGATATGCATAATCGTCCGTAAACCAATCTGCCATGCTGTGCAGACAGGGGTCGCCCTTGTATTCAATTGCAGGCTTCATACCTTTTGGGATTGTGTGTTCATATACACGCAGGGTGTCGGCCAGGTGCAAATCATAACTGTTTGACCCAAGGCATTTCATATTAAATGGTTTGATTACAATATCTGGGTTTGGTTTATCCTGCATACGGCACAGGATTTCGGGACCGGTCAGTTGCATATTTTTATCCTTTTTATGTTCGCCCGCCTACACCATCACCTTTTTAGTATATTTAGTAGTTTTTTGCAAGTTTTTTGTTCACTTTTGGATTTGGTGTGCTATGGTTTTTGTCATGACAGAAAAAACATATTCGGGCTTTGTTGCCATTATCGGCCCAACAAACGCAGGCAAAAGTACATTGTTAAACCAGATTATGGGACGCAAAGTGTCCATTGTTTCACACAAAGTGCAAACAACACGAACACGTCTGCGTGCCGTTAAAATGGTTGGCAATAAGCAGTTAATCTTTGTTGATACACCAGGTGTTTTTAAGCCTTCACGCCGTCTGGATCGTGCAATGGTTGCAGCCGCCATGGATGCCGTCAGCGACGCAGATGCAATACTGCTGTTGGTGGATGCACAAAAGGGTATCACAGAAACAATTCGTGCATTGGCAGAAAAAATCAAAGACAGGCCAAACATCTTTGTCGCATTGAACAAGGTCGATGCGATTGCAAAATTAGACCTGTTGCCAATGGTTGCAGAAATCTCGCAAATGGCACCATGGCGTGAAATCTTTATGGTTTCGGCACTGAAAAATGATGGTGTGGTCAAGATGTTGGATGCATTGGCCGATGTTATGCCGGAAAGCCCATATTTATTTGATACAGTTGATGCACCAGATGTGCCAGACGAATTGTATTTGGCAGAATTGACACGTGAAAAGATTTACAGATATATTCACCAAGAATTGCCTTATCACATAAATGTTGTGACCGAACGTGTTGATGTTGATGCAGAAGGCGTCTTGGATATTTACCAAAAAATTGCAGTTCGCAATGACGGACACAAAAAGATTGTTGTTGGTCGTGGTGGTGCACAATTGAAACAAATCGGCACCGCCGCCCGTCATGACATCCAGAATCAATGGGGTGTAAATGCACGACTGCACCTGTTTGTACGCGTTGAACCAGATTGGGAAGACAAGGCCGAAAACTATACCGACCAAGGGTTAGAGTTTAAGAAGTAAAGAGGTTGTATGATGAATTTTTATAAAAAAGTGATTTTAACATTATCGGGTGCGGGCATGATGTTGGGGTGTACACACAAAGAACTTGAAACAGATCAAGGCGTAATTATTGATATGCGCGTAGTCAGAACAGCGACTGCATGCATCTTGGACATGGATGGGGATGGTCTGGCAGATAGACAAATGACTATAATGGATACCCATTTCCCTGACTATGTGTCAGTTGGTGATACAATACGATACAAAACAAAAGATAAAGATAAGGTTTCTTTGACTGTGGCACCAAGATTTGCCAATAGTCATATAGTTGACGTAAATGGTCGCACACTTGAAGAGTTGCACCAGCAACACCAAATAAATCTATTGCGCGACAGATGGGGTCAGGAAAAGCAAAGATAAAAGACATAAATGTTACACCTATCTGATTTTGATTATGAATTGCCAAGCGAACTGATTGCGTCACGACCACTGGACAGACGCGATGCGTCGCGTATGCTGGTTGTAAATGGTGATGTCCAAAACGACAAAAATGTTCGTGATTTTGTGGATTATCTGCAGGCGGGCGACGTTGTCGTATTCAACAATTCACGTGTTATTCCAGCACGATTTATGGCGGACGGCAAACATGAAATTACCCTGCACACCGCAGTTGATGACAAGATTTGGTGGGGACTGTGTAAAAAGTTTAATAAAATCCCAGATGGCACAATCTTAACATTGGATAATGGTGACCAGATTCGTGTTTTGGCACATGATGATGACAGCGGATTAAAACTGGAGTTTTTGTGTGACAATGTATTTGAAACACTGAATGCGGTTGGAAAAATGCCCCTGCCCCCATATATGAAGCGTGAGGCAGAATTAGCCGACCAGGAAAGATACCAGACAGTATATTCCAAGCCTTTGGGGTCAATGGCCGCACCAACGGCCGGTTTGCACTTTACACCAGAATTGCTGGAACAAATTCAGGAACGTGGCGCGCAAATTGTAAACATTACCCTGCATGTTGGGGCGGGGACATGGTTACCGGTCAAGGTAGAAGACCTGAGACACCATAAAATGCACAGTGAATGGGGGTGTATTACCGAAGAACAAGCAGATAAGATAAACAAGGCGAAGCGTGTTATTGTGGTTGGGACAACATCTTTGAGACTGCTGGAAAGTGCGGCAATTCGTAACACAGACAAAGCAAAATATCCACGTGTTGCACCATTTTGTTCAACAACAGACATTTTTATCACCCCAGGGTACACATTTAATGTTGCAGATGTATTGCTGACCAACTTCCATTTACCAAAATCAACATTGTTTATGTTGGTATCTGCGTTTGCAGGACTGGATGAAATGAAGGCGGCATACGCACATGCAGTTGCAGAAAAATACAGATTTTTTAGTTATGGGGATTGCTGTTTATTGTTCAAAAAAGAGGTCTAAAAGATGATATTCAACCCAATATTGCATATATTGCCCAGCGGTTTGACCGTTATTTTAGACCCGATGGATTTAGTGACAACAACGGTTAAGGTCTTTTTTAATACCGGTTCACGCGACGAGGCAGAAAATGAATTAGGCCTGACACACTTTTGCGAACATATGTTGTGCAAAGGCACCACATCTTTCCCGAACAAGGTAGCGATAGATAACCATATGGACTATCACGGGGGATGGCGCAACGCGTCAACATCTATTAGTTCATTGGCGTTCTATGGTCGAATTGTGGCAGAGAATGCACATTTGTTAATCAGTTTCTTGGGTGACCAACTGCAAAATTCACTGTTTGACCCGAAAAAGATTGAAATTGAACGCAAGGTTGTTTGCGACGAACTGAGACGCGCACAAGATGACCCAAACAGACAATTTAATTCTTTTATGGCTGAACATGTTTTTAACTGGGGGATTTCTTCGCTGAGAACACTGGGATCTATTGAAACAATTATGTCGTTTACACGTGAACAAATGCTGGAATTTATTTCCCGCAGATTGTCAGCAAAAAACTGTATTATTTGTGTGTCTGGGAAAATAGCAGATATGGATAAAACACTGAAACATATCGAACAGGTGTTTTCTTTCCTGCCAACACACGATGTTACCGCAAATACAGACATTCTATACACACCGTGCGTTATTCATAACCTAAAACCAGAACAAAAAAATGTGCGCCTGCGTATAATATTCCCGGATATTTGGCCGTTTACAATGGATTATTATTTTAATAATTTATCTGTTGGACGATTTGAACGGTACATAAACAAGCAAATCGCAAATGTATTACGTCAGGACAATGGGCTGGTGTATGGTTTTGGTGGCTTTAATACCGGAAATGAACGTCATTTTTGGAATGGTTTTGCAACAGAAACATCAGCCGCCAACATAGAACGCGTTGTTCAGTTAATCGCACAAAATGCGTATGATATTTATAATAATCTAGGAATTACGGAAGATGATTTGGATAGATACAATCGCAAAGACGCATTGGGCGAAGCAGACTTTAAAGAATCTGCAACCCAACGCTGTGATAAATTGGTTGGATTTTACAGACATCATAAACAACTGTATGAATATGACTGGGTGACGGAACAAGTTCACAAAATAACACCACAAGATGTCCAGAAGTATTCACGTGGGTTCTTTGATGGGCCAATGTCCATCGTGACCCAGGGGGCGGACTTTAAAGCAGATTTAGCAGCCATATGGCAGGAAAACTTTAAACCGTGCAAAAAATAAAACACACAAAAAAGTCTCAATGATATGCTGGCACCGGTTGTAGCGGTCGCAGCAGGCAGAGATGCACTGAAGCAAGACGCAAATGCTGTATCCAGTGCAGGCAACACGATAAAGGATTGAATAAAAATGGCACTGAAATTTAATTTGATTGCGACAGACGGTAACGCCAGACGTGGTTCTGTTGAAACCGCACATGGCACATTTCAAACCCCTGCATTTATGGCGGTGGGTACGGCGGCAACTGTCAAGGCGTTGACCATGGATCAAGTTGAAGCAACAGGCACAGAAGTTATATTGGGCAATACATATCACTTGATGATGCGTCCAGGTGGTGACTTGGTTGAACAGATGGGTGGCCTGCACCAGTTTGGTGGTTGGCGTGGTCCAATCTTGACCGATAGTGGTGGTTTTCAGGTTATGAGCCTGTCAACCCTGACCAAGATGAGCGAAGAAGGCGTACAATTTACATCACATTTTGACGGCGGTAAAAAGCATTTCTTGCGACCAGAAGATTCTGTACATATTCAGCACCAGTTGGATTCTAATATCACAATGGTATTGGACGAATGCCTGAAATTACCAGCCGAACGCAAGCGTGTTGAAAAGAATGTCGAAATGGTGACACGTTGGGCAAAACGCAGCAAAGACGCATTTGTTGACCGTCCGGGCTATGGCATTTTTGGTATTGTCCAAGGTGCAGACTTTCCAGACCTGCGTGAAAAATCCGCACGTGAATTGGTTGAAATTGGTTTTGATGGCTATGCCGTTGGTGGTTTAGCAGTGGGCGAACCGCAAGACGTTATGTTTGATATGATTGCAACCACAACACCTTTGTTGCCAAAGGACAAGCCACGTTATTTGATGGGGGTTGGAACACCATTAGATATATTGGGTGCGGTTGAACGTGGTATAGATATGTTTGACTGTGTTATGCCAACACGTGCAGGACGCACCGCCCAGGCATTTACCAGACATGGCACAATGAATATGCGTAACGCAAGATTTCGTGATGACGCCAGTCCATTAGATGACAAGTGCGGATGCCCCGCATGTAAGCGATCACGTGCATATATTCATCACTTGATTAAATGCAATGAAATCTTGGGGGCAACATTGTTGACACAACATAACCTGTGGTTTTATCAGGACCTGATGCGTGATATACGTACCGCCATTGAACAGGGACGATTTGCCGAATTTAAACAACAATTTATCAAGCAATACAAAGGTGAAAAATAAATGAAACTGGTTAAAGCAAATACCAATGATTTAATATTAGATAATCTGCATAAACGTTCGGGACCTTTTGACTATATCTATCTATTGGTTTGTCGTGCAGATAAGAAGGTTCCAAGACAATGGAATCTGATTCCTGAGGTAGATTTATCAGTAATGTATAGTGGCGAGGCGGAATATTGCCTGTACAAAGAAAGCATTAGCGAAGTCATGAAATTGCAAGCGTTGCAGTACCCACAGATTAATCAGATTCGCGAAACATTACAAACAGAGATAGACGCATTTAATAAGATGGTCAGGGCAACATCTGTAGAAGCAAAGTTTGACAAAATTAAATAAAACCTTGAAATGATGGACTGGTATCGTCTAAAATCCCTTTGAACAATCAAAGGGGTTTTTAATGACCAAACAAAAAAAAGAAGTTGAGGTTATTGATATGGGCGGTGCAAAAACCGTCGCAAAAAAGAAATCTTTGGTACGTGGCGTAAAACGTGGAATCGCCATATTTACAATTATCTGGTTTGCATTCTTGATTTGGGCACCATTACATGTAAAAAACACTTATTCACAGCCAATAAAAAAATCTATTGTTGTATCTATGTTCTTTGATCTGCAAAAAGGCATCGTTAAGCAATATGAGGCAATGTTAGATGGTATTGCGGATTCAATTAATCTGGAAAAACCAATTGCAAAAGCAATTGACGGTGTAAAATTGGCAGAAAACGCTGTTGATAAAGTGACCGACACAACCGCAAATGCAAAAGAAAAAACAGCACAGGCAGCAGAAGCAACAAATGAAGCACGTGAAAAAACAACAGGCGTTAAAAAACTGAGTGGTTTTGCGAAAATGTTTGGGGTAAAAACTGATGCGGTGGACAAGGCTGTTGAATCTGTGGATAAGGGCTTGGACAAGGCAGACAACGCAATCGCCAAGGCAAACACCGCCATTGACAAGGTCGATAACACCGCACAAAAGGTCAATGCACAATTAGATAAAATTAAAACCAGCCTGACACGTGTTGCACAGGCCGAAGTTGACACTATGCTGGACGAGGCGATAAAAAAGTCACTGGACAAACAGACTGGCGGTTTGGGTACAACATTCTTGACCAACTATGGGATTGAACATGTGTACCCATGGCGTCCATCTTCATGGCCGGTTGCGACAAAAATCTATAACGATTTATCAAAATCTGACGTGACAACAATCACCGTTATTACACGCACAGTGGACCAGTATTTTGGCTATATTGCATGGGGTCTGGTAATTGCAACATGGGCATTAGGCATATATCTGTGGCATTTGGTTTTTGGCAAGGTCAAAGCCATTATCAAGCCATTCAATGTATGTCCAAGATGCGGTCACACATACGCAGACAAGCGTACAGCATTGGGATTGTTAAAGGTATTTCAACCATGGACATGGTTTTAAATCAGAATAAAACAGCATTAAAAAATCCCCCAAACGGGGGATTTTTTAATTAGGGTAATGCCACACCAGATGTTGCGTCACCCATAACTTTGTCTATTTGAACATCTGCCTTGGCCTTGGCATCACGCAATGCAGTTAAAACAACCTGTTCAACCGCAGTTGCACCCAATGCCAAAACATCTGGGCGAATTGTAATTTTTTGAATATCATACTTACCGGTCATATCAACAATGCATGCACCGTTATCAGCGATACCTTTGATTATTGTTTTATCCAGTTGTGCCTGGGCATCTGCAACACGTGATTGTAATGCCTGGGCCTGGGCCATTAATGATTCCATATCCATTTTATACCCCCTACTCTATTTTTGTTTTGTGTTTATATGCAACATTTGCAAAACTTTTTGCGGTACACCGTAACACGCGGCCGCCACAGGGCGAATACGCAAAGACGGAACAAATTCATTGTTTGTGAATTCAACCATCTTGTCCAGTGGCAAATCAAAACCAATAGACATTGTAACCGTTATATAACGCACAGCACCAGATGGTGCATCGTGACGACGTTGCAATTCGGCATATTTAAGATTGGTCTTTTCGTCCTGCCATATGCCCAACACATAGTTTTCTTCTAAATATCGTTTGAACTTTGGAATATCATGGACAGCACACCCCAGGTATGCTGCCCATTCTTTATCAGTCCATTTCAGTTGTTCAGGTTTCATAAATCAACCTTATTTCTGGATTTCTTCACCTGTTTTCTGGTCGATACCAACCATTGACATACGTGTCTTGCCACGTTTGTCGGCACCCAGATAACGGACGTATACTGTGTCGCCTTCTTTAATCTTGGTATCTTCGATTTTTGCAATACGTTCACCTGTGATTTCAGAAATATGAACCATTGCTTCGAATCCGTTCATGATTTTGACGAACAGACCAAAATCTTTCATACCAGATACTGTGCCTTTGTAAATCTGGCCAACTTCTGGTTCGGCAACAATGTCTTTGATACGACGAATTGCTTCGTCTGCATCTTCTTTGGTTGTCGCCATGATTTTAACAGTACCGTCATCTTCCAAGTCAATAATCGTGTTTGTTTCACGAACCAACGCCTGAATCACAGAACCGCCTTTGCCGATTACTTCACGAACCTTGTCTGGGTTGATTTTCATCATATATGCCTGAGGTGCATATTCTGATACTTTTTCACGTGGCTTTTTGATTGCCTTTTCAATCTTGCCCAAGATGTGCATACGGCCATCTTTTGCCTGTGCCAAGGCACGTTCCATGATTTCAAAGGTAATAGACGTGATTTTAATATCCATCTGCAACGCTGTTACACCCTGGTCTGTACCTGTTACCTTGAAGTCCATATCGCCCAAGTGATCTTCGTCACCCAAAATGTCAGTCAAGATTGCGTAATCATCACCTTCTTTAATCAAGCCCATTGCAATACCTGCAACCGGACGTTTCATTGGAACACCACCGTCCATCATTGCCAATGTTGCACCGCATGTTGTCGCCATAGAAGATGAACCGTTTGATTCCAAGATGTCGGAAACTATACGGATTACATAGTCAAACTCACTGCGGGTTGGTACCATTGGATGAACCGCACGCCATGCCAAATTACCATGCCCAATTTCACGACGACCTGGAGATTTCAAGCCTTTGCATTCACCAACAGAATAACCTGGGAAATTATAGTTCAAAATAAAGTCACGTTCTTCGGCACCGTCCAAGGATTCGATTGGCAAAGCGTCTTTGCCACCACCCAATGTCAAGGATACCAATGCCTGTGTTTCACCACGTGTGAACAATGCAGAACCATGTGCACGTGGCATTACACCCAATTCAATTTCAATTGGACGAACAGTCTTGTTATCACGACCGTCAATACGTGGTTTGCCAGCCAAGATATTGCCACGCATAATACGTGCTGTCAGGTTTTCAACAACTTCGTCTGCCCATGATTCTAATGTAGATGTGGCACGTTCTGATTCTGGGAACAATTCTGGGATACGTGCCTTGGCTTCGGCATGGATGGATGCCAGTGTTTCCAAACGAACCAATTTTTCTTTGATTTGCAGGGCTGCTTCGATTGCAGGTGCAAACTGTTCAAAATCTGCTTCCATTGTCAGCTGTTCTGGGGTCTTTTCAGGTGTTTCCCAACGTTCTTTGCCAGCCTTTTCTGCCAATTCGTTGATTGCAGCAATAACAGATTGCTGGGCATCAAAACCGAATTTAACCGCACCCAAAACTGTCTTTTCATCCAGTTCGCCAATTTCAGATTCAACCATCAAAACGCCATCTTTGGTTGCAGCAACGACCAAATCCATTTCGCCATTTTCTGCATCTTTCTTGGATGGGTTCAATACATACTGACCATCAACATAGCCAACACGTGCCGCACCAATTGGACCCTGGAATGGAACACCAGACAATGCCAATGCCGCACTGGATGCAATCATTGCCAAAATGTCAGGCTGGTTCTTTTTATCATAAGAGAACACCTGGGCAATAATTTGAACCTTGTTCTTGAATGTTTCTGGGAACAAAGGACGGATTGGACGGTCAATCAAACGTGCAGTCAATGTTTCTGCGGTTGATGCCTTGCCTTCACGTCTGTCACGTGAACCAGGGATACGACCTGCGGATGCAAACTTTTCTTGGTAATCAACAGTCAAAGGAAAGAAATCCTGACCTTCGACAGCAGATTTTTCTGCACACACAGTTGCCAAAACCATTGTTTCACCCAATGTTGCCAAAACAGAACCATTTGCCTGTTTTGCCATACGACCAGTTTCCAAACGCAATGTCGCATCACCGTATGGGATTTCAACCGCAATTGGATTGTTTAATTTTGCCGCTTCTTCTTTCTTAAATAAGCCAAATACCATTTGTTTTCTCCATTTTTATAGTATTTTGATTCTGCGAAGAAAAATTATTCATTTGTGCATTCTGTGATAAACACACAAAAGAACAATTTCATCTTCGCCAGATGAATTATAAAGCATATTTAACTATTTTCAAGTTATTAAAACGATTGTATGTGGGAAAATTATTAGGACTGAAAAAATGGATTATTTTGTTTCAGCCATTCAATCGTTGTTGCCATACCATGACCATGTACAACATCAGTATCAGGTGCAATATTCAGTTTATACAGGTTTGAAATAGACTGAAACAGCATTTTCTTATCACCACCTGGCAGGTCATAACGACCGATACTGTCTTGGAACAAGGTGTCACCAATCAATAAAACACGTTCATCTGGGAAATGGTACGCAACACCACCAGGTGTGTGACCCGGGGTTTCGTAAATATCCATGCGTAATCCTGGCAGTATTTCAATGGGTGAAACATCCAACATTGTTGGGCGTGTGTCATTAATATCAATCGGTGGCAAATCAAAGTATGTCAGCAAATCATTGCCCCAACCAACCAGACGGAAATCACCACTGTGCAAATACCAAGGGACACCGTATTGTTTTGCCAAGGCCGGGGCACATGCAATATGATCAGGATGACCATGTGTCGCATATATTGCACGCAGTTTCAACCCGCGTTCATCCAAAATACGTGACCAGTCCCCTGCCCGTCCCCATGGGTCAAAAATTACACATTGGTCACCAACCGTCACCAATACAGATTGCGTATTGGCGGGTGGCATTTGCAATAATTCAAACTTACTGTTTTTTAGTTTTTGTTGCATTTTTACGTGTTGCTGGTTTCTTGGTTGATGATTTAGCGGTCTTCTGTTTGCCAAATACAATTTCACGTATTTCTTCACCTGTCAGTGTTTCACGATTCAGCAATTCAGTTGCTAATTTTTCAACGGTTTTCTTATTTTTGGTCAAAAGACGTGTCGCATCACGATGAGCATTGTCTATCCAGGTACGGATTTCCGCATCTACAATCTCGGCTGTCTTGTCAGACGCATTTTCCAGTGCAGTGCGAGAGTTCAAAGTACTGACCTGATTTATGGCAACCATACCAATTTTTGGCGACAAACCGGCAGTTGTAATCGAATAGCGTGCCAAACGTGTTGACATGGCGATATCACTTTCGGCACCGGTTGTAATCTTATCCGCACCAAAGAAGATTTCTTCGGCACAACGACCCGCCAATGCGATTGACAGATTTGCACGCACTTCGGCCAATGTCATTGATACTTTGTCATCAATTGGCAGGTGCTGAACCATACCCAAGGCACGACCACGTGGGATAATTGTTGCCTTGTGCACAGGATCGGCAACATCTTCGTACATCATGCTGACAAAGGCATGACCCGCTTCGTGATATGCGGTTAACTTCTTGTCTTCGGGACGCATTTTGCGAACCTTGCGTGGGCCCATGATAATTTTATCACGTGCTTCTTCTATATCTTCGGGGGCAATTTTTTCACGACCATTACGAACAGCGTGCAAGGCGGCTTCGTTCAATAGGTTCGCCAAATCTGCACCCGAAAATCCGGTCGTACCACGTGCAATATCTTGCAGGTTTACACTGTCATCAACCTTGACACGCTTGGCATACAAATCCAGGATTTCACGACGGCCCGCCATATCAGGTAATTCAATATAAACCTGACGGTCAAAACGACCAGGACGCAACAATGCCTGATCCAGCATATCGGCACGATTTGTTGCACCAATTACAATAATGCCAGATTCATTCGCAAAACCGTCCATTTCAATCAGCAACTGATTTAGGGTCTGTTCACGATCTTGGTCGTTGAATGAGTGGGCAGAACGCTTTTGCCCAATAGCATCAATTTCATCAATAATCAAGATACATGGGCCGTTTCGGCGTGCCACTTCAAATATCTCTTTTATCTTGGCAACACCAAGTCCAACGATAATCCCAGAAAAATCCGAACCAGATGCTGCAAAGAATGGAACATTGGCTTCGCCGGCGATGGCACGTGCCAATAATGTTTTACCAGTTCCTGGCAGACCAGACAGCAATACGCCACGTGGTACACGTGCCCCCAGGTTTTTGTATTTGTCTTTATTTTTAAGAAAATCTACGATTTCGCTTAATTCTTGCTTTTCAGAATCAATACCAGCGACATCTGCAAATGTGGTCTTGGGCTTGCCCGTAATTAACTTGGTAGAGTTTTGACCAACCAGACCACGTGTAATTCCACCAGCCGCACCACCACGTCTAAAGCCACGCACAATCCAGAATATAAATAACAATGTCAAGACCAATGGGGCATAGGTTGCAATCCTTTCAAACCATCCACGTGATGTGTCAATAGTTATAGCCGTACCATTGTCAGCCAGTTTAGCCAACATTTCTGGGTCGTATGTGATGGTTGCAGTATATGGTGTGCCATCCACCAATGTACCCGTTGCGTCAGAACCGTTTACACGCATGGTCTTGATTTCATCGCCACGACGCAAAACATCACTAAAAGATAACTGCACAGGCTTGCTAACCACAGGGGCTGTTCCAGTCACAATCCCTGTGCCACCCATATGAAATGCACGACCCGCCAAAGCCGCCAATATTACGACAAACAGAATTAAAAACCATGATGCGTTATCACGCTTCTTACCAGAATTATTTTTTTGTTTCATGTTGTTTTTGAAGTCTTTTAATTTTTTCATTTTTCTTCCTGATACTTGTTTTTGCACCTTCGGGAACAATTAAAATGGTGTTGCCATGACGCCGAATCGTACAATGTCCCAAAGTAATTTTGCATTCGTTGTGCAACTTACTTAGTGCAAAAGTTAGCGAATTCAAGCGTGGCTGATAATCATCCCCCCCAATGCGTTGTATTAACATTCCCAAAAACTTTAGACCAATGTCAGGCGGTAGGTCAAATAGAAAAGAATCTGAAAATAATGCATAGTCATCATACATAACACTGCGTACACGTGCATCCACATCTAAATCCAACGCAGAACGTGTGCGGGACAGATTTTCAATTGCCAACAAGATACGTGCATCACTGATTCCTAATTTATCAGCCAACAGGTGACGATTTTGACGAATTTTAACACGTGTGTATTTATCGTCAAAGTTCATTTCATCTGTTAAATAATGGATTTTTTGTTCGTCACAATACGCAATCAATTCACGACGAAAGACCCCCAATAGTGGACGCACAATTTGAATGCCATCACGATATGATACATCACGCATTGCAGACAGGCCGGAAACCCCACTGCCACGTGATAGATTCATTAAAAATGTTTCGATTTGATCGTCTGCCTGGTGTGCGACCATCAAGGTATCAATACCGTTCTCGTGACACCAATCTGTCATCAATTTATAACGGGCGGTTCGGGCCGCCGCCTCTAACCCAGTGGTTGGTTTATCACCAGTCCAATCAAAGATTTGATATGGCACCCCCAGTTCGTCACATAGTTTGCCAACATATTCGGCATCTGTGTCCGCGGATTTACGTAAATGATGATTTACATGCAAGGCAGTAACATTTACCCCAACATTAACCAACCAATGCAACAGGCACACCGAATCAACACCACCGCTGAGAGCAATAGCCACCGGCGTGTTTTTATAGTTAGCAATAAAATCTAAAAACTTTTCGTTCATTGTCAGGGTATTTTATGCTATAATTTGTAAAAATAAAGGAAAAAGAAAATGACATGCAGACTGAAATCAATTGCCGTATATTGCGGACATCAATTTGGAATTAACCCACAATTTAAGCGTGATGCGGTCGCTGTTGGGAAATTATTGGCAAAAAATGGTATCCGCATGGTATTTGGTGGTGGTGATGTTGGACTGATGGGAACAGTCGCAACTGCGTGCTTGAAAAATGGTGGCGAAGTAATCGGTGTTTCAACCGACGATGTTATAGCAATGCAAGAACCTGCCCATCCAGAAATTGAATTACAGGTTGTTGATGGCGTTAATGAACGCAAACAGATTATGTTTGATTCTGCAGATGCTTTTATTATTCTGCCGGGGGGTGTTGGGACACTGAATGAACTGACAGATATTATGACAATGCAGCAGATTGGCGAAACAACAAAACCGTTGTTCTTTTTGAATACAGACGGATTTTGGAATCCACTGGTTCGCCTGATGAAACATATGCAGAAAAATGGGTTTATTGTTAAGACTGATTCTTATAACATATTTGGTGCGGATACGGTTGCGGAACTAAAAAAGCAAATCATGAATTATTAAAGTTCAAAAACTTTGTCACGTGATGTGGTACCACGTACTAATTTAATGCTGGTTTTTGGGACATTATAATGTTCTGCCAGCATTTTTATTACGTCTGCTGTGGCCTTGCCATCGGTGGGGGCAGTTGTTGTGTGAACACGCACAATGCCATCGGGTTGAACTTCAACCCGATTAAGTTTGGCACGTGGTATGACACGAACATTTATTCGCATTATTTTAACCCTACTATCATTTCTTGGAACGCTGGTGTACGTTCACCTGCAACCAGATGCATATGAAAATGAAATACAGACTGGGCAACAAATGGTGCATTCGCACCAGCGTTGGCCAGACAATTAAATTCGCATTCTAAGCCTAATTTATCTGCGGTTTCTGTAAAACATGACCAAAAGGCAGACTGCTGGTCAGCGGTGGCATTTTTTGCAAAATCTAGAATGTTTTGAAATGGCCCCTTGGGAATTACCAGCACATGGGTTGAAAACATTGGATTTACATCATAGAACGACATTGCGTGTTCGTTTTCACAAATCTTGTTTGATGGGATTTCACCACGAATAATTTTTGCAAAGACATTATTTTCATCATATTTCATTTTATTCCCCTTGTGTTTCGCAAACAGCATATTAAAATATGGGCTTGAAAGCAATCTTTTTTGAATTATATTAGCCATACAGGGTTTACAAAGGAGTATTATTTATGTTCAAACCATTGTATAATTATGTTTTATTAGAGAGAATAGAAGAAGAAATTAAAACCGCAGGCGGTATCATTATCCCAGATAACGCACGTGAAAAACCATCCCAGGGTCGTGTTATTGCGGTGGGCGATGGGGCATACGCAGGTGATGAAAAGATTCCTATGACCGTCAAAGCGGGTGACGTTGTTTTGTTTGCAAAATGGGCTTCGTCTGTTAACGAAGTTAAGTTGCAAGGCAAAGATTATGTATTAATCAAAGAAACTGACATCTTGGGCATTATTGAATAAGGATATAAAAATGGCAAAAGATATTATTTTTGATACAGATAAATTGGCGGCAGGTGTTGATAAACTGGCCAATGCGGTTAAAATCACAATGGGTCCAAAGGGACGCACAGTTGTTATTGAAAAGTCATATGGCGCACCAGTTGCAACAAAAGACGGTGTAACCGTTGCCAAAGCGGTATCCTTGAAAGACCCACAGGAAAACATCGGTGCACGCATGGTGCAAGAAGTTGCAAAAAAAGCGGGTGACGATGCAGGTGACGGCACAACCACTGCGACAGTATTGGCACAAAAACTGATACGTGAAGGTCGTCGTGTTATTGCTGCGGGCATGAACCCAATGGACGTAAAACGTGGTATTGACATGGCTGTCAGTGCAGTCGTTGCGGACATTGATGCCCATGCACGCCCAGTCAAGGATAGTGCAGAAATTGCACAGGTTGCGACCATTTCTGCAAATAATGATGCAGACATTGGTGAAAAAATTGCAAACGCAATGGAACGTGTCGGCAAAGAAGGTGTTATCACAGTTGAAGAAGCAAAGGGACTGGATACAGAAATTGATGTTGTAGAAGGCATGCAATTTGACCAAGGTTTTATGTCACCATACTTTGTCACCAACAGCGAGAAAATGTTGGCGGAATTAGATGGGGCACAAATCTTGGTTTCTGAAAAGAAAATTACAGGCTTGCAGGCATTATTGCCAATCTTGGAACCAATCGCACAATCTGGTAAACCATTATTGATTATTGCCGAAGATGTTGAAAGCGAAGCATTGGCGACATTGGTATTAAATCGTTTGCGTGGTGGCTTAAAAGTTTGTGCGGTCAAGGCACCTGGATTTGGCGATAGACGCAAAGAAATGCTGAAAGATATCGCAATTGTCACAGGTGCAACTGTCATCAGTGACGATATGGGCATGACATTTGATAACATATCACCAGTCGTCTTAGGGAATGCGAAAAAGGTTGTTGTATCCAAGGATTCAACCCTGATTGCACATGGTGGTGGTAACAAAGACGCAATTAGTGCACGTGCAGATGAAATTCGTGTATCTATGGCCAACACAACCAGCGAATATGACCGCGAGAAGATGGCAGAAAGACTGGCTAAATTGGTTGGTGGCGTCGCCGTAATCAAAGTTGGTGGCATGACCGAAGTCGAAGTAAAAGAAAAGAAAGATCGTGTTGATGATGCGTTGGCCGCAACACGTGCAGCCGTTGCCGAAGGAATTGTCGCAGGTGGTGGTGTCGCATTGGTTCGTGCAACACGTGCATTAGATTCTGTGGTTGGTGCGAACAATGACCAAAATGTTGGTGTTGATATCGTTCGCCGTGCAATTATTGCACCATGTGCACAGATTGCAGATAATGCTGGTGTTTCTGGTGAAATCGTTGTTGGCAAGGTTATGGATGCCAGCGATTATAACTTTGGATATAACGCACAGACAGGCGAATATGTGGACATGATGTCGGCCGGGATTATTGACCCAGCCAAGGTTGTAAAGACAGCTATTCAGGCCGCTGCCAGCACCGCAGGTGTTATGCTGACAACAGGTGCGGTTATGACCGAGATTCCAGAGGACAAGCCAGTCGCCCCACAAATGGGTGGCGGCATGCCGGGAATGATGTAAAATGTTCTAATCCCCCAAACGGGGGATTTTTATTATTGATAATTTGCATATTTTTCATTAGATTTTATATATATGAAACGTGAACTGATTGATTTTTTGAATACTGACCTGCAATTTATCAAGGGGGTCGGCCCTGTATTGGCGACACGTTTAGAAGACGTGTTGGGCGGACGGCGTGTTATTGACTTTCTGCGACACAGGCCGTCATATGTACGGGCCCGCGGTATAACTGAAAATATTATGGATGCAAATCCGGGTGACACAATAACAATACCGCTGCAAATAAAATCACACAAGACCGGTCGTGCATTTCGTGGCAGACGTAGTCCAACCCAGATTTTATGTAACGACAAAATGGGCAACAGTGTTGTAATTCAATTCTTTAATGCAAAGTTTTTGGATTATTGGTTGAACAAAATGCCAATTGGTGCATGGCGTATGATTTCAGGCAAACTGGAAAAAACGTCCAAACCAACGATTAACCATCCGGACTTTATCGAAGAAATACAAAATGCGTCTAAGATTCCATCTGCCCAGGCAATTTATCCAGCCGGCGAAGGTTTAACACAAAAAGTTTTTGCAAATATGCGTGACCAAATATTTGCAGTGTTGCCTGACAAACTGCGTGGCGAACAAGATCCACGTGTGGTTGAGTTTTTTGAAGCCTTGCAAATAGTTCACCATCCAAAAACAGATGCAGATTTAGCACCCAATGCAACATATATGGCAAAGTTGGCATATTGTGAATTGTTGGCACATCAATCTGCAATCGCAATCAGTCGCAAGAACAGATTAGACATTAGAAATCGCCGCAGTATAAGACCGGTGAAATATCAACTGATGGAAAAGTTTTGGCGTACCCTGCCCTTTGAAATGACCGGGGCCCAAAAACGTACATGCGATGAAATATTCGCAGATATGCAAAAAAGTGTGCCGATGATGCGTCTGGTCCAGGGGGATGTTGGCAGTGGCAAAACCGCAGTCGCATTGGCCAGTGCAATTAAAATGGCAGAAACAGGTGCACAAACGGCCCTGTTGGCACCAACAGATACATTGGCACAACAACACTATGCCAAACTGAAACCAATGTGTGATGAAATTGGGATTATGTGCGACATTTTAACGGGGCGTGACAAGGGTGCTGGACGCAGGGAAAAACTGATATCGCTGGCATCTGGACGGACACGTATCGTTATTGGTACACACGCATTGTTTTCAACAGATGTTGAATACAAAGATTTGGGATTGGTTATAATTGATGAACAACACAGATTTGGTGTCGCCCAACGTGAAGCGTTACGTCAAAAAGGCAACAACCCTGATTTGTTGGCACTGTCGGCGACCCCGATTCCACGCACACTGTCTATGACAATGTATGGTGACATGGATGTTTCGATTATCAATGAAAAGCCTGCAGGACGAAAGCCAATAAAAACAACCAAGTTATCAATGGGACGTGTATTGGAATTGGTTGAAAGAATTAAACCCCAAGTTGATGCCGGCGCCAAGGTATTTTGGGTATGCCCATTGGTAGAAGAAAGTGAAGACGGTCTGCCGGTCACAGCCGCCGAAGAAAGACATAAAATGTTAGCGGATTATTTTGAAAATGTCGGTTTAGTTCATGGGCAAATGGATAAGAAACAGCGTGATGCAGTTATGGCAGAGTTTGCCGATACCGCTTCGGCAATGCCGATATTGGTTGCAACCACTGTGATTGAGGTTGGAATTGATGTTCCACAGGCATCTATTATTGTGATTGAAAACGCAGAAAGATTTGGATTGGCTGCATTACACCAACTGCGTGGACGTGTTGGACGTGGCAATACGCAATCGTATTGCGTTCTGGTGTTTGGATATAACGTTACCGAAGAGGGATTAAAGCGATTGGATGTATTGTGCGAAACCGAAGACGGATTTGTTATTGCAGAACAAGACTTGGTCATGCGTGGGGTTGGCGAATTATTAGGAACCCGACAAAGCGGATGGATGCGATATTATTTTGTTGATTGGCGTGAACATCGGGATTTATTCAAATTGGCCAGTAATGCCGCACGTGATAATGATATGGATGATTGGGTGCGTGATTTGATGTTCTTTTTTGATCGTGGGGTGACGTTGGGTGCATAAGATAATTGTTCTTTTTATAGGACTGATATTCGCCATGCATGGGGCATGGGGTGCAACGCTGATAAACGATACAGAAACAGAACGTATGATGGCAGAACTGGTTTCGCCATTGGCAGATGTTGCCGACATATCAACTGACAGATTGAAAATACATATTGTGCGGGATGATGATTTTAACGCATTTGTTGCAGGTGGTGACGATGTTTATGTTTATACAGGTTTGCTGAAACAAATTAAAACACCAGGGGCATTACAAGCAGTTATCGCACATGAATTGGGTCATACACTGGGCGGACATATGGCACAAATGTCACAAAGAATGAATGCAGAAATGAAACGTTCCATGCTGATTCAGGCATTGGGAATTGGATTAATGGTGGCAGGTGGAAATCCATCTTTGGGGGCTGGCGTATTAGCAGGTTCCAGCGGTGTTGTCCAGCAGTCTATGTTGGCATTTACACGTGATGAAGAAAGAATTGCAGATAATATGGGTGTTAACCTGATGTGTGAGGCTGGGTTAGACCCAAACGGGTTTATAACCGTACTGGAACAAATGCGCGATATGACAGGTGTACTGGAATCTAAAATCAATCCTAATCGCATTAATCACCCTTTGACAACCGAAAGATTAGCCAATGTACGGGAACAAATTGCACAAAAGAAAGATACAAAAAAAACGACAAATAAGCCTGATATTGATGGATATGAATTGGTTCGTGCAAAATTGATTGGATATCTGGATAGTTTTGAACATGTATTGGAAATGTATCCATATACAGATAAATCAAACCCAGCATTATATGCACGTGCAATCGCAAATATGCGTGGTGGCAATTTAGATATGGCACGTATTGGTACCCAAACATTGATTTCTAGAATGCCAAACAATCCATACTTTTATGAACTGTTGGGGGATATAGAATATCAATTTGGCCACTATGACGACAGCATTGTTTCATATGAAAAAGCACTGGAACTGGCGGGGGATGCACCACAGATTCAAACAGCGTTGGCATTGGTGTTGACCGAACGAAAAAAAGCAGATGACAACAAACGTGCCATTGAATTAGCAAAACGTGCTTTACTGCATGAATCTGCCCCTTTGACATACTGGGTGTTGGCACGTGCGTATGGCGATAATGATGGTGGGCGTTACGCATGGGCAATGGCGGAATACAGTATGCTTATCAACAAGGAAGCAGATGCAAAAAAATATGCAAAACAGGCACAAAAAGCCCTGAAGAAAAATGATGCGGAATACATCAAGGCGGGCGACATACTGAAACACAAGTCTAAATAATTTGTATTGAAATTGGCCACGCATGGGTTATAATTAGTTCTATGATGAATAAAACGTTTATCTTTTCTGCAAATCATTGTTGGCGGATTGCCGCCTGAGTCTGTTGTACGCCATGGCCCGGCGTAATCGTAAAATTAGGGCTTTTATTTCACAAACAAAAATATTAGAATCAAGTACAAGAAAAGGTAATTATCATGACAGATAAAATTGTTTTAACAGGTATTAAGCCAACAGGGATGCCACACTTGGGGAACTATGTCGGGGCATTAAAACCGTTGATTGAACAATCACAAACACATAAAACATTCATGTTTATTGCAGATTTGCACGCACTGAACACAATCCATGATGCAAAACAAATTAAACAACATACGCATGAAATTGCAGCATTGTTGATTGCTTTGGGATTGAATCTGGAAAATGCAGTTCTGTTCCGTCAATCTGATATTGATGAAATATATCAATTAAATACTTTCCTGATGAATGTGACACCAAAGGGGCTGATGAACCGCGCACATTCTTATAAAGCAATGATGGATAAAAACACTGCAAATGGTCTGGATATTGATGCAGGTGTTAATATGGGACTGTACACATATCCAATTTTGATGTCCGCAGATATTTTGCTGTATAATGCAGACATTGTGCCAGTTGGTGCAGACCAGAAACAGCACGTGGAATTTGCACGTGATATTGCAGGACACTTTAATACGATTTATGGCGAAACATTCAAAATGCCAGAACCAGTTATTGGGCGTGAAACAGGTCTTATCCCAGGGTTGGATGGCCGCAAGATGAGCAAGTCTTATGACAATATAATCCCACTGTTTGCACCTGAAAAAGAACTAAAAAAGAAAATCATGCGTATCATTACGGATTCCAAGACACCAGAAGAATCTAAGAATCCAGATGAATCCACAATTTTCCAATTATACCGTCACTTTGCAACAGATGAACAGATTGCAGAGTTTGCAGAAATGTTCCGTCGTGGGGGCATGGGGTATGGAAGTGCAAAAACCATTTTGTTTGATAAAATAAACTCTGTATTAGAGGGGCCTCGTACTGAATACGAACGATTGATGGCCAATCCAGATGAAATTGATGCAATCTTGACCAAGGGTGCAGAACGTGCCAAGGCGGTTGCACAAAAAACATTGGCACGTGTAAAAAAGGCCATGCTGGGGTAAGTCAACACAAATCTATAGACAAGGGGGGAATATATGAAGAAAACAATTATGTGGATTTGCAGCGTTATCGGTGCAGGTGCAGTGATGGCGTTGGTCTTTGGGGCAATCAGTCAGCACGCAGAACCAGAAATCATCGCAGTAAGTGGGGAATGTAATGCAAGTGTTAAAAAAGACAAAACTGCAATTACTATGCGTGTAACAGTTGTGGCACCAACGGCTGTGGAATCAATGAAGGCGGCAACAAATCAGGTTCAAGAAATTACAGATGCGGTAAAATCTATGCCTGTGGACGTTCAAACCACACAATTTAATTCCTATGAAAAAACGGAATGGAATCGTGAAGAACAAAAATCTGTTGTATTGGGGACGGAAACATCAATTTCTGTTGAGATTTCTGCCAATGACATTAATCAAATTGAAACTGTATTGAATAATTTCGCAGGTACACAGAATGTTTATGCGGAAAATCTGCGTATGTACACCAGTCAAGAGGCATTAAAACCAGTTGTTGAAAAATGTCTGGGGGTGGCAGTTGAAAACGCACGTGTTCGTGCAAATGCATTGGCTGCGGGTGATGGCAAAAAAGCGGGCAAAATGCTGACTGTTGCGTATGGAACAAATTTGTCTGGCAATGTAATGCCGATTGGTGGTGGCATGCAACCAAAATTGGCAATGGCACGTGCGACATCTGTTGATACGGCCGGCACATTGGTCAGCAAAGACACAGATGTAACTGTATCAGTTAATGCGGTTTTTGAAATTAAGTAATGAATGAAATTGTTGCTGAGTTTATTGATTATTTGCGTGGGGTGAAAAATTATTCACCCCATACAGCGACCGCGTACGAAAATGATGTTCGTGACTTTATCGTTTTTTATGAAAAGTTTATGGGCAAAAATCCACAGATAAATGATATTGCACAGGTGGATACGTTGGGACTGCGTTCTTTCTTGGCAGACCGACAAAGACGGGGACTGACGGCAAAATCAACGGCACGTGCATTGTCATCTGTACGTGGTTTTTACAAATTTCTGGGGCGACAATACGGGGTAAAAAATGATGCAATTGGCCTGATTTCTGCACCAAAGGTGCCACGCAAATTATCCAAGGCCATTGATCCAATAGATGTGGAAAATATGCATGGTGCAATTCGTGAAATTGATGCACATGAACCATGGATTGCGGCACGTGATTGGGCGTTGGTATTGTTGTTATTCGGGTGTGGTCTGCGTATTTCTGAGGCATTATCATTGACCAATCAAGATGTACATGGCCGTCCAGATATATTGCGTATTATTGGAAAAGGGAAGAAAGAAAGATTGATTCCTGTATTGCCAGCGGTATGGGATGCGATTGGCAAGTATATTGACATGCGTCCATTTGGCAATGATGCAAATGACACACTATTTCGCAGTGTACGCGGTTTGCCAATGTCGGCACGCATGGCAGAAAAAGTGATTGAAAAACTTAGATGCTATCTACAATTACCTGACTATGTTACACCGCATGCACTAAGACACACATTTGCAACGGCATTATTATCAGGCGGGGCGGATTTACGCAGTCTGCAAGAATTGTTGGGGCATTCTTCACTATCCACCACACAACTGTATACTAAGGTGAACATGGCGGAAATATCAAATATTTACGCCAATGCCCACCCACGTGCAAAAGATTAATCAAGAATCTGATTCTGTAAATCTATCAATTTTTTACAACCGTCTGATGCCATTTGCATTAACTGGGTCAACTGGTCCGCAGAAAATGGATGTTGTTCACCGGTTGCCTGGACTTCGATAAAGCGACCATCGCCAGACATAACAAAATTAGAATCCAATTCGGCAACACAATCTTCTTCGTAATCCAAATCCAAGACCAATTCATTATTCCACAGACCGGCGGATACAGCGGCAACATTGTCTGAAATTGGGTTTTCACTAATACGCCCCTGGGCCAGCAACCAACGAACAGCCAGTGCCAAGGCAACGAATCCACCAGTTATACTGGCACAACGTGTACCACCGTCCCCCTGAATCACATCACAATCAATCGTTATCGTATGACGCCCCAGTTTATCCATATCAACAACACTGCGTAATGCACGACCGATTAGACGTGAAATCTCGACGGCACGATTATCTTTGGTCATTGATTCATGACTTTTACGGGTTCCATTTGCACGTGGTAACATAGAATATTCTGCCGTTACCCAACCACCGGTCTTGTTTTGAATACGTTTCCAAGTTGGTTGCGAAAAATCAACAGATGCAGTACATAACACATGTGTACCACCCATTTTTATCAAACATGAACCTTCGGCCCACTTGTTAACACCTGTTTCCATAGATACAGGACGCATTTGATTGGCTTTTCGTAAAGATGGTCGCAACATTTTATATTTCCTTTTGGTTTGATTGTTTTACAGTATTGTACACGCCAATAATTTTTGCAATGTGTTTTGGTGGTTGCTTTTTTTTCTTAAATGTTTATCCTATTACATTTGAAAAAGGATTTTTATGTCAGCAAAGACGAAACGCATTATCAAAAAAGCGATTAGTTATTCAGGGATTTTCTTCTTTCTGTTGGCGGCAGGAATGCTGTGGTGGCAATTAAGAAATTATAGTCTGGGCGACATTGCACATGCAATTTTAGATATTCCATTTGTAAATCTGGCAATGGCATGCGTGGCATGCATATTGGGATATTTGGTATTGTCGTTGTATGATTATTTGGCATTGAACTATGTCGGTGGCAAAGTAACATGGTGGAAATGGATGTTGGCAGGCATGTTGGGCTTTGCAATCAGTAATAATGCAGGACATGCAGTGGTCAGCGGTGGTGCAATTCGATACAGACTGTACACACGTTGGCGAATTCGGGGTGGTGATATTCTAAAAATGCTGACCATTTCTGGGTTTACGTATTTTCTGGGGGCGGCAGCAATTGTTGTTATTAGTTATTTCTTGGTACCACATGATTTATTTCAGGATTCTGTTGGGGCCAATGTTGGTATAAATGCGTTATTTATTTTCTGTTTGGTTGCATTGTTGACTTATTTTGCAACGACCGCCATTTTTTATAAGAAAAGTATTAAAATCGGGCAACTTAAGTTTCAAATCCCATCTATGTCAATGGCTTTTACCCAGACAATGCTGGGGATTGCAGACAGTGTTTTGGCGGGTTTAGTATTATATTTCTGCCTGAGACCGTTTGTAGAAATACCATTTGTGATATTTATGGGACTGTTCGCAATCGCACAATCAACCGGTGTTTTCAGTCAGGTACCAGGTGGCATTGGTGTTTTTGAAACAGTGTTCTTAATCGCCCTGCCTGATAATGTGGACAAGGCGAATATATTCGGTGCGTTGTTGGCATTTCGTATTATTTACTATGTATTGCCGTTGATTGGCATGGGCAGTCTGTTTTTTGTATATGAAAGATGGTTGCGTTCACGCATGAAAAGATGGCTGGCCGAGGCAAAAGAAAAAATCCCTGCGAAAATCAATCGCATAAAAAACGAGATTAAAATTAGAAAATAAATACCTTGCCAAGTCGTATATTGGCATGTTAAAATGTTCCCTGTGTATGAAATGGGGCTGTATATAAGTGTTTGTATTGTCACTGTTTTCAATGGCTCGAATGGTGCTGATTAGTATCATGGCACAATCCCTTGGCATGGGCATGGACGCCCCATGGGGACGGGTTATTGCCATTACGTACACCGGCAAAACAAAAGGATTATTAAATGTCAAAAAAAATATACGTGGATGCTGTCCATCCAGAGGAAACACGTGTAGTGGTGGTTGATACAACCACAGGTCGTGTTTCTGATTTTGATGTTGAAACAACGACCAAACCACAGATAAAAGGTAATATTTATCTGGCCAAGGTCATTCGTGTTGAACCATCTTTGCAGGCAGCGTTCGTTGATTACGGAACAGGAAAAAATGGATTCTTGCCTTTTTCTGAAATCCATCCGGATTATTATCAGGTCAGTGCAGAACAAAAGAAAAAGTTGTTGGAATTGGCACATGCCAATATCGTTGATGATGACGATGATCCAAATGACGAAGAAGATGAAGTTGCAGAATATGACGACCACAGTGCGGGCGAAGATAACAAAGAATTTGCCAAACGTGCACGTGAATTCAAAATCCAGGATGTGATTAAACCAAAACAAATCTTGCTGGTTCAGGGTGTAAAAGAAGAACGTGGGCAAAAGGGTGCATCAATGACAACATATCTGTCATTGGCAGGTCGTTTTGCGGTCTTGATGCCTAACTCTCGCAAGCGTAATAGTTATGGTATTTCTAAAAAGATTTCCGACAAGGCAGAACGTGCCAGATTGCGTGAAGTATTGCATGGATTAAAAATCCCAAAGGGTATGACTGTTGTTCTGCGTACAGCAGCAATGGGTGCACAGCCGGCAGATATCGCAGCAGACTATGATTATCTGGTGAATCTGTGGAATGAAATTCGCAAAACAACATTAGAATCAGTTGCACCGGTCACAATTCATACCGAAGATTCTTTGTTGCGTCGTGTTGTTCGTGACTTTCTAAGCGACAAAGAAGACGTACTGATTATTCAGGGTGAAGAAGCATACGATTCTGCGAAACAGTATTTCCAACAGATGTATGGCAAGGCACCACGTAAACAGTTGGTAAACTATAAAGATGTGGCGGTGCCTTTGATGGTCAAGGCCGGCGTTGAAAAACAATTAGAAGGTTTGCATGGCCCATATGTAACATTACCATCGGGTGGTTCATTGGTTATCAACCAGACTGAAGCAATGGTTACAATTGATGTTAACTCTTCACGTGCAATCAAAGAAAAAGATATTGAACAAACCGCATTGAATACAAATCTGGAAGCAGCCGAAGAAATTGCATTGCAATTACGCCTGCGTGATTTGGCAGGTATTGTTGCAGTTGACTTTATTGATATGGAAGAGGAAAAAAACAACCGCAAATTAGAAATGAAAATGCGCGAGGTTATGAAACGTGACCGCGCCCGTACCCAGGTTGCAAAAATTAACAACTTTGGTGTGTTAATGTTGTCACGTCAAAGACTGCGTAGTAGTTTTATGGAATCTTCTTATGTGCCATGTCCACATTGTATGGGTGCAGGTGTCGTGCCATCTATCCAGACAGCGGCGATTATTTTGTTCCGCCATTTGCAGGAAAAACTGTTGGCCAAGGCCGCACAGAAGATTATTATGACAGTTCCAACAGATGTAGCGGTATATCTGTTAAATCATAAACGTGCAGAATTGGCAGAAATGGAAGCAAAGTTCGAAACAGAAATTGTTATCGTTGGTGACGACAGCCTGATGAACATTGATCAATATTCTATTCAGCGTGTTGCACCAGAACAAAATAAAACAGACGATCTGTTGGGGGCACATGCACCATCAACTGATGCAAAAAGAAAAAATGCACAGCATATGGATGCAAAGAAAACAACAGTAAATGCACAACGCAGAAAACGCAAGAAACAGCAAAAGAAAAAGTCTTTCTGGCGTAAATTGATTAGTTAAAAAATCCCCCAGATGGGGGATTTTTTTATCGGCTTAGAAACAATGAATGATTGCCAACCAGATAATCTTTCTTGTTCGGCATTGCATGCATAAAATTAGACAAATAGCGTAACGAGTTGCGTATCATTGCTGTTTCCAATGTCTGGGCGTTATTTACCAGTAAACGTAATGACTGTAACTGCTTTAGACTGAATGTATTTTCACCAATCCCAGAATCATTATTGTCATATTTGATTTCTATTAGAAAATTAGGAATGTTAGCATTTATAAAACGCATGTATTTAATCTGTTCTTCTAGTGGCATGTAATGAAACACACCCATCGCAACCATTGTGTCCATCTTGTGCTGGGTCGCCATATCTTGGACATCGTGCCATGTAATCCCCTGTGGGATGCGACCACCAACACGATTGGCAGTACGAATATAGGCATCCATTATCTGTGGTTCATCAACAATATATGCACCAGAAATATTATATTCTGTTTGAATTGCGGATGCCAGCGGTGACAGCCCTGCCCCCAAATCAACAAAGTTCCCATTTGGATTCTGCTGAATCTTGTTCCCCAGAAACTTGGCACTTTCGGAAAAACGCAACGCATAATGCAAAGAATGGCCAGAGATGTCATTACCAGTACTGGTACAACGTGATAAAAATGCACTGTTTTTTATTGTGCCGTTCAAAATCTTGTGCCCTGTATCGCCCAGATGTCGTTTGATATCAGGTTCTTTCATTGTTTCAACCAAGGCACGATTCCATTCACGAACATATTCGCCAACCGAACCCGGTAATGGTGCCAGATAACGTTTGTAACGATTAAGTGCAGGCCCCATAAACAGACTGCATGACATTGGTATATCCATTAATCCAAAATCCTGCTGTTTTGTATATGACATGGTCTATTACCTTTGGTGTTTTTCATGTTGGATGGATATCGTTTTGCGATAGTCATCATAAAATCTTTGTAAACTGCGGGCGGTTGACTGATTTGGTGTGTCATCTGGGGCATATAAAAATAGTGGACGTGACATATCAGGCTTGCCAACTAAGATACCCTTGGCCTGATGTTGGTAATCTAAATCAACCCAAATTGGTGAATGGTTTGCAATCAAGGCAGATGCATCTGTAATGTCCGCAGGAATAATTGGACGACATAAACGGGCAATCGCAGGTGTGTAGTTGAATACGGCAACCTTTTGACAGGCGGGCATTTGCAGTTTCTTTTCGCACATATTTGTATTTGTCGGTGTTTTATAACCCTGGGTGCAATAATATTTATCTGTATGTCCCAACGCAATCAAATGTGCACGACTGCAAACAGGGGCAAAACTGGATTCTGCCAGGCGTAACAGGCGTTTACCAATGTGATTACCCTGATAATCAGGCAATACATACAGGCATTCCAGTTGTGCGGTCTTGCCATGGGCATAGCCACGAATAAAACCAACCATATTTGCATCATCATATGCACCATATGCAACATTATATTGATGACGGGCAAAATCGTCTTGGTATTGACGCATATAGTGTGCATAATCTGTGGCAGACATATCATGACCATAGTTTTCACGCATGGCAGCCACACGAATACGCATGAAATCATCCCAGACACCCGGGGCAGTTTGATCAAAAATAGGTATAAAGTTTATCTCTTTCATACTGATATATATAGTACATATATATCATTTTGTCAATAGTCCAAATGATAAATCTTCAACTGGAAAATACGAATGTTTGGCACCAGGTACATAGATTAGTTTTTTTTCACCAACCCATTTACGTGACAATTCGTTCGGAACAACCGTATCATTGGGGGCGACATAGTGCGTCTGGGATACACTGGGTAATTTAGTCATATTTAATGAACGTGTTAATGGTTTATCCCCAAAATGCCGGGTCCAATCTGCATGGTTTAACACACCAGCAATTGTAATCCAGCGTGTTACCTTTAAATCTGGATTTTGATTTATCAGCAAGCCAGAAATCATTGCACCACCAGAATATCCAATCAGGATAATCGGGCGTGAACCTGCGATTGAACGAATTGCAGATGCCATTGTGTCAACCATGCGTGCAGAAAACCGACCATCTGTCCAGTCTGTTTGCTGACAGGCGGGTGACATTATATACTGGCATGGGCGTCCCAGATAAACAACATTAGATGATGGGTCATAGGCCATCATATCACGAACAAATGTGCCATTTGGGGTTGGATCATCTGTTGGGCGTCCACGTGCGTTAAATGAATTACCGTCCCCTTCTATATATATGCGAATTGGTGCCATCGGGTCGGTTAAACGTTGATAAGAAACAATTTGATAATCACCGACCGTTATTGGAACGTATGTGACGTCATCAGGCATATGCCAAACAGACATACATCCCGTTAATAGTAATAATAAGACGAATAACATTCTCTGCATAACAGGGTATAGAATATAACAGATTTCAACAAAGGTCAAAAACAAAATGCATGACAAAAAATAATTTTTGACAAAAACACTTGACAAATGATTTGACAAATATTATTTTTAGGGTAACAAGATTAACTTTTAAATCAAAAGGGATATGCATGTTGAAAAAAATGAAAGTAAAATCCGCAGGCAAACGTGTTCAATCAACTAAACGCACTGTCAAGCGTACAGAAAAGCAACAAAACACGTTCTGGACACGTGTTTGGAATATTATCTGTTGGCCATTTATTATGATTGCACGTGGTTGCCGTTGGTGTATGCGTATGATTGTACGTGGTGTGAAATGGCTGTGGAATTGGTTGTGTGCAATTAATGTTGTGGGGTTGGTAAACCTGACGCTGTTGGTTGCAATTATTATTTTATTTTCCATGTTAATCATTGATGTTGTCGGTTGTCGCAAACAGGTTGTTGTTGTTGCACCACAAACCCAACAGGTCGTAGCCACAGAAACACGTACTGTAAAACCAAGACCTGTTACATTGCCAATGAAGGTTGACGCAAAAACCAACAAGCGAATCGGTGGTGCAGTAAATGTTGTGCCAGTTAAACGTAGCGAAGTAGAAATTGTAAAAAAACAAACCGCAGTGAAAGCAAATCGTTTCTGGGGCGATGTAATCGTTGACAGTCGTGCCAGCGGTGCAATGTTACAAAATAAATCACAGGTAAACGGAAACCTGTATCTGCAAAATATGCGCAAATATGTATTGCCATGCGACATTGAAATTAACGGCAATCTGTTCCTGCGTGATGTGAATATGTTGCAGTTCTGTGGTGATTTTGTCGTCACAGGCAACATATATGTCAGTCCACGTTCTTCTTTTGGGCCAATCCCAAAAACAGCACGTGTTGGCGGGCATGTGGTACTGTAAGCCATAAGTTACAGGTTGTTTTAGTCAGTAGTTCATATCTCTCCTTTGAAGCACCGTCATTCATTGACGGTGTTTTTTCATAGCGAATATAAAAAAATATGTGCTATAATATGAATATCCAAACAAACAAGGGAGAAATATGATGTTCGATAAACTGCTGAATGTATTGGCTAAAAACTTGGGCTATACAATCGTTTTGGCTGTATGTATTGTACTGTTCGTGGCATTTTCAGGCGGATTGATTTCTGGTCTGATTACTGCAGTATCTGCATTATTGGCATATACATGTGTTATGGCATTGGTTGCAGAATATAAAAAAGCACCGGCAAAAGCGGTGACAAAAAAGGCACCAGCAAAAAAGAAAAAATAAAAAATCCCCAATTTTGGGGATTTTTTATTTAGCAACCACCTGTCATATTACCAACGATTTTGGAAACAGAGATATCCTTGTGCAACAAGAAGTGGTATTCACAATTTCCTGATTTATATGAACCTGTGCAGGCAGCCAATGTCAAAACTGCAAACAATGCCAATAATGCTTTTTTCATGTCTTCTCCTTTGGTGTTATATCAACATAGTGTATATTGTATAGGAGATTTATCAAAAATCAATACTTATATACAATTTTTTATCCAATGGATACGCAAACCACATACGGCAATAATGTCAAAACGTGCATTGCCATCCCAACGGGTTTGTGCCAGATAGGTTTCACCCGCCCGACGTAAACGCAATGACTGGGCGTATGTTACAGCATCCAGCGCAGTTGATACGGTGGGACGGTTTTTGACCTCTACAAACAGCAACAGTTTTCCACGACGTGCGATAATGTCTATTTCTGCACGATTGGTATGGCGACCAGTGATGTAACGTGATTTAACAATACGAAAACCATGTAAACGCAGGTAGTTTCGTGCCAAAAATTCGGCAAATAATCCTTTGGAATATGATGTCTTAGAAGGCATATGGTTTAACCCGAAAGTTTTCACGTGCAGCCTGAATATTCTTGGCCAGGTCAGATGCATTGCGACCATTATCCACTAAATCTAATGCACCATAGTAGGCAATCAGCATTGGATCATATGAATTAGTACTGGATATCCAATGGTCTGTGCCGGAATTGGGGGCACCATATTTATCCAATACACTTTGCCAGAAGTTTAGGATTCTATTCTCGCGCTGTTTGACGAATTTTTCTGCGTCCCCTTCTATGTCATTTACATCATTGTTATACACAACACGATATACCAAGTTATCACTGGCATTACTGGTGAAATAAACAACTATCGTTTCACCTGTGTTTTCACGTACCAGATGCACTTCGGATGCATATAGTAATCCACGATTACGGGCCAAACTGTTTATACATTTTTCCAGTTCTGTTGGGATAACCGTACCCTGGCCACGACATTCGTAATCCAAGTTCACTTTCCAATCAGGGTGTATTGTATAAATTATAGCATTTTTTTTACGTGGTGCATACAGCCCATTTTCACGAAAGAATAGTGAATAAACATCTTCAAAAGACATACCCAACATAATGCCAGCAATATCAAAGGAAGAAACGTCCGCAATATCGGCATCGCTGTTTAGTTCAACGTCTTCCATTGTGATATCAACATCTGTACTGTCTTCGATGGCAAATTCATCAAAATCGAAACTGTCACCATTGGCACATGTACAAAAGCACGACATAACAGACAAACAAACAAACATAAATATAGTCTTCAAATTGTGCATGTTGACACCCGCCATTTTTATTCCTGTATTACAATATCACGAACCCCGAATTTGAACGCAACTGCTGGGTCGCCACCTGATTCCATATATTGGGACAAGGACCGACCCAATACAGTTTCACGCATCCCAGGTTCATATGATATATCCATAAACAGGGTAGCACTTTCTACACGTGGAACAACAGAAAAGTTATTTGGTGCATCCCATGTTGTTAAATCATATGAAACCTGCCAGTATTCGCCATGTTTGGTTTTAGATATAAACTTGGCATCTGTGACCTTGACAATACGTAATGCACGTGCAGCAGCCAATTCACGCAATTCTGGCAATACCGTTTCTATCCATTTGTTATAAACCGATATCAAGGACATTAAACGAAGGGTCGATCGATTGGCACTGCGTGCTTCTAATTGTGCGATATCGGGCGAGACAAAAAAGTATTCGGTCAGATACTTTGATATAAACTGAACACGCATATCTTCGACACCAAACTCTTCGGCGGTTTTTATGTCACCCGGACGGCGGGCATAATTATCATCGGTCTGGAAAAAATATGCTTCAACCGCTGTTTTATTGCCTGAATCATAAATAACACCCGCAACCAGCAAGGTGGCAGACATGACACCCAAAATCAATAAACCAACAAAGAATAGTACCAACTTTCTCATCAATTTAACTTGTATGCACTAAACTCGGACACATAATACCCCATTGTTTGAGGATAGCGTTCCATCTCTCGCTTGACCATGGCATAGCCTAATATGCTGATTGGGGCAGAAATGTTTGAATATATTGTGCCACGTATCTGCCAAGAACCACCGTTTGCATTGAATTGACCAACCGGACTTATCTGAAAACTGGACATATCAAAATGCCATGTTTCCCCCGATTCAACACGTACACGATAACCGGGGATTACAGAGTCTGTAAAATGAGTAAAAACCTCTTCGCCAGATACACAGAATAATGCACATCGCCCCATTTTTACATCGATATTCTTGCCCAAAGAACAATCTGTGGCGTAATCGCATGACATCCACATATTATCATTTGTTGTGGTGTCAGCAGATATTTCAAACCAATCTTGGACAAATTTGCCAACAACTGATTCTTGCAAGGCCTGGTCTGTGGTCATTTGGCCGTTTTCTGAGTGGGTGTGACCTACAACTTCCCATTGACCGGTTATTGGGTTTACAGAAACAACAAATGGATGAACATGGGCGGAACGCTGAACCCACAGTATCAGACCACATGCAATAACAACTAAAAACAAAACAACCATAATGCCAATACCAAACATGCGGGACGTTGCAATACGTGGCCCCGCAGGAAATGTTGGTACATTAAAGTCGTCTGGATATTCCAATGTGTCCCCCCTGCCCCATTGTAAAATAACACTAGGCCTGATAGACCATGATGCAGGCACATGGGCTTAACTTTAATTCATTGTTGTCAAAGCCAACGCCCACAGGTTCACGATCATAAACCTGACCACAGCCGGCAAGGCATAGTGCAACAAAGAATCCCAAGAATAATTTTTTCATGATTATCCCCCTTTCCTATTATTTCAAATTATACGCAATTTTCGCCAGTCCCGTCAAGACTTAAAACTGGGTTTCAAATGACAGCAAGAAACGCTGTTCACGATCATATTCTGTCATCCTTAATGGCCAGCCCCAACTGAAATTCATTGGTCCCATTGGCGTATTCCAATAGATACCAACACCTGCGGATGTACGTATGTTGTCATCTATGTAATTTGGACGACCTGCAAATGTGTCTTCACGTGCAGGCGGCTTGCCCAAAACACCATAATCCATAAATACAAATCCCTTAATCTGGTATTCGTCTGGGATAAAGATTGGGAAGTTCAATTGGGTTGACCCATTTAATTTCCACAAGCCACCCAGTGCATATGTTTGATACGCCCAGTTACGAGATCCGACCCCCGCAACATCAAAGCCACGCAATGATTCACCACCCAAGAAATAGCGATATACACGTGACACATAATCGTTATCTAATGGCTGAATATATCCAAAATCCAAAGATGAACGCAGTTGCCATTTATCATTCCAGAAGTTTACCATACCAATAATATCTGCGGTATATCGCATAAAGGATTCCGTTCCACCAAATCCAGTATATGCCAACCCCAGATTTGCAACAACCCCTGTGTGTGTATTTTGTTCAAAGTTAGATGTCAGGTTATGATATCTAAAATTAGTTGATAAGGTATACAGGTTCGCCTTTTGCCAACCACCAGTTGCCTGAATATCATAATTCTGGTCAAAAGATGCGGACAGACGTACATTTTGTGTCCAATGGTCTGTTAAACGCCACCCCATACGACCCGCAACACTTAAAGAGTCACGATCATAGCCAAAACTGCCCAATGACGAATAATCATACATTGTGTAGGACACATCAAATCCACCAGATAATTGACGCCCAAACAGATATGGTTCGGTAAAACTGAACAATGCCTGCTTTTGATATTCGGCAATTGAACCACGCAGTTGTACAACCTGTCCACGACCCATAAAGTTATTTTCGGTAATGCCTGCATCAACCATAAAGCCGTTGATGTTTGACCAGCCCAGACCACCAGATAATTCACCGGTTGGTTGTTCTTCGACCTTGATATCCAGGTTCATCATATTTGAATCTGCAACACGTGTTGGAATCATTTGCACGTCTTTGAAGTAACGTGTTCGCATCAGTTTTTGACGCCCTTCTTCAATTGTTTGTAATGAGAATGGATCACCTGCACGCATCGGTATCAAATGTTCAATCACAGAATCAAATGTGCGAACATTTCCCAAAATGTTTATGGTGTTCAAATAAATACGATTGGTCTTTTGAATCTTGAATACCAAATCAATTGTTTTAGTGTCATCATTTTTTGTTGGGACAGGCTCAACATTAATAAATGCATATCCATGGTCGGCAACCGCACTGCGTAATGCAGACATAGTTTCATCAACCAAGTCAACGTTATATGTGTCACCAGACTGCATCACAATCGCCTGAACCAGTTCATCAGTTTTAATATCCGGGAACGGATTGTCCACCGTCAATTTACCAAAATTATACTTGTTCCCTTCGTCAACTGTGAATACAACAGAATAATTTTCACGATCCGGTGTAAATGTACCGGCAATATTCTTGACCTGAAAATCAACATAGCCGTTACGCAAATAAAACTGACGCAACATTTGACCATCGTATTGGATACGATCTTCGTCAAACGTATCGAATTGCGTCATAAAACGCCACCAGGCATGTTCACGTGACAATATCTCGTCACGCAGGGTACGGTCATTAAACTTTTTATTCCCAGAAAAATCAATGTCGGTTATCCATGTTGGGTGACCTTCGGTAATTTCATAGACAATGTTTACACGATTGTCTGGCAATTCAATTCGTTGTGGCTCAATCTTGGTGCCAAAGAAACCCTGACGCTGGTACACAGTCAACATACGTTGTACATCAGCACCAATTGTTGATGCATCATATGAAGTGCGTTCTTTGGTACGAATTTCTTTTTTCAAATCATCTGTTGAAACTTCGTCATTACCTTCGACAGTTACCATGTTTATAATTGGTGATTCAGTCAAGGCAATCTTTAATACGTTTCCAGACATATTGACACTTATCTTGGAAAAATAACCGCTTTCCTGTAATTTCTTGGCGATTTCATTGGAACGTGCGTCACCAACGTTATCACCAACTTTGACATCTGCCAGAATACGAATGGATTCGGCATCCATACGTTGATTCCCAGATACATCAATACGCGAAACAGTTGCACCCAAAGCACTGGATGCAACAAAACATGACAATAATGCAAACGTTGATACTTTATTCATAGCCATTATCCAAATACACGAACCAAATCATTCCACATGGTCAGGGCAAACAACCCCATGATTAACACCCAACCACACATAATCGTAATTTCCATCGCACGACCTTGTAATTTGCGACGGGTGACACCTTCGATAATCAATATCAGCAGATAACCGCCGTCCAATACCGGCAATGGCAACAAATTCAATACCCCCAGATTCACAGATAACAATGCTATCAGTGACAACAGCGTAAAGAAGCCCGCCAACATCGCCTTGCCTGAATATTCGGCAATCGTGATAAAAGACCCCAATTGCTTTGACGAACGTTCACCTGTGATTATCTGCTTTAACACAACCACCAAGGTCTTGGATTCATAGTATGTTTTACGTGCACCAGAATACATGGCACGAAACAATCCCTGGCGGGCAGGATCGGCACGACGAGCCCCGTCTGCAACCATACCCCAACGATCCGCCGGTGACAACGTCACATTTACCAATTTATCACCACGAACAATCAGGACATTTGCATCACGACTGGACGCCAACTCTTTAGCCAGAATCAATTCGCCCCAATTTGTAATCTTGGTATCATCAATACGAACAATTGTGTCGCCAGGTTTGACCCCCGCGTTAAATGCAACAGATTCCTGAATAACCTGGCCGACCACTGGTAACTGGGAATTACCAACCAAACGGGGTTGAAACATGAACAAAGATGTATAAATTATCCATGCCAGCAAAAAGTTCATACAAACACCGGCACCAATAATTATAAACTGTTTCCAGGCAGGTGCAGACAAATAATGCCCAACCTTTTTATCCGCAGGCAATTCGGTATATTTCTTGCGATTGAACATGTCTTCTTGGCCATAAATGGATACGTATCCCCCCAATGGCAGACAGCCGATTTTCCAAATCGTATTACGTTTGTCACGCCATTTTACAATCGCAGGTCCAAAACCAATGGAAAAGGCATCAACACGAACACCAGCCCATCGTGCCGCCAAAAAATGTCCCAGTTCATGTACAAATACAACCGCACCAAGAACAATCAGCAATGCAACAATCGTTAATATAAAATTCATGCCTTTACCCTTTCCCTGTATAAAACAATTACAACATAATTAACCAAACCAATGGCAATGCGTAAATCCAGCCATCAAATCTGTCAAGCACGCCACCATGACCTGGGATTACGGCACCAAAATCTTTGATACCAAGTTTACGTTTAATATAACTGGCCGTCAGGTCCCCATACTGGGACAGCAATGAAATACTGATTCCAATCCACATCAGTTGTGGCATGAATGTATCTGCACCCAACAGACCGTACATAACACCTGCAAATGTTCCACAGATAATACCTGCAATTTGACCAGACCACGTCTTGCCAGATGACAGACGTTCCCACATCTTGTCACCACCCAGCAATCTGCCAAAGAACCAGGCACCGATGTCTGCACTGCAAATTATCAACAGCAACAACAATACAATCCATGGACGTACACCAACCGTATAAACGGCCGGCAACAATAGCAATAACAATAATCCAAAACCGATGAACACAGCACGATTTGAATGCAATGTGTCACGATCTGCACGTCGTATGCACAGAACATATTCTAAAATCATCGCTGATACAATTAACAAGCCAAGATAGCGAACCGCAGGCACGCCATAATGTTCGCCAACCGCACACAGTGCGGCAATCGCCGCCATGATAATGGCCGCAATTATACGCTTTGTTGTATTTGACATTTCCCCTTTCCCCTTACTTGTAATTTATTATTTTTTACCGGAATAATTTGCCTTTTTGCCACCGCCAAAACGACGATTACGGCGGGCAAATTCATCCAATGTGAATTGCCATAACTTTTCACTGGTTACCAATTCTGGCCAATGTTCAGGCACAAACAGCAATTCTGCGTATGCCAATTTCCACAACAAGAAATTAGATATACGGTTTTCATTACTGGTGCGTACCATCAGGTCAATTGGCAATAAATCACCCGTATCCAGATATGTTTCAAAACTTTCCAATGTCACAGGTTCGCCTGCAACAACCGCCTGATTTACTGCATCGATAATTTCCTGCTGGCCACCATAGTTGACAGCAAAAACAACAGTACCACCAGTGTTTTCCGCGGTCTTGTCTTCCAATTCATCACACAGGACCGCTAACTTTTCGGGCAAGCGGTCACGAGAACCAATAACCCTGCAACGCAAATTCTTTTCCAGTGCATGTTCCATATTCTTGGTCAATTCTGTGTAGAACAAGTCCATCAGGAAATCAACCTCTTCGGCTGAACGGGTCCAGTTTTCAGTTGAAAAACAAAAGAATGTGATAGTAGATACACCACGTGCAATATACCAATCGACCAGGTTTTCAAAGTTAGAAATACCGGCACGATGCCCCATCAAAGGTGGCATACCACGCATTTCCGCCCAACGACGATTGCCATCGCAAATAAATGCGATATGTTGTGGAACCTTGGCACCTGTGTTGGTTACAGGTGCAGTTTTTTTCTTAAATAACTTGAACATTTTCAATAATCCCGATTTCGTAAGAAATTAAACAGACATAATGTCAGCTTCTTTTTCCTTGGCCATTGCATCAACTTCTTGGCCACGTTTATCGAATACCTTTTGAATATCTTCTTCGTATTTACGTTGATCGTCTTCAGAGATTTCTTTGTCGGTCACTGCGCGTTTAATTTTACCCATCGCATCTTGGCGAATGTTACGCATGGAAATCTTGGCCTCTTCTGCGTATTTGCCTGCAACCTTGGTCAATTCACGACGACGTTCTTCGGTCAAAGGTGGCATATTCAAGCGAATAACACCGCCAGCAGTCATAGGATTCAAGCCCAAACCAGAATCACGAATTGCCTTTTCAACCGCAGGTGCATTGGTAATATCCCAAACCGTCACAGACAATGTTTGATTGTCAGGGGTTGATACAGTCGCAACCTGATTGATTGGCATTTCTGAGCCATATACTGGAACACGAACCGCATCCAATAGGTGAACAGACGCACGTCCTGTGCGTAAACCTGCATATTCATTCTTTAAAACATCCAATGTTTGGGCGGTTTTTTGTTCAACTTCGGCCTTTAATAATTGATAGTCCATTTAATACTCCTTGATAAATCACGTTTGTAGATTAGCAAATTGATTTAGCACTTGGCAAGTAGAAATCATATAAGTTTTTATTAGTGGTCTGGCGGTCTTTTTTATGCTATAATTCATACTATGAATATAGGGAGATTTTAAATGGAAGACAAAAAACAATATATGAGTCTTGAAACCTTGGCAGAGTTGATTTTGCAAAACGATGAGTTTTTGCCAATTGTGGGGCTGGGGTTCTGGGCAGATTCCTGTCTGTATGCCAGTGGTCATCCAGATAAACGCCTGGAGGACAATTTTAGCAAGGGCACTGAAAATCTGGAAAAACAAATGCAATCAGATAGGATGTCGGGGCCAGAAAAATTATATATACAGAAAATTGTATATTTCATAGATCACATGAACAGAGTCAGAAAAAATCCAGACACACCAGAAGCACAAAATTTTGTTGCCAGACTGAAAAATATATCACGTCTGTTTTATACGAACAGGGATATTCGTTATTTATCGCCGGAAAGTATAAAAGTCTTGGAACCGATGCCAAGAAATGAAAAAGAAATTGAAAACATGCGATTGATGATGTTGCAAAAGTTCAATCAAGTGCAAAACGAAGAAACCAAACATCAATTGCTGAAATATTTATCCAGGGGCGTTGCAAATGAAAGCAGTCCGGCCAGTCAAAAAATGGCGATAACACTTCGTGCAAACAGCCCATTGGCAACTGTGGATGACCTGGAATATCTGTCTTATATTACACCACAGCATGATGTGGCAACATTCCAAAAACTGTATGAAGACGCAGACAAAATGACATCTTCTTTCTTGGCCAAGGAATTAGCCAAAGAATCACCAAATATGCAGGAAGTACAACGTACGATTGATACGTCACTAAGAATTGCATATCGTGCACAGCAAGCCAAAGCAATTACAGGTGCACAGTATCAAGAGCAGGTAGATAAATACAAAATGGAAAAACTGATAATGCCAGATGCGGTGGCATATATGCAAAAATTATCCACCGCAGATGTTGCAAAAATTGATGCACTGCAAAAACAAGTGGCAGAATTGCAGGCAAACCTGGAAAGGTCAAAACAAGAATTAGTAGCGGAACGCACAGCATTAATGGATGCAAAACAACAAAACGCAGAATTGACACGTGAAAACGAGTCCCTGCGTCGAGCAAACGATAGCCTGGGTCAGTCCAAAGAAAACACAGAAGACAAATTAAAACGGTTGATTGCGGGTGCAAAACGCATGAAATCAGGTCTGGGCAGCAGTGGCGTTAAAGACTATCAAAAAATGGCCGAAGACATGGGCAAGAGCCTGTAACATTCCAATACACTGTAAAGAAAATCCCCATTTTGGGGATTTTTTAATCTCATTATATTACAACCGTATAATCGTCACCAAATTACCCCAAAGGCAAAGGGATATTTTTTTAAAATACTTGACAAACGTTTTTATTGTGCTATATTATTAGCAATAAATAAAACCAATCAAAAAGGAAGTAAATTATGAATAGCAAAATCTCATTCGATTTCGAACAAGCTATTAAGGAATTGTTCTTGGGCAGCAAATATTCAGATGCTGTAAGAGCGATGAAATTTATTACAGGCGAAGTTAGCGCATTTAACGATCAACAGTTGTTTGATAACTCTAAATCCCCAATCGTTGCAGCGATGCGTAGTGCCCGTGCAGCACAAGGCACATCAGCAAATCAAGCAGCCGATATGCACGTCTTGAACATGTTATATAGGGCGCGCGCAGCCGTTGCGTTTTCCAAAAAACAGGAAGACGTAAACGCTTTGCAGGAATTGCTGTTGACATTAAGACACGTAAAAGATACAAAGCTGGTATACGAAGTATTGAAAGCGGCATCTAACCCCGCAACCAGCATAGGCAAGAACGCAATTAAAATGTGTGCAGCCAGCGAACATGCAACAAGTCACGATTTGGCGCAATTAGTCTATATTTCAGAACCAGGCAGCAAAGCAATCATCTTTGCGGATGTCGAAAAGTTGGCACGCAAAGAAATCCAGTACTGTCTGGACCAGACTATTCCAGTTGCGGCAACAATCCAGACTATCTCTAAAACAGTTATTGACTGCGCAAAGCACGTATTCGCACAAGATCAAAAAACATATGATAGAATTTGTCAGGAATACAATGCAGACAAATTGTTGACACCAAACTTTAAGAAATTCATCCCAACAATGTCAAACGCAGACCAACGTTCAATCAAGTCATTGACAGCAGAAGCCGCAGAACTGCGTAAACGTGCCGAAACCGCAGAATCCATGTTGGGGACAGCAAATGCAGAATTAGCAGAAAAAAAAGAAACTGTAGAAATGCTGGTAAATTCATTGGGCACAGCAAAAAAGGATGTGGATAAATACCAATCCGCAACCGCAACGTTGATTATCGCAATCAAAAACATGCAGGCAAGCTTGTTCAGTCGCGGTGTCAAGGCAGCACAGAAAAAAGCAAAAGAAGTTTATGCCAGTTTGCACGAAACGCAGGCACAACACTAAATGCAAAGATTAAATCCGCCCCACACGTGGGCGGATTTATGCACACAACCAAGTAAAAAAGATTTCTTGTGATTTTGGGTTGACTTTTTTACAGAATGTGTGTAGAATATTGCCTTGCATGGGGTTGTAGCTCAGTTGGTAGAGCACTTGCATGGCATGCAAGGGGTCGTCGGTTCGAGTCCGATCAGCTCCACCAAAGAAAAACCTTGATGGACGGGTTGGACACTTGATGGCATGCAACACGCATCTCGTCGGTTCGAGTCCGATCAGCTCCACCAAAAAAAATCAGGTCGTATGACCCACAGTATGGCGGATATAGCTCAGTTGGTTAGAGCGTTGGTTTGTGGTACCAAATGTCGCCGGTTCGAGTCCGGTTATCCGCCCCATTATCAAACGTCCCAAATGGGACGTTTTTTATTGATTTTTCTGTGCGTTTTATGATATAATACGTACATTCAGCGGACGACATTTGGTCGTCTTTTTTTATTACCCGCACACGCGGGTGTTTTTTTATGGGGGAAGAAAATGCAAACACCAAAATTTTTACAAGAACTGATAACTTCACCCGAATACGGTGATAAAACCAGCGAAACATACAAGCGGGCAACCAAGTATATGAATATCCTATATCCGGGGACTGTGCAATTTGATGCCACAGGGCGTATGATGCGCCCAGAATACGATATGACATTGGAACAGTTTTATGACGCCCAGCATGAAATAGATGCAGAGTTCGAGTCCGATAAAAGCGAGGCAGAAGCAGATGTCCTGGACACATACGGTGATTACTTTGAAACAATCGGTTTTAATTTTGATATCGAAGAATATGTTGTTCCCGGCGATCCAATACCAGTCAGGGTTTTAATGCCGGGCGGTTACATTGCAGACGACAAATTGAGTACATATAAACTGGAAATTCCAGAATTCGCAATTGCCCCAAAAATATGGCGGTGGCACAGCGAACATGGTGAAAATACATGCGATGAATGTTCGGGGAACGATGGAACAGTCTATGAAAACAAAGAAGATATACCTGTTTGTCCCGTTCATCCAAACTGTCGCTGTTGGGTTGAAGAAATAGAACTGGACAAAAACGGCAAGAAAATAGACAGCAAGGTTTATAAAGGCCAAAAGCCAGACACACAAAAGGCAAGTGATATGAAAATGAGCGATAAAGGTATCGAGTGGTTGAAAGGCAAGGAAGATAGAGTGTTAGACAAGCTGGGCAATCATGTTATATATGATGATGCTACGAAAAAACCAGTAAATACGAACGAGCCTTTGCCAAAAGGCGCAACAATTGGTTATGGGCATTTGGTAAAGCCAGGTGAAGATTTTACAAACGGAATCACAGAACAGCAGGCGATTGCATTATTACGTTCTGATATAGCCACGGCAGAACGCGCTGTACAAGACAATATTACAGCACAAATGTCGCAACCCCAATATGATGCTCTTGTATCTTTGGCGTATAATATTGGTACAAGTGGTTTCAAAAATTCTACGGTTGTGAAATATATAAACAATCCTGATTTTCATAGCTCTGTTTATTCGGATTTGGAATCCGCATGGAAAGCCTGGAATCGCACCCAGGGAAAAGTATCAAACGGTTTAATTAACCGCAGGCAACATGAATGGAACTTGTATAAACGTGGTATATATTGATTTTTACAATCGTATCATTTATACTGTGTTGCATGAAAAAGATAGTTTTGGTTTGTGTATTTTTGATTGGTTGTAGCTCTACAGACAGCAAATCTTGTGAGTTCTGTGGCAAATGGTCTTTTGACCGATTTGAATATGCTGGATATATAACCGCAGATTGCGATTGGATGGTGCAAAGTTATTATGAAAATACTGCTGTTGAAATCAATGCTGCAAACATTACCATCGGCGATTTTGATATTGATGAAAACGCACAAGAAATTCTGGTAAAAAAAGATACAGGCACAATAGAAAAATTTTATGTTGCAAATTCTGATTTGATATACGTCTATTTGGACGGATGTAAGTTTTATTTTCAGCGCGATAAGTGATTATTGATTCATCGACATCAGTTGTTCCAGGTATTGTTTGGTGGCATCGAATTTTGATGTCGCCGCATTTATCCCAATGATTGAACCGCACTGTGGATAACAAGAATCTGGGCGCTGAATATATGATGTCGCATCTGCGGCACTGTCTGTATATTGAATAAAATTATTCCACATGCTTTCATGGTTTTGTTTATATTTTGCTGTTATTATTTCTGAAACAATTGCCTTATAGCATTCCGTATGCGTGTCTATTGATTGTACAATTTCTATGGTCGTATTGGCACGTTTGCTGGCATTTTCGTATTCTGTATCACAACTTTGCATCATTGCAATATAATCAGATTTTGCAAAACCGACGTGTGATAACGCAGTAAACACACAAAAAACAAACAATAACTTCTTCATACTTCAAATCTTATTTAGATTTATATTGTCTGTCAATGACATTATACACAGGTCACGTTGAATCAATCAGGAACGTTACACAACTTACTGGTATGATTTTTTATTTCCGCTAACACCTCGTCCAGCAATGGGTCTAAATCAAGTACTTGTTGCACGTCTTGGGGTAGAACGCTGTCAAATATGGGGCCCCATTATCAAACGTCCCAAATGGGACGTTTTTTATTGGGATTTTTCTATGTTTTGTGATATAATGTGTTTATTCGGCGAACGGTATTTGTTCGTCTTTTTTTATGGATTACATCATAAATATCCCCCTTTGACCAAGAAAGGGGGATAGATTTATTTTTTATAGTACCGTTGCACTTCGTTCATAACAAAGTTAAACAGTTTACCAGCCTGGGAATCCGTTGGCATCGCCCAGTCATGTTGCATATATGGCATCGCAGCAACCAGAATGAAGCGCGCCATAAAATGAAAGATTGCACTTTCTTGCACAGGTGTCAGTTTGAACGGTGCGTTCTTGATTTTAAATACTTCATTTTCAATCGCATCATCTAACTTTTCATTTATATTATCCAGTATTTTTTGTGGGTAATACAATTTGCATTCTTTTGGGAATCCCTCGAACATTGAAACGTTGTTGTTTCTGGAATACAAAATATTCCAGCCAACACGATCAAACAAATCTTCCAAGCAGTCGCAAATCATACGATTGTATTCTTTGACGCCACACTCATAATAATTTGCAAGACTTGCTTCTAAACTTTCAGATTTGGCATTTTTCTTTTTACGCGAAACCTCGTACACATCGTGTGTTTTGCGTTCAAAGCCAAAGAATGTACGAACCTGACATATTATTTCCATTGGAATAATCGTATCAGCGTCTGGACCAATATTGATTATCAATTTGGCATCACGATAATTACGTGGGTTTTTCATATTATAAAAACAATCACGCACAGATAAGATACGTTCTGGCATCATTGCCTGAATGCGTTCAATGAATGTTCGGGCCTGAGGGATCAGGTCAAACAGGCACTTGACACGCCACACGTCCTGCAAACGCATGCGTGGCTTTTTAACCTTGTCCAAGGCACGTACCAGATCCGCAGCAATTTGTTCATGACCCGAACCAATGATACGCAATACAGTTTCAGCCGGTGTTGATATGTATTTTTCATTCAACTTTTCACGAATTTTCGTTGCGATTGCATGGGCAGATGCCTCGCGTTCATGCGATGCGATAACCTTGAAAACAGTATCGGTAACTTCGTCAACATATGAAGCATAGTATTTACCAGTAATTTTATCCAAGGCACGATCAATGTTTTTTTGTGCACCAACAATAACCGTCACAATGGATGAAACCGCCAAATCAATTTTGTGACCGGCAGAACTGGCAAAAAACTGATTACGCATTGGGTCTGCATCCAAGCGATGCTGGACAATATATGCCTGAAGCGGATGAATATCACGAACAGATATCGGTTCGTCAATGGCACTGTCTGTTTCGTAATCATATTTCATAACACCGGTCTTGGGTGCACCGAAACATTTGCCAAGGATATAAAACACCTCGTGAAACCATTTCAGGCTGTCTGAATACAAAAAACGCAAATGATCTGCCGCTTGTTCGTTAATTCGGCCTGCCTCTAATGCACGATTTATTGTGATTAGATTTTTGCTGTCATTATCGTTACTGACATCTTGTGCGTATGCTTCAGAAACGGGGTGTGGCATAATTACCTCTTTTTATATCACTTCATTATTGGGAACAGTATCACGTCACGCAGGGTTGGCTGATTTGCGATGATTGCAAAGAATCTATCAATACCAAGACCCAAACCAGAAATTGGTGGCATACCATGTTCCATTGCACGTAAAAAGTCTTCGTCCACATCAAAGGCTTCGTCGTCGCCGGCAGCCTTGTTTGCGGCCTGTTCTTCAAATGCCTGGCGTTGAACAATTGGGTCAACCAATTCAGAATATGCCTTAATCAACTCTGCCCCACAGATAATCAACTGGAATATATCAATACGGCGATTGTCCGCATTGTTACGACGTGCCAATGGTATCAAATATGCAGGATAGTTATATACAACAGCAGGCTGAACAATTTGGTCACGAATCTTGCGTTTAAAGACATAGTCAACAATCGCAGGAACAGACTTTAATGGTTCTAGTTCATCCGCCGGGAACATACCCTGGGCGACCAACTGGGCCTTTAAGGCATCTGTGTCATTAAATGCCAGAATATCAACACCCAACAATTCGTTCATTCGGGCAGTATAATCAATTTCTTCGTATTTGCTGAAATCTAATTGGGTACCTTGGTATTCAATCTGCAATGTCCCACGCAATTCCATCAGCAAATGCTGAATCATCTGCCATGAAAAATCGATATTACGTGGATAGTCCCAATATGCAGCATACCATTCCAGCATTGTAAACTCTTGCAAATGCATTGCATCCATGCCTTCGTTGCGGAAATTCTTGCCCATTTCATATACACGATCAAAGCCGGCTGCGATTGTCTGCTTTAAGAACAACTCTGGGGCAATACGCAAATAAAAGTCTGCGTCCAGTGCGTTGTGATGTGTAATAAATGGACGTGCCGCCGCACCAGATGCCACAACCTGCATGATTGGGGTTTCAACCTCTACAAAGCCATTGTTGTTCAGGTATTCACGAATTAAACGCAACATTTGAAAACGCATTTTCATGGTTTCACGTGTTTCTGGGTTGGCAATAATGTCCAGATAACGCTGGCGATATCTGGTTTCCATATCGGTCAAACCATGATACTTTTCTGGTAATGGACGCAGGGCCTTGGACAATATATCATATGCAGAAACCTTGACAGTTAATTCACCAGCAGTTGTATGATATATTTCACCAGTAATGCCGATAAAGTCACCTAAGTCAACGTTTGCCTTCATAAACTTGTACTGTTCTTCGCCCAGTTCATCACGTGACATGGAAAACTGAATTTCGCCATTAATATCATAAATGCGACCAAACATCAGTTTACCCAACCAACGCAGTGCGGTCACACGACCGGCCAAACGTACTGCATCACCATCATTCAATGTGCGTGCATCAGCGATTGTATGCGTACGATCAAACTTATCCTTCCAAACAACCCCATCACGTTCGCGTATATTTTCTGCCTTTTGCAGACGTGCGGTCAATTCGTTAGTAGACATTGGTGTATTTGGCTTGTTTTCTGACATTTTATTTTCCCTGATTTATTTTTTTATAAAGAAAAACGGGCACCCCAAAAGTGCGCCCGCAGTTTTGATTCTGTTGGTCGCACGATATCACTTTAAACGTTTAATCCAGCGTTTCATTTTTATTGTGCACCTTGGTTTATTTGTTATAACACAGATTATTATATATGTTTTTGCAAAAGTAAAGCAGAAAAATCAAAAAAACGCCAAAATCAGCGGTTTTAGAGATACATCGCATAAAATCTTGATATTATTTCATACATAAAAAGACTTTTTTATCACCATAATACATACAATAACCCCATGTTTTTTGGGCAATAAAAAGAAAAATTATTTTTTTGTAAAAAAACACTTGCTTTACGTAAAAATATATGTCAATATATGTCAGCAATGCGAGCGTAGCTCAGTTGGCTAGAGCGCAACCTTGCCAAGGTTGAGGTCGAGGGTTCGAGCCCCTTTGCTCGCACCAGTATTTGAAACCGTCCGTTTGGGCGGTTTTTTTCTTTTTATATTAACAATAACCAGAAAACACTTTTTAGCCCAAACGGTGTTTTGTTTTTTTTATATAGGCTCAATTGTTAAACGCTGGGGAAATTATTTTTGGTGCGGGTAAGGAGACTCGAACTCCTATGGGTTGCCCCACTGGAACCTAAATCCAGCGCGTCTACCAATTTCGCCATACCCGCATTCTGGTACATTTTTTCAGATAGATTTGCATTTTATAATAAAAATTACTTGATTTCCAGTAAAAATTAACATACAATCCGTCCCAGAATAAGAAAAAGGCGAATAAAATGGCATCTAAAAAAGGTAGCAAGGAAGTTGTACAGTTGAGAAACAATGAAACTGGCGTCTTCTATATCACAACTAAAAATACTAAGTCTGAAAACACTCAGGGTAAAATGAAGTTCCGCAAATACGACAAAAAATTGCGTAAGCATGTCGTTATGACAGAAGCAAAAGTTTCCCACTAATCAACATTAGTATTGAAACAGTTTTAAATCCCCCGTTTGGGGGATTTTTCTATATTTTGCATATTGACACACAATGATTTTATTCCTAAGATAAAAACCAATATTTATTTTATCTAAAGAGGAAGTTATGCCGAAAATTTCAGTTATTGTTCCATGTTATAATGTCGCACCATACATTGGCGAATGTTTAGATTCTATTTTGGTGCAATCGTTACAAGATATTGAAATTTTATGCGTGAATGACAAATCACCAGATAATACATTAGACATCCTAAACCAATACGCAGAAAAAGATGCCCGCATACGCATTATTAACCAACCGGAAAATATGGGCGTGGCGGTTGCACGTAATGTGGCGATGCAGGTTGCAACCGGTGATTTTATCGCCTTTGTGGATGGTGATGATATGTTACCAGATGAAGATGTCTTGGCGGATATGTATAATGCGGCAGTCAAACACGATGTAAAGATTTGTGGTGGGTCGGTCATCATGTGGAACCCAAACACAAATACAGAGGAAACACATAATTCTGATATAACCAAGTTTGCCGCAAATGGATTAATGCGGTATGCAGAATGGGCAAGCGACTATGGATTTTGGCGATTTATTTATGATAGAAAATGGTTGCTAGACAATAATATCTTTTTCCCAAAATATATACGCCAAGAAGACCCTGTGTTCTTTGTACGAGCAATGTGTTTGGCAGGAAGGTTTTACGCATTGCGTCGCCCAACATATAAATATCGTGTGTCATACAAGTCAATAAATTGGACCGAACAATCTGTTCGTGATGTGTTTTGTGGATTGCGTGATTGTTTGAATGTCGCACTGGAATATAAAATGCCTGAGTTATATTTGAATGTCGCACAGCATACAAACCACTTTATTGCGGGCATTCGTGCCGTCGATAGAAAAAAGTTAACCTGTGAAATATGTGACGTAATTGAAATGCTGGCAGACTATGCATCAAACAATTTTGTGCCAGACAAATTCTTTTTGGATATCGTCAAACACCACAGACACCATGTGTACAGCAAGTACGCACATGAAATGATTGCCAGCAGGCGTATCTATCTGTTTGATTTGATTCCAGTATGTCGTATCAAGCGAACAAGACTGTTCACATATGTTCAAATTCTGGACATCATCCCATTATTCCGTATACGTCGTGACAGTCGTGCAACACGATATTATCTGTTTAACCTGATTCCACTACTAAAAATCAAGGGGTAATGCATGCCAAAAATATCGGTTATTGTTCCTGTTTATAATGTAGAAAAATATATATCCACGTGTCTGGAATCTTTGTTAAAGCAGACATTATCAGATATTGAAATTATTTGTGTTGATGATTGTGGTACAGATGAATCAATGCGAATTGTAGAAAAAATCGCTAAAACAGATAAACGAATCCAAATCATTCACAATGAACAAAATAGTGGCCTGTCTGAAAGTCGCAATAACGGAATGAAGTGTGCAACTGCGCCATATATTATGTTCTGTGATTCCGATGACTGGTTTGCAGAAGACATGTGTGAAAAAATGTACACGGCAATCACATGCGACAATGCAGACCTGGCAATTTGTGGTACAGAGGTAATTTATGAAGCAGACCACGACCGTAAATCCAGTGATGACAGATACTTTGCAATCCAACATGGTGGCACCATTGATTTAACCCAGGATATACAAGATAAATATTCTGTTTGTGCATGGAACAAGATTTATAAGCGGGAAATTATCAATAAATATAACGTGTTATTTCCACATGGATTAAAATATGAAGATAATTATTTCTATAGTGCGTATTGCCTGTGGGTAGAAAAGGTTGCATTCGTTAGTGATAAATTATACAAGTACCGCAGACGTGCCGGTTCAATTATGAATAATACGTATGGGAACAAGGTGCTGAACCTTGATACCATAAAGATTGCAATCGCATGGTTTAAGTATGCAACAGAGCATAATAAAATAAATGAAAAAACAAACTGGTTTTGGGGCAAGTTCTTTTATGAATTAGTGTGCAATTCATTGGATTATTCCAGCAAGGACAATCACAAAAAATGCTATGAAATGGCACAAAAGTTTATCCAAGAAAATCTGGACGTTACCACATTGGACAATCGTGCAAGACGAAATATTGCACAGATTATGCACCGCACAATAAAGCCACGACGTATGCTGGGTGGTCTGATAAAAATCCAAACAACACCGATTGAGACGTTTCTTAGAGTCTGTGGGGTAAAGGTTTTACGTGCAAAGTATGACACGTATAAGACAAAGTATTATCTGATGGGGATGCGTGCGTTTCATAAATCACCAACTGCAAAAATTGATATTCCCGAATTGATAAACAAACCAGATTTTGACGATACAAATCTGTTGAGAGAATTAAAAAAACTGGGACGGTTTACATATATTCCAAATCCAGGAAATATCGGTGATATGCTGATTGCATCTGCAACATATGACTTTTTTAAACGAAATCACATCAATTTTAATCCATATAAAAAACATACAAATCCTGGCAAATATATTGTCTATGGTGGTGGTGGTATTTGGACAGCAGATTACGAAAAAGATTGGTGCAAGTTTCTGCCTTGGTTTCAAAATGCAGAACGTGTAATAATTTTACCGGGTTCTTTTAACAATTGCCAAAAATTGATTGATATATTGGATGAACGATTTGTGGTATTCTGTCGTGAAAAACGTAGTTACGAGTATCTGAAAAGCGCCAATACGCGTGCAAAAATCTTGTTGGACCACGATATGGCGTTTAGGCTGAAACAGATGCCAAAGCATATGCGTATCACCGGCAAGGGTGCAACAGTATTAAAATCTGTTTCATTTCAATCTATTCCACAAACCGCATTATTTATGCGTGTTGATCGTGAAAGTGCAGGAAAATACAAAACTGATCTGGACGTATCAGATATCACGTACGGAAAACAGTATGATAAACGACAATGGATTGATTTCTGTACAGGACTGATGATGAATGTGATTAATCGTGCAGATACAATCGTAACAGACCGACTGCATGTTGCAATTATGGCACATTTGTTGAACAAACAGGTTTATATGATGGACAACACATATGGCAAACTGTCCGCGGTGTATGAACATTCGATGAAGCAATTTGAAAACGTGCATTTCTGTACCGAAATGCCAGAATTTGAACCAAAGTAATGATTTTAGTTTACCACCACATCGCCAGACACAAATCAAACGATGAAAACACCGTATCTGTTGACACATTCAGGCAACATATTCGATACTTGATAGAAAATAAATATCTTGTGGTTAACATGCTGGACTATGATCCAGATGATGAAAAACAGATAGTGTTGACATTTGATGATGGATATAAAGATGTCTTGAATGCGTTGCCGATATTAAAAAGGTATAATCTGCCGTTTCATGTGTTTGTTATCGGTGATTGGATTGGTAAAGATTGGGCAATAAATGAAACAGATATCGCAAAAATCATTAAATCAGGCGGATTTATTGAATGGCATACAAAAACACACCCAGACCTGATGCAGTGTAATGCAAAACAACAGATACAAGAAATGCAGGTACCAAACGAATTAAAGCAATTGGCACCCAATCATTTTAACTGCGTGGCATACCCGTACTGGAAACACAACCAGGATGTTATTGAATGTGCAAAAAAGTATTTCAAAATGGCACGAAGTGGTAATGGGAATGGAATAAAAAATAATAAGTTCGCAATGGAGGCACAAAAGATGACCGAATGCACAACATTTGATGATAAAATCGTAAAATATGTAGAAATGGCTGTACCAACGTGGCCATGTAATTTTAGATGTCAATATTGTTATGTAGGTCAGCATTGCACTGATGTGGAACGAGCCAGAGTGCAAAAATTTGAATACACCCCAGAACAAATGGCAAACGCACTGTCCAAGAAACGACTGGGTGGAACCGCCATTATGATTTTCTGTGCGAATGGGGAGACATTGATTCTGCCACAAAATGTAGAACATATTAAGGCAATACTGGGGGCGGGACATTTTGTTATGGTTGTAACAAATATGACCCAGACCAAGGTTTTACAGGAATTTTGTGAATTGCCTGCAGAATGGCGCGAAAGACTGTTTTTAAAATGTTCATTTCATTGGATGGAATTAAAGCGATTGGGATTGCTGGAACAATTTGCAGACAATGTAAACATGTGTTGGAATGCGGGAATCAGTTTTACAGTAGAAATTACACCACATGATGAACTGGTGCCTGAGATTGATGAAATAAAACGGTTTTCTATGGAACGCTTTGGTGCGTTGCCGCATATTACCGTTGCACGTGATGAAAATAATCAGTTTGAACGTTTGACCAAGTATTCTGTTGATAAATACAATAAAATTTGGGAACAATTTGATTCAGATTTATTCCAATTTAAAAGTCAAATGTGGGGTAAAAAGATACATGATTTTTGCTATGTTGGCGATTGGGGGTATTCTGTAAATATTGCGGATGGCAATATATTCAGATGTTCGTCCTGTGGTCATATCGGGAATGTGTTCCAAGATAAAAAATTGCCACATAAACCCGCATGCAATAAATGTCCATTCTTACACTGTTATAACGCACATGGATGGATAGGGCTGGGTGGAATGGTGCCAAACGTAGAATCACCAACATATGCACAAATGCGCGACCGCGTACGCACAGACGGCACACATTGGATACACCCACGCATGCGTCATGTTTTTGAAAGCAAGATATCTGATAATAATACGCGATATTCTGTGGCACAAAAATTGCTGGCAAAATTAAAGCGATAAAACCTGGGGCGTGACGCCCCAGGTTTTTATTCTGCGGCAATACCTGCAATCATCCAACGAACTGGCGATGTGGAACTCCAGCTGTAGGCACCACTGTTGATATTGGATACAGATATCGCCAATGATGTGGTGCTTGTGCTGGTTGTGTATGAAGCACCCGTTATCGCATCCGCATTGCTGCGCCCGGGTGTTATTGATATAAAATAATTTGAATCCGCCATTTTAATCGGCAACATGACCTGACGTGGACCATCACCGTTGGCAATACCACCTTGTTCAACCCAACCCGACTTATATTTCCGGCACCAAGTGTAATTATTATCGGCAGTCGGTGTTTGCCATGCAATGACATAGTCTGCACCAGTCATATCTGTGACTGCGTCCGCACGCGCCAATGCTGTGCCACCGACTGTTTGTCCGTCATGTACACGCAGGGTGTTGTTCGTTGTATCAACCGTTACCTCGCCAACGGCACCTGTAAAGTTTTCGTGTTCGGCGGCCGTTCCACGCCGAAATTGAATTTGTCGTGACATAAGAATATATTCCTTTGGTTATAAATATTTATTTGATAACTGCACCCTTAATCAGGGTCAGGTCTTCTTTGATATCGTCTATTTTTATTTGTATTTGACCAATACCTGTTTCCAATACAGTTGTGCGGTTTTCCAATGATGTTATTCGTGTATCAACACGTTCCAATTCCACAACAGATAAATCTTGGCGGGCAACCCAATAAATTAGACCACCAATAAAGACAATTAAAAACCAACTGTTGCGTAAAAATTCTAGGTTTATCATGCGCCATCCCCCTTGCCACGCGATACCAGCGTTTCTATCTGGCGTACCAGCGCACGTTGTGATTCAGCCCAGCGCAGTTCGTTATCTGTGGCATTCGGCCCCAGGGTGCGGCCAATCGTTATAGACCGTAAATGTTCCAAAACACGCACGCCAGACGGTGTGCAAAAGCAACGTGTATAACACTTGTTTATATCCGTCATAAATCAACACCCCCATGCAAACTTTCCATTGCCGTCATTTGCGTAATTGGGGCGATATACTTTAATTCGGCATCACCATTCAATTTAATCGGGGCAATTATCCCACGATGTGCCAATATCTGTAAGCCACGATCACATAGGGGTCTGATAAACTCGTGCAATAGGCGACCATATGTTGCCCCCAATATTCGCATCATATCTGCATTACGTGCCATAATTTCAGTCGCAGTCATTTCTTTTTCACTGAGCAGCCCCAGTCTGTCCGCCAACAGAGTATGACGTATGCGTTCACGTAAATCTTTTAATATCAGTTGCGACACATCAAAGTCTGCACCACAGGTCAATGGCGTCAGCCCAGATGAACCAACCGCCTTGGGGATAATTGCACCAGGGGTCAGGTTTATATTTTGCAGATTTATGACACCGTCATCATCAGCCTGCCAGATACCAGATACGGCGATTGTTGCGTTTTTCAAAACTAATTCAACAACCTTGTTTGCAGTTTTAATATCAGGCAAAGCACGCATTACCGGGCCACGACCGTACGGTTCACCAGTGGTCACAGACCAGCGAAATATAATATAAGGATTTGTTTCAAACGTGCCTGTGGATACGATATTATTTTCAATATCGCCACCAACATCCAACCAGGCTGTAAAATCTGTCCCGACCAGACTTTGAACCAGTTTGATGGGTGTTTCTGGGTCTTTGGTAATAGTGTCGCGTACGTCTTTGGGCGGTGTCCAATTTGGGTATCGGGATAACACTTCATGGGCAGGCATTGATGTTGTGTGAAAGACCGCATTGGGTAATACCGCAATATCTGTCATGGGAATTGCATTGAATGTAAATGCAGACGATGCACCAATTGGGGATTGGCCCATAAACAAGCACGCAGTACCCAGAATAACCAAATCTAGATAACACTGATGTATCGTGGTATAGAAGTTAGAATCATTCAGGTGGGAACGCAAGGCCAATGTGGCATGTTCTGCATCGGGGGACAGTTCACTTTCTGCAACCAGTTGCAACCACATGGATTCGGGTGGTGTTAATAACGTGTAAATAGACGCCGCCAGATTGTCGGCTGCGTCCATTGCGGTTGCATCATATAAGGTGGCCGTATCTGCATCTGTGGCAGGCATTGTATAACGGCGTGCAGAATCCCAACGTGACAGCCATGGTTCACGCATATCCAAAGCACGTTTGTATAAGTTTTGTAGATTGTTTTGCATTTAATCTTCCTTGGTTTGTTTGGGTTAAACGGAAAAAATTGTGTTTGCTGAATATGTCTTTTGCATTGTACCCAATGGACGGATTGGGGTTGGACAATGGGTTATCGCACCCGCAACGGCATCCAGACCGTCATCATGAACCCCAGACAATGCGACAGGCGACCAACCCAACATTTCAGCAATTAATGGCGTATTACGGATTCGCATGTGTGCATATAGACGTCCTGTGGTCAGCAGGGGTTCAATCGCATCTAAAATCCTGTCTGTTTTAGATTTAGTATTTTTTATCTTGGATACAGTAATTTTGTTGCCACGTCTGGTGGCACAATCTGTCATGATTTCTGGCAGGCCAATTCCAATACCATTGGTTTCAATGGCAATACGGTGCAAATTGCAACGTGCCATAAAATCCAAAACCATTTCACATTGGCGGGACAATGGGAACTGATCTGTGTCTGATACAGTTAGATATAAAATATCGTGTATAAATATCCGATGATTTTTATCGTCACGATATAGCAAGACACAGGCACTGCCATCACGATTACGACGACCTGTGGATGGATCCCAATATAATGTGCAACCCGTTATAATATTACTGCCAATGCGGGCGGTGTGCCGGTCAAAATCTTGGTCATAAAAACATAATCCCCCAGGATCCAGACGAAGTCGGTCAGGTGATACAAAATCAAGCATCATCTGGGACGTAAAATGACGGTGTCCAACCGTTTGACGCAGGGTTTCAATCCGTTCTGGGGGAAATAATTCCGGCCATGCAGGGGTGCCATCGGTGCTAACTATTGGAATCTTCAACAATTTATAGCCAGACAAAAAAGGCGTTGAAAAAGCATTTTTTTCATATACTATGGGCATAGAAGAAAAGGATGTCGTCATGAATTTTACCCCCGATAAATTACCAACAAATCTGGAAGCCGAACAAGCGGTATTGGCAGCGGTTTTAATGGATAACCGGGCATTGGAACGCGTTGGCGAATTCTTGAATTCCAAGCATTTTTCACATCCTGCACATCAGGAAATATATAAGTTGGCCGAACGCCAATTTGCCGCCGGTATCCCGTTTGATATTATTACGGCCAAGAACTATCTGGACCAACAGGGTGTTTTGGAATCTGTTGGGGGTGTTGATTATCTTAGCCAACTGGCCAGTGCAGGTACATCTGTTGTAAATATTGAACAATACGGACGCATTGTTTATGAACACTCTATTCGTCGTGACCTGATTGCACTGGGGCAAGAAATTACCGAAAAGGCATTTATTGAAGATATTGATGTGCCTGCATCACGCCAAATTGAAATTGCAGAACAAAAGTTATTTGATATGGCGACCACCGGTGCATCTGAACGTGAGATTACATCTATTTCAACAGCACTGCAAAGTGCGTTGGCAGAAGCAGAAATCGCATACAAGGCAGACGGTCAATTATCAGGATTGACAACAGGGCTGACGGCACTGGACAAGTCAATCAGTGGATTGCATCATTCTGACCTTGTTATTATTGCAGGTCGTCCTGCGATGGGTAAGACAACATTGGCAATGAACATTGCATTTAATGCAGCAAATGCCATTGCGTATGGTCGTGCAAACCAAAACTATAAAGGTGCGGTTGTGTTCTTTAGTTTGGAAATGTCCGCATCACAGTTGGCGGCACGTGTATTGTCATCGCAGTCCAAAGTACCAGCCAATGCAATGCGTGAAGGTTCTTTGACAGACGAGGACTTTTTGAAAATGTCACAATATTCCGCCGCCATTGGCAAAGTGCCATTATTTATTGACGATACACCGGGCATGTCTGTACCAATGATGCGTACACGTGCACGCAGATTGGCACGTAAACATGGTGGTATTGCATTGATTGTTATAGACTATTTACAGTTGATGACATCACCAGGCGGAAAACACAGCGAAAATCGCGTGCAGGAAATCTCGGAAATTACCCGAGGGCTGAAAATGCTGGCCAAGGAATTGGATGTTCCTGTTATAGCCCTGTCCCAGTTGTCACGTAGTGTGGAACAGCGTGATGATAAACGACCAATGCTGTCAGACCTGCGTGAATCTGGATCTATTGAACAGGACGCTGACCTGGTTATGTTTACGTATCGTGAAGAATACTATCTGCAAAACCGCGATCCAAACGAACGCATTTCAAACAATACTAACGATAAAATGCATGATTCTTGGCAGAGCAGAATGGAACGTGCCCGCGGAAAGGCGGATATTATCATCGGCAAAAACCGTCATGGTCGCCCAGAAACCGTAAGAACAGCATTCTTTGGCGATTACAGCCTGTTTGATAATCTGGATGACTTTGAGGCACGTGGCGAAAACGACTATGCCCAGCCAGCACCAACAATTTCTGCATCCAGCCTGAGTAATGATGACGATTTTGCACCGACTGCGATTGACCCAGACGCAATCCCAGATGATATGCCGATGTAATTTGATAATTATTTACTTGCGTGAACAACTAAAATTGACTATTATTTTGTCAAGTAATATTCATTTTTAGGAGTTTACACATGGCCCAAGAAGAAATTATCTTTCCAAATAATATTCGTAACATTAGATTGGCGAACGGTATGAAAATGACCGAACTGGCACGCCAGGCAGGTTTGTCTTTGTCTGCGGTGTCAAAAATTGAAAAAGGCGTTAGACGACTGAACCAGAAGCAACTGCTGAACATTTGCAATATTCTGGGGTGCAAATTGTCTGATATCTTTATCAAGGAAACAGATGATGTTGCAGGTCAGTGGCAAAATGAAATTAAACGCAGACTGAACGATAATGAAGATAGCGGACTGAAGGTCTTTGGTAGTGGGTTGCGTAAAATTCGCCAACAGAAAGGCAAAACTATTGCACAGGCGGCAAAAGACGCAGGTATGACATTATCGGTTTATCATAAAATTGAAGTTGGTCAGCGTGAAATCTATAAAAACGAAATTGAACCTTTGGCAAAATCCTTTGCGTTGGGTGCCGAAGAAATGTTTGATAAAATCGCCAACCTGTATAAGTCTGGCGAATTAAACAAACAAATCAGCAAGGTTAAAGAACGTGTAAAATCTGTGTTGGTACCAGGCAACCCATTGTCCGGCATTGACATGAATGGCAGTTTGTATGGTGCAAAACTGTATGATAGTGCGCGCAGAAAACTGGTTCCTGTGTTCGGTATGCCATCAGGCAAAGCAATCGCATTCAAAAAGAACGACAAAAGCATGATTGTTGCACCAACCGCCCTGGAAGGTCGCAAGGGCATATATGCAGTTATGCCAAACACCAAACGTTTGGGTGGCTTTATACCAGAAAAGTCTTATTTATTTGCAGATGCATTAACACCGGCAAAACCAGGTGATTTGGCAATTGCAATTGATGCAGATTTTGATTCTTTGGACAATGAAACCGCAGTTGTTGCACACGTCGTTTCTGTACGCCAGGACTCAAAAGGCAAGGTATATGGACAGGTTGCATCACCAGATGAAAAGATTCATCCACAGGTCATGCACAAGGTTGTGATGATTGTTATAGAATAGTATCACCAACGCGAGAGAGAGGATAAACCATGAATGCAACAAACAGTGCAACGGCCTTAAAATTGCTGAACCTGTATCGTCAAGAGCATGTGATTATTGGTGGGTGGGCAACTGTCAATCCTGTCTTTGTTAAAGAAGCAACAGACGAAGTTATCAAGGAACTGCGTGAATTGCCAACGGGTAAAATGCTGATACGGCATATTGAAAATCTGCGTAGCGGAAAAACACCAATGGATTCTATTAATCGTGAACTGTTACCATATGGTGGCATGATGATAGAGGACAATATTACCAACATTAAACTGAATCCAGAACAGTGGGCCGAACTGGAATCTGGGATTACGAACTTTACCCCAGACAAAGCAGGATTGGATGCATTTATGAACCTGAATATTGTCAAGCAGTTTGGCGAAGAATGGCAGAATACAATCACGTCCGCACTGACAGATAAGCCATATTTGATAGACAGATGGAAGTTGATACCACAAACATATAATGCATATAGACTGTGGAACACAGCCAGCGAAATAATCGCAAACCCAATCAGCGAACGTGCACGTGCCCAGGTTCAGGCAGAAATGCCGGAATACGAATCTTACCTGCCAATGTTTGGGAACGCAGGCGAAGAATTATTGGAAACTTTGCGAACATTTATCAACCCTGCAAACTAGGTCAGTATTATTCTGTGCGATAGATTGTATCGTGTGCGTGTGGTGTGCCAATGTATATCATTGCACCATGTGGTGACAATATAAAATCCAATTCACGCAATCTTTCACGAAGATTGGCACGCTTTTGTGCGGTGTTGGTTGTGTTTGGAACCTCTACATCATCACATATTATCAGGTCTGCACGCATACCCGTTATATTGCCATGTATCCCCTGACATGTAACCGATGGTTCACGTATACCAATTGGGCGATTGATAGTAATGCGACCTGATGCCCATTCTTTCTTGGTGGTTGGTATCATATCCCGACACCATGGATGATTTTCCAAGATATGTCGAATGTGCGATACCATTCGTGTTGCCAATGTCGTTTCCGCCGACAATATTAAAATTCGAGTCTGGGGGCGAAAATATAATACACAGGCAACAAATATGCCGACAACTGTGGATTTCCCAGAATGCCTGAACGCCATCAATAAACCACGATGCGGTTCATGACACAGAACAGAATATAAAAACTCTAGAATCCGCCGATGGTGTGATGGTGTGTGTAAGCCTAAGACATTATTCCATTCATCTAGAAACTTATATACTTCCGTAATCATCGTGATTTTCGTTTGGTGCGACATCTGTCACATAGCCATAATCGTTTATTAATGCGGGCAATGCATTTTCCAGAACCCCCAACAGATTTCTGTACAACCCTAATACCCCTGCCCCGCCCAATTTATCTTGGATAACAGAATGCGTGTAATCTATCAGTTGCTTTATCTCGTCATGACGGTTACGCCATTGTGCCATGTCAATATCAACAGAACGTAAATCTTGGAACGCAGATAATAAGAAGTTAAAATCTGCATTCAAATGTTCCATATCTAATGGCTGGGTTGGCTGATAATCTATTGTTCGTGACAAGGATATTTGACGGAATATATCCAGTTTGGTATCTGGGTCGGGGGCAATATCAAATACGATATTGCCACCAGAGAAGTCTTCGTTCGGCACAACAGAAAAATTATATGCGTCATTATCCACGATATCGTTTATTGCAACACGAACATCTGCGATTTGGAAAAATGGAAACACAAAGGCATATTCTGTTGTTTGTCCATCTGTGATGTAAGATATTTTGTACATATTTCCCCCATGTTGTATTTCAACCAAGCAGTTGGTCAAATCTGGACAATAATGTTTTTAACAAATTTGGACGCTGGGCCTGTGTCTGTTTCAGGCGTGTCATATTTTGACGGCGTTTGTCTGCGTATGGTGCATTTGTTTCATCCCGCAATCTGCGTAATACGGCACCTTCGGTGACGCCATCACCAGACATACCAGATGCACCGTATTTAGCACGTTGTGTCGCCAAAACTTTTTTTACCAGATTTGTTCGTTGTGCATCATCACGTGCCATTTCTGCCAATATTTCTTGGCGTGTGTTCTTTGCCTGCTTTTTTGAATCTTGGTAATTCAAGATATCTGTTACATCGGAAATAAGTTGTCCCATGTTTAATCCTTTTGTGTTCTGGGTTATACGCCATAACGGCCATAGATTGTTATTGATAATATCGTTACAGGTTCGCTGTCTGTGCCATGAATTGTCCAAGGTGGTGCAACAGAATTATGCATTGTCCCCAGTACACCAACCGATACATCACCAGAAAATCCAGTTTGTTTATCAGTATAAATCTGGTTTGGGAATGTAATACGCTGGTTATTTATATGTAATGAACGCGTGTCGATTACACGTGCGGTAATCTTGTGCAACCTGAGGTGTTTGGCATTATGACCTGATGTACGCAATGGCAAACCAGATGCGACAAAAGAATAACTGTATTTTTCTGCATCTATATTTGCATCTGGGCAAAAATATTCCAAGAATACATCTGGGCCACGTTGCACCACAACATAAGTAATATCATTACATGTTGTGACGGATAAAAATTCGCCACTGGTTTTATATGTTGACCATGCAGATATGCCCAATGCACTGTTTTGATTTAGTACCGACATTATCCCATCTGTGCGTACAACAAACAACTGGTGACGTGTTGGGTTATATGATAAATCCGATGGATTATGCATCAAATGCTTGGACCACATACATAAATCACGTGCATTATAATTTTCACCCAATTCATCCAAGGACAATTCACGTATATCACAACCGTTTCCAGATACAAATATAGTTGCACCTTCTATCTTTTGTGGTGGCAGATATCGTGATACATATGACCCAACAGATGTGTGCTGTTTAATATCTACGGCGGACGGTGTCAGGGGCTTGCTGGAAATCGCCCATTCACCAACATTGGTCAAGATTTGCAGATTATCACTGCTGACAACAGTACATATTTGTTGTCGTTGGGCCGACAGCAAGGATATAAAAATCGCTTCGTCATCCAGACCGGTGCCTGTGTCAAAATTGTTATGACGACCAACCTGGGACATCCATATACCGGCCGGCCAATCACGTGAACCACCAAAAACCAATCTGTCTTGGTGAAATGTGATACTGCGTGGCCAGCCACGACGTGTGCTGAATGCGGATTCACGCCAATCTGTTATCGGTGCATTTGGCAGTGTATATGTCCCATTTGTATAAGCCACAATTTGCGTGGGACTGATATATTCCAAGACCGTCCATTGTCTGGATAACAAATACAGGCGCGAACCAACGTTTTGGGGCGTCCAGAAATCACGACTGGCCGACAAAGTGGCATAATTGTTACCTGATGGATGTGCGGTAACGGTTATCTTGATATCTGTTGAATCATCAAAACGAACAAAAGGCATGCTGACCGTTAGGTCTGTGTCATTTCGGGCAAAACTAAATGGTGACAGGTAAAACAGATTGCCCTGCTTGTACAATGTTTGTGGTGGATAGTCTGGATGTGCAAATATCATTGTGCTGAAACGCTGGGCGTATTGCAGTAATGATACGTCTGTAAACGACCATGGCGTAATCAGATCCTGGACACGTGTGCCATTGCAATATATATGCATGTGATTATCTGTCATTACCAAAATATATTCTGCATCATTTGTAACAGAAAATGTTATCAAGCGTGCAGGACCGGTCAGTTTAGCGACCGTACGTAACCCCATACGGCGTGTCAAACCACCACCAGACAGAACATCCATGTTTTCCAATCGTGACAGTCCACGAATATTATCGCATGCATAAAACTCGGGCGCGACTTCGCCATGCGAAAATGTGTTTTGTGTTTTTATAAACTGGGCCATATCAATATCCTTTGTTAGGGATGTTAAAAGCGTGAGGAAATCAAGGAAAAATCTGTTATTGGTTCGGCGGGGGATGTTGTGCTGTCAATGAAACGTGCGGTCTGCAATTCTGTTTCATATAATGCCACCAACATACGAAAGATATTTTGATCGCCTAGTAGCGGGACACAAAACTCCATCGCCAAACGTGTCGCACACAGCGATATAAAATATCCAGGAAATTGTTCAGGTGGGGTTTTTATAATAGCGGTAATTGTGGTCTGGGGCGTATCTGTAATTATACGATTTGCAAATATACGACCAGATGTTTTTAATACACGCAGGACATTCGCAGGAATTAAAAAATTACCATCTGTATTGCGTGTCAATTCTATTGTCTGGGTTGCAAAACGCCATGGATGTAAGGATAACAAGCCATCAACCACCGGTTCAAATAATGTGCGTGATAATTTTGCAGACGCACTGTCATCGGTCAAGGACTGAATTGGTTCTTCGCCTAACTTTAATAGTGCCATAGAACATAAATCTATTTTTGTTAGCATGATTTTAACCCTGTGTTATGTTTATAAAAAAACGGGTTGGCAGAATACCAACCCGACAATCATTAACTGTAACTGCATTAAGCCAATGCAACTGTTGTAACATTCAGGTCTGTGATGTTTATTTTCTTGATAGTGGTATTGTCACTGGCATTGATAATTATAATGTCACCAACATTCATCAATGTTTTAACGTTGTTAAAATAACCATTAGCGGTAATCGTTGATAATGTTTCGGTTACACCGCTGTAGTGCCATAATGTAAAACCATTTGCATATGCAATAACTGATAAGTTTTTGTTTTGAAATGCCATCTGTTTTCCTTTTTTTATTAGATTAGTTTAGTTATTGGCATCTGCACATTTGACACGAACGATACCATCACCATCAATCAAAACTGCACCTTGGGACATGCTGTTGCTGATAAAGTGTGCAGCACGTTCCCCATGCCATGTGATGTCTGTCTTGACATCTTGACCACAGGCGTGACCAATACTGGATGCATGATAGATAAAGCAATCACGATTTGTGCCAGACGCAGGCAACCCATTATGCAACACCCATGTAATACCCAACCATTTACGGGATTCTGCACCGGTTAACATTGGCAAATTATTTCCAACGTAATCGGCAGAAACGAATTCTTCCATTGATAATAATTCGTTCCATTGGTGCACACCAACAACCGCAAAACGGCGACCATCATCAGGGACATCATTGGTATTCAGCACTTCGATTGCAGATAAAACTAAATCCTTGGTCAGGCCGGTTGAATAATCACCAACCGTTGCAGTTGCATCATTCATTGCAGAAATAATCAGTTCGTCTGTCTTGCGACCCAGGGCATAGGCACCCGCAGATGCAACAACACGCCTTTCATCAATATTTACCTTTAATTCATCTAGTGCATCAACCCAGTCACCGGCATAATAATCAAACAACATACATTCAACAGGTTCGTGATCCAAATTCATCACCGGCACAATACCATGACGTGATTTAGTACTGGCAGTACCACGACCAACCTTTTGAAATGTGGTTGACGCACCAATAACACCAGATTTGCTGCGTACAGTTGAACGCAATTTTGTACCCATCTGCTGATACGCCAGATGAACATCGGCTTCGAATTGTTTAACAAATACATTATCTATGGAAACTGACATAAAATAATCCCTTTGGTTAAAATTGAATTTTGATGATAAAAATCATCCACAGTTTTTTTGCGTTTTGGTTATGCATTTTATGATGCGCCATAAATACAAAAGATTTTGGATCCATACACAATGGATTATCCATAAAAAAAATCAGACAGACTATACAATCATCTGTCTGATATTTTTGAAATAAAAAACCCCGCATTTTGCGGGGAAAATTATTATTTTTTCTTAGCACATGCTTTTTTTGCACATGGTTTTTTTGCAACTGGTTTTGCAACAACCGCTTTCTTTGCACATGCTTTCTTTGCAACTGGTTTTGCAACCGCTACTTTTTTTGCTGCTGGTTTTACAACAGCTTTCTTTGCAACTGGTTTTACAACTACTTTCTTTGCTGCTGGTTTTACAACTACTTTCTCTGCAACTGGTTTTATAACCACTTTTTTTGCAACTGGTTTTACAACCACTTTTTTTGCAGATGCTTTCTTTGCAACTGGTTTTTTAGCAGGTTCTACTTTTTTTGCAACTTCTGCTTTCTTTGCACTTCTTCTAAACAAGAATGCCATTCTTTCTCTCCTTTCATTGTTTGGATAGAACAAATCCGTTTTGTTCTTGTATTGTATTTTATCCTAAACACGAAAAATAGTAAAGTAGAAAGTGAATTGTTTTGTATTATGAATACAATTTTTTAAATCCATTTTCTATTTTGCGAATATATTCTTTATCATTATCACGCCAGTATTTTGGATCACGCATCATGCGACGCAAATCTGCATCGGTAATATTTTTTGTTTGACTTGATTGTGTCGCAATATCAGGTTCCATTGATTGCATCATCTTGTATACGCCTTGGATTCCCTGGGGTGTAGAGCATAGAACATCAAACGCATCATGTGGCAAAAAACGTTCACCAAAGTCTTTTATTGCACGCAACTTTTCTGTCATTTGTTCGGTACCACCAAAATAATTTGATAATTCATTTAATGCATTTGTTGTTTGTTGTGTAGAAAATAATTCTGCAATCACAGGTGATAAAAACTCGTTCGCAATGTCATATATTTTTTCAACCTGCATTTTATTTAATCCAATTTCTAAAAACTTTTGACGCAAATGTTCATCATCATATAAATCATTCTTGGGATATTCATTTGCATTTTCTGGCACACCAATTGCACGATTAAACTTTTTACGTGCATCAGAATCTGTATCGTCATTTTGCGGTATAGATATCATTGTGCCAATCTTTTTTTCTAATTCAATATAGGACTTTAATAAAGAATCTGTATTTAATGTGCCATCATTGTTCAAAAATTTTTCAGGGATTTTTTGTTCCATTTTCTTTTCCTTTGTTTTCAGTTGAACGACGTAGAAAATATATTCCGCCCAATGTAAAGATTGTTTGCAACATTGTAAACAAATCTGCATCACCAATCAGATACGCACCAATAGATGAGATAATGCCAACAGTTGAAATAATATATGTGCGATAACCTGACAAATAACCACCATGAACTATTCGTTTCATACCAACACCATAATCAAAGATAAAATAATATATTTTCAATGTCTGCAATATAACCACGTGAGGTTGCCCATTGTGGCAAAGAGCTGGCATGATGAAATATTGTTGCACCATGACATGCATCTGGCAGATTTCCAGACAGCATACGTAATGCTGTGCGAACACACATTTGCAACGCCCGATTATCTGCGGGAACTGATAACATGCCATGTTCTGGATGTTTAGCATCCAATACAGGAAAGATATTTTCATCATCGATAATATTGGATATAGTTCTTCCAGATTTATCGGCACAATTTTTTATCATGGATGTAAAGGCTTCGACCAGGGGCAATGTTTTTGCACCGCATGATGCATATACTACACGTGCAATACGATATGCCATATTCATCTTGCCGGACATATCCGTATTTTTAATCAATGTTATTTCCATTTTGATATCCTGCGTGATTTGACACAAATAAAAAAGCCCTCGAAAATATGTGGGTATAAAAAAATCCACAACATTTTGTGGATAAAATCTGTGCTGTTTATGGTGTGTATTGTATCATAATTTTACATAAAAGTCAAGAACATATTTTCAAAACCGCAGAAAACCGCCATTTTTAGACCACTATTTCATCACCATAGACCAACAGATAACGTGTATCACGACGTAGTACCAGTGCACCATTTTCATTTATACCAACCAGCATCGCAGGTTCGCCTTGGTATTTAACCGGGCGATTTATACAACCTGACAGTTCAATCCAACGTGCACGCACGTTACGAAAATCGGCATGACGCCACTTATCCAGATTTCGCATTAAACGTGCCAGCAATTCTGTAAGGGGCGTTTGGGAATAGTTATCCATCTTGGTTGTTTGATACCTGTCAACCGTTGGGTTAGTGTTTACATTTATCCCAATGCCCACAACAACAAAATCACCCGAGTATTCAATTAACGTCCCTGCAATTTTTTTACCATCAACCATAATATCATTTGGCCATTTGATAGTTGGATGAATACCAAATGATGCAATGGTTTCAGCAATTGCAACAGCAACGGCGTATGATAGTCGTGGATCACGTTCTTCGGGAACATGGAAAATAAAACTGACGTACAGATTTCCATGATGTGACACCCATGACCGACGAAAACGCCCACGTCCAGATGACTGGGCCATGGCCAAGACCGCGGTTCGGTCACTGGCACGACCATGTAAAATCAAGTCCAAGGCATAGTCTTGGGTACTGGGGATTTTTTCAAGAGATATTAACTTATAATTGGCCAAGACGATATACCCCATTTGTATTGCGGATAAAACAACGCCCATATGTACGACGCAGTTGGTATATTGCAGTATCAACTGTGTGCGTTGTTACATCAGGCGAATAGCCCAATGCCTGTTTCAATTCATTAATTGTCATGCCACCACTTTTATACAACAGGATGACAATTTGCCCCTGAACATGCGGTAATGCGACATCTTGCCCAAATACCGTACGTAAAACATGTCCGTTATCAGATGCAGAAACAATCAGCGATTTTAATTCCAGCGGTGTCAAAATACCAACATCACCGAAATCGTCAAAGTTTATATCTGTGGAATTAGGTGCATCCAATACAGTCGCCCCAAAATCAGCCAATATTTGGCGCCATACACAATTTGATGAATAAATACGGATGCCATTCAACATATACAAATGTTAGCGAACATATATTAACATGTCTATAAAAAAACCACAGCATTATTAATACTGTGGTATTTGCCCATTGATAACCACCAATTTTATTCACGATGCGTATCATTTAGGTCAATAAACTTTGTAAAATCCTGAATCTTGGCACCGGTTGATGATAAAATCTTGGAAATACTGTTGGTGGATGGCCATCTGGGCTGGCCTTCTTTGGACCAGCGTTTGCTTTTATTAAATGTTGTTGGGTCCAGACCACTGCATTTTGCCAACCCAGAACAGGACATACCGTGTTCTGTGGCAAAGCGTTCTATGGCACGCCATACTTCTTCGTGCGTCATTTTTATCTCCTTTGGTATGTTTTTTTGTATACCCAGATATATTTTTTATCATAGGTATATTAGTCATTTTATGCCAGAAATCCGCCACCTACAACCAGTACCATTTCCTAGGAACGGGTACAAAACTGGACCAGAAAAAAAGACACAAATATTTTTTTTGACAAAACACTTGACGAATCGATTTTTGTATACTATATTCTAAATCGTCAAAGGGATAAAACCTGATGACAGATGTGAAAACATCAAGTGGGGTTCAGAGGTTCAGACTCCCTCCTACATTCTCTCTCCTCTGGACTCTGGGCCCCGCACCAGACAGTTTAGAGTGTCCAATTTCTTTTTCTCCTTTCCTTCCTTTCGGGACACTCGAAAATACCGCCGGCGACGGCGGTATTTTTTTGTTACATAAAGTTTATGGGATTGACGTCTATTTTAACACGAATGTTGGCGGGTTGCTTTACCCGGGACAACCATTCGGATACAATGGGCTGTAACAAAGCGGTTGGCCCACCAGACACCAAGAAACGCATGCGATACCAATTCCGTATTTGATATATCTGGGCAACAATGGGACCCATAATTTGCCCCCCTTTCAATATCGGGGCAATTGCCGCCAAATCGGCACAATATTTTTGTAAGACAGATTCTTTCTGCCCTTCGACAATAATGGCAATCAGTTGACCATATGGGGGCATTTGTGCCATACGGCGACCAGCCATATCTGTTTCCATGAAACTATCACGATTACCAGCGCAGATTGCGGTTATAACCGGATGGTCGGGTTGGTATGTTTGCAGTAAAACACGACCGGCATATTCGCCACGTCCGGCACGACCGGCAACCTGAAACAATTGCTGGAATGTATGTTCACCAGCACGAAAATCTGTACCAAACAATCCCATATCAGCATCTATCACCCCAACCAAGGTCAGATTTGGAAAATGATGTCCTTTGGCCATTATTTGTGTACCAATAACAATATCTATTTCACCATCTTCCATTCTGTGGACCAGGCGTTCCAAGGCCTGACGTGATGTTATTATATCACTGGACACCAGGGCGGTTCGTGCAGATGGGAAACGGGTGTTTACTTCTTGCTCTATCCTTTCTAATCCAACACCACGCATAGATACATCGGTTGTGCAATCGGGGCATTTGGTCGGTAATGGGGCCATTCTGCCGCACATATGGCACAGCATTTTTCCCAATCTTTTGTGATACGTCATACCAACACTGCAATCAGGGCATGTTGCCGTCCAACCACATTTTCGACATTGGATTATTGGGGCAAAGCCACGACGATTTATAAATAATAATGCCTGACGCTTATTTTTTAGGGTGTCTTGGATGGCATCACATAATGGCGGCGACAAGAATCCATTGTGTTCCACATCATCAACCAGATACGATGTTGGACGATTTTCACGCAAATCAATCGATGTTATAGTTGGCAGATGTGCCCCACCAAATCGGGACGTCAATTTTAATATTTGGTATTTACCAGAACGAACGTTTTCCAAGGTCTCGGCCGATGGTGTGGCCGATGCCAGCACAACTGGGATTCCTGCAATCTTGGCACGCAGGACCGCCATATCACGTGCGTGATAATTTCCCATATCTTCTTGTTTATATGATGAATCATGTTCTTCGTCTATGACAATCAGTCCTAAATCCTGCCACGGCAGGAACAAGGCACTGCGTGTACCGACAACCATACGTATTTTTCCACTTAATACACCATGCCAAATTTCACGACGACGGGATGCGGTTAAATTACTGTGCCAGACAACGGGTGGCGCACCAAAACGTGATTCAAAACGGTGCATAAACTGGGCAGTCAGAGCAATTTCAGGCATCATCAATAATACCGCCCTGCCCGACTGATAGGCACGCCAGGCAGAATCAAAATACACCTGGGTTTTACCACTGCCAGTGATACCATCTAATAAATGAACAGAAAAGCCAGACTTTGCTATTGCACTGCCAATTGTATCGGCGGCAAACTGCTGACCATCATTTAATGTGATATTGCCACAATCATAGTACTGGTGAATATCAAGATTACGGGTTCGTGCCTGTGCACCAGATGGAATAAGTGTTTCATTCTTGATCATCGTGCGAACGACCGCAGATGATACATGGGCGATGTTTTGAATATCTGCAATTGTCATTGCATCATTATCATTTGAGGCAAAGGCATCCATAACCGCCAGACGATTTGGTGTCATACGTGACGAAGCATCAAAATTAAAAGAATACAACGGGTCCATTCGTGGTGGCATGAATGCGTCTGGGATATTGACAATCAATCGCAAAACAGTCCCAGGGGGCATCAACGTCCACTGCGACATGCGTGCAATCCATTGTAAATCTGTCACAGGTAAATGTGCATCATGCACCATTGTGACATCCTTGATTTTTTCAGGGGGTAATTTACTGTCCCCAATTCCCCATACAACACCAACACATGGTCGGTTCATAATGCGGACAGATACAAATGTGCCAATACGTGCCGGCGCAGTCAAACGATAGTCATAACCTGCGTTTGGGATATTTGATACCAATACTTTGACAACGGTGCCGGAATTAAACATAACCATAAATTACTTGTTTTTTTCTTTTTTTTCAATACCATTATTTTTAACAAATATAAGGCATGATATGTGGAGAACGTTTTTTGAGTTTTGTAATCTGATTTCATATGCAATCCCAAACAAAAAAATGCGTACCTGGTTTAGACGCGAAAAACTGTTTGATTATAAGAACAAATTGAACGCCTTGAAAAAAACATTCCCAAATATGAATTGGAACAAAATGCGGCTGGCAAAGGGCGGTGGCAGTTTGGCATTCATTGTTGAAGATACTGTGTTCAAGGTTCGAAAGTTCCACTTGGTTGATAACAGCCATATGAAATTTGAACGTGAAAAACGTATTACAGACGCTATTGCACCGATTTTACCAATTTCAGTGCCACATATTGATTTGATAGAAATTGGCGATTATCTGTTCTATAAAACCCGGTTCATTCCAGGCCGTGTGCTGATTGATTTGCCCTTAAAACGGATTATCCAGCATAACAAAAAAATTGGCACACAAATTGGCGATGTTATTTGTACGTTGTTTAATACCGATTTTCCACAACTGAAAGATTTACGCCCCAGCAACTGTGACAAGGCGGACTGTGGTCTGGTGCATGGTGATATGTGCAGTAATATTATTGTCAATCCAGACACAATGGATGTTGTTGGGATTATCGATTGGGAATATGCCACTTATTCATCATTGGAACGTGAGTTTTTTGGGATTTTCCGCGTACGCAGAAAAATGCGAAAAACAGATATCGCACCAATTGCAATGTGGTACTATTTTGAAAAATGCATAAAAAGCAAAAAGAAAAGTTGACAAACCGTTTTTATAGGCTAGACTTGTGACAATAATTATAACAAGTGGGGGCCCGGCAATGTCACAACGTACCAGCGAAGCAGTACATGCAGTATTTAATCAATTTATTGCACACATAAGCAAGCGTGTTATTGAAGCATATGGCATTTCATACATGACGTATGAGAATACTAAAAACAACTGGCGTTATCAGTTACCATATTCTGTGAAAATCGAAGAGTTCTTGATTTTAGAAAGCAAAGTTTTCTTGCGTATTCAAGACCAGAAAGATGCCAAGTTCTCTGATCCGGCATTCTTGAAAGTATTGGTCAATCAAATGGCGGATTATTTATCAGCATATACGGTACGTTCTTGCAATGCCAATCGCAACCAGTCAGTCAAGCAATTGAAAAAACGTTTATGGGACGAAAATACGCATATCCAACACATGCTGGCAGTACAGGCACAAAGACGCATGGACAACACCCCAAGAACGCCAGAGACGATTGCTAAAAAAAGACGCGAGCAAAAGCGTAAGCAGGCATTACGTGATTTGGAAACCGCAAGACAAGTGCATGCTGAGTTTGTTAGTGCCGGATACAGATATGTAAAAAGATAAAAAATCCCCAAATTGGGGATTTTTTATTTCAAAATCAAATCAACATCTGCATCTGTTGGGGTATGATTAATTATAATATCTGGTCTGTATTGGGTGCGAAACCAGGTACGCTGACGTTTGGCATACTGATTTGTGCGAGTTATCCAATTTTCAATACATTCCGTCTCTGTGATTTCGCCACGTATCAGGCGACATAACTGAGATGCACCAATCGCACGATTTTCATCCCAGCCAGATTCAATAACCAATCGGGCTTCGTCCATTGCACCACCCGACAACATAACGGGAATACGTTCGGCAATTCGTTCACGCAAAATACCTGTTTCAGGCATAACCAAGACACAAAACGCATCGGGAACAACCGCACCAACACGTGGCATTGATTGAAATTCAGTTATGTGGCGACCGGTTTGTAAAAACACCTCTAGTGCACGTGCTGTTCGCTGGGAATCTGTGGCGATAAAATCATCAGGCAGAATCTGCCGCACACTGGCAATATCGTCTGCGACCATTTGTCTGGCCCGGGTGCGGATGTCGGCATCAATATCCGGCATTGGCGATATACCATGAATTAATGCATTTATGTAATAGCCAGTACCACCAACAAATATTGGCGTACGCCCCATAGATAATGCAATATCATATTCACGACGTGCCATTTTTAGATAGTCCATAACAGATATCTGTTCAGTCAACGGCAAAACAGAAAACAACCTGTATGGGATACCATCAATTTCATCTGTGATGGGGTGACCTGCAAAAGGACTGGCCGAGATATTTTCAATACCACGATATATTTGTACGCTGTCACAATTTATAATCGTACCATTTGTACGCAACGCTAGACGATGGGCAAAGTCAGATTTGCCTGATGCGGTTGGACCGGTGATAATATATGTACGTGGTCTAATCATTTGATGTGATTATAGACAATCAGTAACAAATGTAAATAAAATATTGTAATTGTGGATTCTGGTGCTATGATGACGGATGTCCAATAGAGAAAACGAAAGGAAATATTATGACAAAAGTAAGAGTAGCGATTAACGGATTTGGCCGTATTGGGCGCTTGGTATTGCGTGCGGCATTAGAATCAAAACGTGAAGATATCGAATTTGTTGCGGTTAACGATTTGGCACCTGCAGAACAAAATGCATACCTGTTAAAGTATGATTCTGTACATGGTAATTTACCAATGGATGTTGAACTGGATGGTGAATACATCTTGGTTGGCGGTCAAAAAATTAAATGTTTGGCGGAACGTGACCCATCTAAATTGCCATGGGGTGAAATGAACGTTGATATCGTTATGGAATGCACAGGCATCTTTACCGCAGCAGACAAAGCGCGCGTTCACCTGGACGCAGGTGCAAAACGCGTGTTGGTATCGGCACCATCTGCAGGGGCAGATAAAACAATTGTTTATGGTGTAAACCAGGATACATTAACTGCAGACGACTTGATTGTTTCGAATGCATCTTGCACAACAAACTGCTTGGCACCGGTGGTTAAAGTACTGAATGAAAAATTTGGTATTGTATCGGGCTGGATGACAACTGTACATGCATATACAGGTGACCAGCAATTGCTGGATAAAAATCACAAGGATTTCCGTCGTGCACGTGCAGCAAACCTGTCTATGATTCCAACCAGCACAGGTGCAGCCAAGGCAATCGGTTTGGTATTGCCAGAATTGGCCGGCAAATTAGACGGTATGGCAATTCGTGTTCCAACACCAGATGTATCTGTTGTTGAATTAGTTGCAAATCTGGAACACAATGCAACCGTTGAAGAAGTTAATTCTGCAATGAAGGCTGCGGAATCAAGAACGTTTGGTTATAATGATTTACCATTGGTATCCATTGACTTTACACATGATGCACACAGTTCAATCTTTGATGCCGACCAGACCAAAGTATTGGGCGACAAATTGGTTCATGTGACCGCATGGTATGATAACGAATGGGGCTTTTCAAACCGTATGTGCGACACAGCAGTTGCAATGGGTAAATTGATTTAATAATCAGCACCCAAAATACAACCGCCCAAATGGGCGGTTATTTTTATGCATCAAAATTATCTGTTGGTTAATTGCAATTCAATACGACGATTCTTTTGCAACACATCTGCAGATGCACCTAATTCAACGGGATGCATATCACCAAACCCACTTGGTATCAATCTACGTGGGGACACACCGGCAGATGACAATTCATTGGCCACCGCGGTTGCACGCAATAATGACAATTCTATATTATTTTTATAGCCATGCGTGCCGGGGATAACCTGCTTATTATCAGTATGACCGTCAACACGAATAATCCAATCGATATCTGTTGGAATCTGATTTTCCATATCACGAATAACGTTGGCAATTAAGCCCAGTTGCTTTTTACCATCCGCAGATAATTTAAACGACCCGCTGGGGAATAAAATGTCGCTGTTTACGATAAAGCGATCACCATCTGTTTGTACCGCCGTACTGTCACCCAGGGCCATCTTGACCGCCTTGTAGAACGCAGATTGGTATTTGGACACGTCTTTTAACTCTGCAACCTTGTCTGCCAAGGCACGATTCAAGCGTGTTGACATTTCAACATAGCGAATTTCTTGGTCACGTGATTTTTCTTCGGCCGCATCCAATGCAGACTGCAGTTTTTCCAACTGGGATACTAATTCCATACGTTGGGACTGCATTTCTTCTTGCAAGGCACGACGTTCCTGTTCCAATTGGATTGACTTTTCCTTGTCTAGGGTCACTTGATTCAACTGCATTGTCAAATCTTCGATTTGCTTTTGCATATTCAAGCCATTTTGTTGTAACTGCAAAACACTGGCCTCGTATGCGGCAATCAATTCTTCAACGCTGGCATCAACAGCATCCAATTCTAGGTTCAAATCGCTGTTGCTTTTTTCCAGATTTTCTAATTCATTACGTGCTAAAATCAGCAGACGCTTGGCCTCTTGCTCGTCCATGGTCATTTGATGGATTTGTTCGGCCTGTTCAGCGTTAGTCAACTTTAATTCCGCAACGGCCTTGGCACCGTTTGTTTTATTAAACACACTGGTCGTTGTCCACAAGAACACAAAGACTATCAACAAAAATATCAAAATGATAACCAGATTCGAAAACAAATCTACGAATCCTGGCCATGGGTTTGTTGATGTGCGATAACGTATATTCATCATGGTACTTTCTCTCTCTTACTGCGGTACTATTATAATTCTGTTAACGTCTGTTCCAACGACTGGACACTGCGTGTCAATTCACGTGTGGCCAGATTTATCTGGGGTAATCTGCTGGCAATATCATCCGCCATTGCAACGGATGTGTGTTCTGACAAATAATCTTCTAGGTCACGATATATTGCATTCTGGGCGGACTGAACCTGAACCCCCAAGAAACCAACCGTCAAACTGCCCCCAAGTCCCAACAAAGAACTGGTAAAGGCCGTTGCCATACCCGCCAATGGGCGTGATAGTCCCGCCTGCATTGCCTGCATAACGGTTTCATCTGCAAAATTCAAATTTGCAATCAGGCTGGCAAATCCGCCAACTGTTAATATCAATCCCCAAAACGTCCCCAACAACCCCAAGAAAATCAAAGTATTTGTTATATAGCGAATAGATTCACGTGATTCTTCAAAACGCATGGAAATCATATCCAAACAACCGTTCAGCGTTGTGGCAGAAATCTGCTTTGGACGTGCGGTCAGTATCTGAGCCACAGGACGCAACAAATGCGGTGGTAAATCCAGTTTACGACGCCCCATTATATAGCCACGCAACCATTTATATTCAGGACGCAGGGTAAAAATCTGAATAAATGACAGTACAATACCAAACAAGGTCGTACCGATAATTATACCGTTCAACCAAATGTTTGCGGTCGCAATCTGCATAAATTCGCCCCAGAAAAACAGCATACCTGCAACCAGCAGTGCAGTGAACAATGCCATCCAGTTTAATGCGTTATGAAATTGCTTTGTCATATACAGCCCCCACCTTGTATATCATTAGATTAGTAAATTTTTGAAACATGTGTCAATAGGTGATTTATTCAAATTGATATATAAATTAAAAAAGACTTGATTTTATTTTGAAAATTGCCATAATTGGGGACGTTCCTGCTGATGGCAATGGTGCTGTCGGCTGACTTAAACCAAAGGAAATAAAATGGCTTTTTATGAAAGTGTCTTGGTTTTCCGCCAGGACTTGACTGAACCGCAGGTAAAAGAAAAAGCGGCAAAGTTCACAGAAATCATCAAAGAATTGGGTGGTGATGTTAAGTCTACAGAGTTCTGGGGCTTGAAAAATTTGGCATATATCATCCGTAAAAACCGCAAGGCACACTATGTTATGTTGAACATTGAATTGCCTGGCAATCAAATTACAGAATTGGAACGTCGTTCACGTATTGATGAAGACGTTATCCGTTTCTTGAACGTTCGTGTTGACGAATTGGCGACAACACCTTCTATCATGATGAAAAAGAATACAGAGGAGGCAGAATAATGGCAGTTCGTGCAGCAATTTATCGTAAAAAATCAAACCCTTTAAAGGGCAAGGTTATCGATTATAAAGACGTTAAGACTTTGTCACACTATATCACAGAACGTGGTAAAATCGTGCCAAGTCGTATCAGTGGCGTTTCCCAGAAAGATCAACGTGCATTGGCAACAGCCATCAAACGTGCACGTCATTTGGGCCTGATGCCATTCGTTCGCAACAATTTGGGATAATCCCTAACTTATCAAAAATAAGGACAGATAAAATGAAAGTTATTTTAACAGAAAAAATTACAAAACTGGGCAACATCGGTGACGCTGTTGAAGTTAAGACAGGCTATGCACGTAACTATTTGTTACCAAACGGCAAAGCAATGCGTTTCACACGTGAAAACGTTGCATTGTTCGAAGCCAAAAAAGCAGAATTGACAGCACGTCAAGAAGCAGCAAAGAAAACAGCTGAATCAAATGTTGATGCGGTTAAGAATGCAAAGTTGCATATGATCCGTCAGGCCGGTGACACAGGTCAATTGTATGGTTCTGTATCAACACGTGACATTGCACGTATGTTGAAAGAAGTTGCAAATGTCAATGTTGAATCTGCACAGGTTATGTTGGGTGCCCCAATTAAATCTGTTGGTGCATTTGACACACAGATTGCATTGCATCCAGACGTTATCGTTCCTGTTAAAATCTATGTTGCACAGACACAAGACGAAATCAATGCCTTGGTCGCAGGTAAATCTTTGACATTCGGTACCAAAAAGGTTGAAGAAGTTGAAGAAGCACCAGCAGCAGAAGAAAAAACAGAAGAAGTTGTTGCAGAAGAAACAGCAACAGCAGATGCGGAATAATTATTCAGCAAAAAAATTAAATCCCCCAATTGGGGGATTTTTTATTTGTATTCAATCAATTTGTACCGGAACAACGGTTTGCTTTTTCGCCACATCCAGCGCATGATATTGGAATGGTACAGTTGCAAAATCTATCTGTTTCATATCAATACTGCGAATTGTACGGTTGTACATTGTGTGATAATATATGATGCGATTTTGCAAATCTGTTGCAATTGTCCATTGGGTTGCAGACGGCATATTCACAGGTGCCTGACCAACTTCATATTCTGCCCCCAACGGCACATCAAAGTTATTCAGGATATGAAATGCCTGATCAACAGTTTGTTGTGCCGTATCCTGGGGAATTGAATACGTTTTCAAGAAAGCGGCACGAACAAATCGTGATGGCGGTGTAAAGTCGCCCGGCAATCCCAAGAAACCTGAATTAGAGCCAAATGCACGCAATGTTATCGGCCCAAAGCGGGTTGGTCCTGCGGTTCCAGGATGCAGATTTACATAGTTGTTAAGATTAGTCTGTTGCCATTTGAATCCAGGCGAATTGGTCAAGACCCCGACTTCGTTTTCATAGAAGTTTGGCACACCGTTTACAATTTCCATTACAACCTGACGGCCAGATGGTTCTGTTATACGCCAATGCACAGTTGATGCAGTTGGATCAACATTGACAATACGAACATTGTTGATTGCGGATTTTACCTGATCTATGTTCGAAAAGCGTGATAGTATCCAGGACACAACCTGAAAATCCGCCAAAGTTATATCTTTGTCTGCTTCATCATATTGTTGATATTCGCCATAATTTGGAAAATAGAATAACGCTGCAGACAGACCGGCTTCGTTTGTGCCATCGATTACAAATTCCGGCTGTTCTACGGCCAGTCCTGCATAACCATATAACGACACATATGACAAGCCATTTTGTGTGCCATCAGGCAACAAAGACTGCATTGCGTGACCACGTGGCACAATGGTATAGAGATTGTTCATTTCTGCCCCACCCCAATCCACTGTTCGTGCGACCACTGATGCATTATCTTTGGATTTTAATGTTATACCTGTGCATGCATTGGCAGATTCCACCACATACAAACAGGACAACAGTGCGGATACAAATAAAATATGTTTCATAAATACCCCCCTTTGGTATATTAACAATGGTATTGATATTGTGGGGTATTTACCATAGGAAGCTTTACATGGGATTAATAGTCTAGTAAGGGTAACCAGATTTTTAATATAGTATCATGTTCAGCATACATTTCCAAAAAGTCAATTGTACTGTTTATCAGTTCAATTTGATGTGTCGTCCAATGCAGTTTTGGGTTTATCATCATGTTCTTTTCAAAGAACGTTCGTACGTCATAATCTAACGGATCTTCGTGGGTGATGAAACGCTGTTCAAAGCTGGCACTGTGCCAATCACAAACCATTTCAACCAGTGTAACATCGTCAATATCAGCTGTATTTGAATAATACCAGACATGATGTGGCTGAGTATGGTGATGTTCGCGTCTGGCCATTTCGTGCAATTCACGATGTGCAGGCGATAATGTAAATTCAGGGTGATATCTAGCCCAGTTATAATAAGCATACCCAGTACATATCGTATCATGATTTTTATCGTTATCATGTTCTGGGAAATGGTAGCCCAACAGGCCCGCAAAATAGTTTAAACAATCAATATGTGCCTGGGTACGCAGGCGATGAAATTGAAATATTTTTTCCACTGATATTTTCATGGCGATAATTATATCATAAATGCATAAATATTTTAATAACAAAAAACCGCCCGTTGGGGGGCGGCCGACTTAATGCTGTCTGGTGGATTTTATACTATCTTGTATTTGCTTAATTTCTTCAAATCTATCTTGTGCAGATTCAATTGCCTGAACCTGAGATTCTGGTTGGCGACGCCGAAATCCAGCCAGGCGTGCAAACTCATCCAGTGCATTGATGTGCAGACATAAATACGCAGCACCGGCACCGCCACGACGCAATTGAATTTTGTCGGGCATCTGTGGTTGCAATCTTCTTAGTTCCCTTAACATACGTTTTACACAACCGATGTAATACTTGCCTAAATCTGCTGCAACCAACCACTGGTCTGTTTTGGGTGGTATTTCGCCACGACGAGAGATACCTGTACGATTTATAAGTTCATCTAATTTAGAAACATGTACACACAGGGCCTCTGTCCCCTTTCTGCCTTTACGTAGTTGAACAAATTCTGGCATTTCTGTTGCCATTTTGGACATATGCTGGGCCAAGGTACGCAATACCATCCCCGTATCACCAACACATAGTGGCAAGATATCAGATGCATTTTTCCACTGGTCATCTTTGTGTGCAATAGAATTAATGGTTTGCAGGTTTAAAAGACGGGCAAATTCATCCAAGGCACCTATATGCAAACATAAAACCGAACGCAGGTTTACGGATTGACGCCACTGGATTTTATCTGGCATTTGATTTTGCAACTGCTTTAAACCAGTACTTATAATCCTAGAAATAACTTTGTCATAATTAATAAAATATCGTTTTAGTTCGGTAGCATTCAACCATTCTGGCGTCTTGGGTGGTACTTTCCCCTTTACCAATACACCAATGCCGTTTGCAAAATTAGTTAATGCAGATGCGTGTAAACACAAGATTGCAGGACCATGCGGTGGCTGTCTTAGTTGAATCACATCTGGCATTGTTGTTTTTAGTTCATCTAATTTTTCTGCAATTTTCGGCAAAATTAAAAGACCGTTAACAAGCATCTTGGCAACCTGACTGGCAGACAACCATTCGGCATCCTTGGCAAGAACGTCTGACTTTAACGTCAGATTTGACAGACGTGCAAACTCTGCCACTGCATCCGCATGTAAACACAGTTCCGTACGACCTGTTTTATATCTGCATATCTGTACTTTATTCCCCAACACATCACGCGATTTCATCATGGCCACTTTAATTGCGTCACTATTTGAACAACAGCGTCCTGCAAAATAATGTGTTAACTGAACAGCGGTCAACCATTGGGCTGTTTTAAGTGGTGCATGCGTATTATCAAATGATTCCATTATATTGACCTTTATACCCACACATAAGTTAGCACAAATGCACAGATTGTCAAGACCATCCCCTTCTATACCGGTAAAATACTGCCCTGGGGATGGTGTGCTTGGGGGGGGATCTAGTAATTTCATCTACTTTTTTATACGGACGAAATTTCTGCTTGCATTATGGAAAGAAAAGTTTTATAATTCGGCCTGCATTGGGGCATAGTTTAACGGTAGAACTCCGGACTCTGACTCCGTCAGTGTTGGTTCGAATCCAGCTGCCCCAACCAAGATTGACAACCGTTCATGTTCAACAGGACATCGAACGGTTTTCTTATTGAATATACTAATTTTTTATCTTTTAGTTCGCAGTTCGAAAGTAGCAAGTTTAGAATTGCTCGTTTTTGTTCTACTTTCGAACTCTTGAATAATTCGCCCGCATGTGATGCCAGCGCAAAGATTGATTCAACGGTTGTTGTAAATTCGCTGTCGGCTTGACTGTGTGCTTGCAGTTGTATATCTATGGCGTACAGTTCTTCTTCTATCTCGTTCTTTTTGTCGTTATAGTCGCTTTGGCTGATGCTGTTGCTGATAAGCAAATCCAGCAGGCGGTTTTTCTTGGTTTTTAATTCGTTGTGCTTTTTCTGTAATTTGCTTGTTTCGTCCAGTAAATACGCATTTTCTGCCCGCAATACATTGCTTAAACAGTCGGCAATATCTTGCATGATTTCTGGTGGGAAAGATAATTTGTCAAAGATTTCTGTGGCTATTTGGTTCAACAGGTCATTTTCATTTACAGCAGGTTGCGAGCAGTTGCCTTTGTAATGCGAACATTCTAGGTATGTATATGTCTTTCCGCTGGCTTTGGTCTTGGTGTCGCTGGTTATTGCACAGCCACAGTCAGCGCATTTGATTAAGCCCCTAAATACATGTGGCTTTTCGGTGCATTTGAACCGTTTGCGGTTTTTTGCGTTCATAATAGACTGGCATTTATCAAATAATGTTTTGTCTATTATAGGGGCATATATATGTGGGTATAAAGCTCCTTTAACCAGCATCATGCCATAATAGAACGGATTGTTAAGTATGTTATACAATGCGGCTCTGGTAATCGGTGTGTTGGTCTTTTTATTGGTTAGTCCCATGATGTTGGCTTTATTAACTAGTTCGCCAATGGTATATAGTCCCGATGCGTATTCTTCGAATAATCGCCGTACCGCCAGTGCACGTTCTGGGTCTTGGATTATGGTTGGTTTGTTATTTATATCACGACGGTTTAGATAGCCCAGTGGGGCTTGACTTTGCCAGATGCCGTGCTTGGTATTATAGTCAATACTGCGTTTTACATTATCACGCAGGTTGCCAACGTATGTTTTTGCGGTAAATACCCCCAAATCCCAGCGGGCAATGTCCGTACTGCTTGAATCTTTGTGCAAAATCAAGTTTTCACGAATAAAATGGATTTCTATTTTGTCGCTTTTTCGCAGTTCGTCTAATTCTACGGATTCTTTAAAACTGCGTTGGATGCGGTCTATTGTATCGGCAACAAGGGCAATTTTTTCATGTTGTGCTTTTACAAAGTTTAACATTTCAGTAAATTTTTTGCGTTCGCCACGTGTTGAACTTTCGGTTATCTGAAATGTTTTCAATAGCGGTAATCCATTGCGCTGGGCATACTTTTTCATGTTTTCCAGCTGTGCATCAATAGATTGCCCCATTTCTTGTTCTCGGGAAGATACACGTGCAAGAATTACCGCTTTCATATGTTTGTTCCTTTTAGGTTTTATTCGCTATATACAATTTAAGTCAGCCTAATCTTCGTCGTCTATATCTGTCCAAATAGATGTTTTATATGTTTGCTTTTTTAGTGGTTTTGTATTTTCGATTTCGATTAGTTCATTTATGGCTGTAATTTTATTTTCTAAAATATTTATTTCTTTTTTTAGAGCAGATGTGTCTGCTGGTTTTATGTATTTGGCTATATCTGTTGGTATGTCTGTTAATATGTTGCTTTTGTTTTCTATTTCTTTGTGCTTGTTTGTTAAGTCTGTAATAAGTTGTTCTTTTTGTTTCTGCAACCATTTAATTCTATCGTTTTTTTCGAGAGATATGTATTGCGTGTTATTAACGATTTCCGATTTAAATGGTGTTAGTTTTATTGTTTTACTTAATTCAAAAATTGCCCATATCAAAGATGTTAAATAAAACACAACCCCAAATGGGACAAAACACATCATGGCAAGAAAAATAATCCAACCCTTGTTTTTGCTGTTGCTTTTTAGTGTTATTGCTATGGGTATGCTTAAAAATACACAAGATATTCCAAAAAGAACGAATAGACATATTAGGTATAAATCATGAATCGAGTAATACATGTATCTCGGATAATCTTCTAGTTGTAGAGCCATGTCGTTTGCGTTCATTATAGCAAAGAGTAAAGCTATTGGTGCTGAATATATCAATGATTTTATTATAGTATTCTTCATGTCTGTCCCCTTGTAAGTGTAAAAAAGACCGCCATAGGGAATAAGACGGTCGGGGAGTTGATAAATCAGCTTACAAATGATTCCGTGGCTTTTAGGTTTCCCCTGTTGTATAGCCAACAGCCCCCCGACCACAAAGGTCAGGGACATAACGGTGCAACGCACCATTACATCAAGATAACGATGCGTATCTGCACCGTGTAAGCTGGGCTTATCACAGCCCCGAATCCAATTCCCACTGGATTCAATGTACAGTATATACTGAAAATTCCAAAACACCAAGAAATAATTCATGGTGGGGTATAGGGTGGCAAAGTTTTTATATGTTGGCATAGGGCAACCCTTTTTTGTCTTGTTGTGGGGCGGTGGATACTGTGTTGAAAAAAACAGCAAAATGTGATATAATTTGTTTGGCAACAAACAAGTTTATCTGATTTATAGATACGCCATGGCGTATCTATAAATCAATGAAAGTTGCTATTTTTTTGTTGTTCGCCCAGAAATTCACATCTTTCCATTATTTGAAAAATGAAAAAACGCAGATTCTTGCATGTTATATGTTATAAAATACGTCCAACCCATTGTTTTCCACGTTTCTTTTTACCAAATAAGTATTCAGATGTAATAAGCACAGAATTGGCGTATGCATCGTCCACACTGTTTAATTGTTTGGTGCAGTATTTTGCAACTTGCCACTCTGTCCCTGGGGTTATTTCTTGCAAATAGGGATTCCTGGGGATTGGTGTTTGTCTTGTTCGTATACTTATCTTGTGAAATGCCTGTTTCCATTGTGATAAGGTATGCTGTGTATCTTTTATCAGTATATGCATGTGATATTCCCCAAATTCATTTATCTCGCCAAAACCGATAAAAGGTATATGGTGGCGATGCCACCCACGCCCCATTAGTTCCCTTTGTACACGGGACATAAAATAATTCAGACGTTTTTCCAGTACAGGTATTGTACGTGTTCTGTGGTTCAAGTCCCATTGCAGGGTCAAGTGATAGTTTGGTGCAAAGTCCTGTACATATTTTATAAGGTCTTTGTTTTTTTGATTTTCTTTTATCATACCGTACTCCTTTTGGGTATTAGTTATTTAATGGGGTTATTCCCCAATTTTTATTTGATTTGTGTGGTTTTTTTGCCGATTACACTTGCAATAAGGGCGGGGTGCAATATTATTGTTTATGTAATAGAGTCCACAAATATGCCCCCCTGTATATCGTAAAAAAGGGGTGCGCTGGGTCTGCGCTGGCTGAACATACCCCCTATACCACCCCCTTTATCTGTTTTTGTTCTTTGGCTATATCAGCAAGAATCTTGAAAAACGCAATTAAGCCCCCAGCCGCATCTGTGGCATCTGTGTCCGATATTGGTTCGGTATACAGTTTTTTGATTTTCAAAGATAACTTGCTTTGTGTTTCCATAAGCAAAAAATGCATTGGACGTAAAAAATATTTAAGTGCTAATACACATGTTTGAATTTTATGGGGAAATATATCTTAAAAAAATCCCCATAAAACAGGGGTTTTTATATGAAAATATTTTTTTGAAAATGATATTTATATTAAATCTATTTTATATCTATATTTATATAGCATCGTTAAGTTTTTGAAATATGCCACGATATTGTTTGCTTATCTTATGTTTTGGGGTTGCGGGGTTGTATTTGCCTTGTGAAAATTCGGAACGCCATGTTCTTACCGTGTTTAGCTTTACCGTATTTTTGCCTTTTGCTATTTCAGGAAAAAAATTTACTATAACATAATTGGTTATATCACTAATTTGCTTTACTGATAAATTTGGGTTGTTTTCCCAGAAATAGTACACAATGTCATGAATTTGTCTGCTTACGGGGCGTTTTTTTGTGTTTGTATCGTCTTGTTTTGGTGGGAAATGCTTTTTTAGTTCATTAAAATCAATTTCTATGTCTGTCATGAATTTGAACTGGTTGCATTGAACATGTTTGTTGTCGTCTATATAGGCATCAAAAATACGATTATCTACTATGTCTAGAAAGATAGATTGATGTACTTTGAATTTTTTACGTTCGGATTTATGATATTTTGGCAGATAATCAGTCGGTTTTAACTCCATTTGAATGCCTGTTGGGGTAAGTAATCCTGCAACTAGTACATCAAATAGGTTTTCTTTTGCTTTATTTAGTGCTTGTTCCTGTTCAAGAATAGCCTGCGCTGGTGGGGTTGTTGTACCAAAGGCAATCCAGTATGTGCTTTCTTGTAATGAACAGTATTTTTTTTCATTTGCCATGAATCAAGTCCTTGTGCGATTACATTGGTATAATCATAGGATTGATTTTAGTAAAAAACAAGTTATGTTAGGTTTTTAATAGTGCCATTATATAAAAGTGCTTTTTTATTGCCATTAGATAAGTATTCTATAATAGCAGTGAATATGTTTTGTGCATCTATGTTTATTGTTGATATGACAGGTGGGCGCATTTCATATGCTATATCAAGTTGTTTTATTTTGAAACGTGTGCCGTTTTCATACGTTATAAATGTATTACTGAATCTTATTTGCTTTTCGTGATGTCCGTATGTTAGTTCTGGATTGATTTCTATCTCGTGTATAATGTCATACAGGGTGTTTTTTGCCCCTGTTTCTGTATCTTCTATCCAGATTTTATCAGGAAAACTGACGTATTCATTTGGCGGTATGTTTGTAATAGAATTTTCTTTAATATATTCTTTGTCTAAAACCGCATTTACTTTTGTTATTGTTGGTGGCAAATGCATTTCTATATTTAGTTGAATTACCTTTATTAAGGGGATGCCTGATTGGTCTACAAAGTCTTTTGTTATATCTGGTTCTCTAATTATGATTGTGTCTATGTTGTTATTCTCGGCATATGTCTTTGCACCAGATTGATAACCCACTTTTGTGGCAAAAACGCCAAACATATTTGGAAAATCCTGTAATTTTCCAATAAAAGCATCTATTCTATCTATTGATATTGGGTTAGAATAGTCTTTGCACTCTATTACGGTCTTGTGAATGAAACCTGCTTGTTCATATTCCCAATAAATGTCAAATTCACGTTCTATTCCTGATTTGCCAATAAGTTTTACATTTCTTTGAACTTTAATGTTTCTTTGTCCATATTCAGTGTTAAGGATGGTTTGAAATATGTCCTGAACAAGTTTTTCGTATGATGTGCCTAGCTTGGTCATTATTATGCGCCTTTATGGTTTTATGTATCTTTACCATAATAATGTATAATTTGTTTTTTGACAGTATATTTTTTATGCGATGTGTATATTTGTTTGAAAACACATAATATTATTATTGATTAGTTGTTTCACTATCGTTGCGATGTTCATAATATCATTATAGTAAGTAGTTCGAAATTCGTTAACTATCGTCAACCAAGATTTAAACGCCCATGTGGGCGTTTTTATTTTTGGTTTTTTAAGCCATATTATGATATAATTATATACAAAAGACACAGAAAGGAATCCATAACATGAAAGATAACAAAGCTAAAATTTTTGCAAGTGCAAAAAACAAAATCACTAATAAGAATTCTATACCGTTAAGTGATGTAATAAAAAAACAAATTTCGACTACGTTGCTGCGTAAAGATGTAAAGATTGTGGCAGAACAGCATGTTAGCGACACAAGCGATGAAGGACATTATAAATTGGTAGATATGAAGGGTAATGTATTGTTTGAGATTATGATAAACCCCTATACCATTCGTGTATTACAACAAGATAAGGTCGTTGCACAGTGTAATATAACACCAATCAGGGGCGAAATATATGATGATATTGAAATTACAGATAAAAATATGGAAGATATTGTTTATACAATTATATCACGATACAATAGTTATCAAAATAATTTAGGTGCTGTGGCCTTGATGAAGGGAAAAGAAAAATAATAAAGTTTTTATTTGTAAATCAACCAAAAATCAAACGCCCCGTACGGGGCTTTTTCTTTTGGTAGATAGCCAAAACACATCAAATAAAATACCCACCAATGGTGGGGATTTTTTTATTGTTCGTTTGGTTCATTGACTGGTGCAACAAATGCCATGTCATTGTACTGGGCCAAGAAATGCTTTCCTGTTACGCAGTATATCTTTTGCATACTGTCATCATATTCACGTTTTGCCGCCAGATATCGCTGGGTGATATCGTCTTGGGCACCTTGGTATCCAGACATTGCACCCATACCCGCACCAACACCAGCACCGGTCAAGGTACCCTTTAGACGGGCCTTGTTACTTAAATCCACAACACCACCATCTTCGGCATCACGATAGACAGGCGTAAACAAATCAATCGTTGGTTTGATTGGTTGATTGTTTTCATCCTTGCCCAGGTCTATTGCAACGGCCTGTCCATTGCCGGCACGACCAACAATCTGGCCTGCACCATAACGCTTTTTTAAATCTGACCAATCAGCCTGTTTCCAGCCAAAACCTTTGTCTTGAACATCAACCAACATTGCAGGAACACGTTCTTCTACGGTAGAAGCACTCTGTATTTCAATCCATGGGCCGTCTGTACAATCAGAGCCAAAATTAGCATCCATGGTACCATTTGTTTTCAAACAAAACTTGCCATTGGCTGGAATCCTTTGCCAATTTTCTGCGAACATATCTTTTAATGTCATTGGCTGATTATCCGATGTTCTTTTTTCGTTAGCGTATTGCTGGATTACAACATTGGTCAAGTCGGCATATTTACAGCCATGGATATTTGGATTGGTATCAGCCGCTTTATTACAAACACGAAAAGAAGTTATACTGTTCCCATTTACAAATGCAACTTGACTGGATGAGATACCACTGGCATTAGACTTTTCAAAAACACCCCACAGGCAGGTTGTTTGACGACCATTAACCTCGCAATCTTCGATACGCATTACGGAATCACCACTGGCCACAATATTACCCATAACCGCCCCAGCCGCGGCATTCACGCCGGTTGATAAAATCATATCACCTGCAACCTTGCCAGAGTAGGCATTACCCGCCATCAAAGCGGCACCACCCAGTGCACCGATTGCGGTACTTTTAGCCTTGTGACGGCCACCGCCCAACAAACCATCATGCCCAACTTCGTTCTTGCCAGCGATATTTCCACCCAAACCACCAACCACAGCACCTGCCAAAATCTTGATACCAGCATTTTGCTTTTGTTCTTGGTTCATAACCGCTTTGACATCTTCCATTGTGGGTGGATTGTCTGCAGGAAACTCAATCTGTTCCGCCGCAGGCAACCATGACGTTTCTGGAAAATCACTGATATTACATTTTATCGCTTCGCCGGCAGCCAATTTTGTTCGTGCAACAACCAAATCTTGGCCATTTTGACCAGCCTGATACGCACGCATTTCAACAACCGCAGTACACTTTGGTGCAGTACCTGCCCCGATACCGGCGGTCGGCTTGGCCCAGACAAATTCGCCATCTGGATAAACCATGGAACAACGTTCCAATTGTTGCATTGTAACAGTTGCCCCAGGATGTGCAGAGCGAACCTGATCGGCCAGAATCCTGTCTTCGACGACAATTGGCAATTCAACAGGTTGTGCCGCTTCGGCAGCCTGTTGTTCGGCGATTGCCTGCTGGGTTGCGGCGGCCGCCTGATAACGCATTTCATTTATCTGCTGGTATGCCTGAGAATTAGAGCGTGACGCGTTACCAACACGAATGCCAGCAGATTCTGCCGTAGATGGTAACGCCAGTAATGCACCAATTAAAGAATAATAGCAAAACAAACTTCTGGATTTCATTGTTTTATCTCTCTCGCTCTATCTTCTTGGACTATTAAACCAACATAACCGGGACCACGCCCCGGTCAATGTTATTAGAACTGTAATCTTAGACGAACACCAACGTCAACCAATCCCAGGCGACCACTTTCATACCAATTAGTATAGTGGAACACACTGTCATATGGTGCTTCGTATTCGCCACCGGCACCGTCACCCAACCATTCAATCTGGCTTAGGACAATACTGCCTGATGTTTTAACCTTGCCTAGGTTGGCATAACGTACAAAAAAGTCCAACTTAACACCACCCTGCATTTCGGTTGTAACACCACCTTCGAGCATAAATGCCAATTCTTCGTATGTACCACCGTTATGATATGCATAAATATCGCTGACACCGGTTAGTTGTCCAGCCTCGGCATATGCGGGGTCAATAACCGAATAGAATGTATTATCATATACAACATAGTCCGAAATCGTATTCATGGACAAGCCAATACCAGCACCAACATATGGACGCAAAGAACCACCAGCCAGATACCCTGTGAACGAATCGATATTATAGTAGACATTCAACATTGTTGTATTAGCGGTAATCGCACCACCATCAACCTGGGCCTCTACAAAACCGCCGGCACCATCATCTGTTTGTACTGTTTTTGGATAACCAAGATTAGAATAACGCAAATACGAGAAATCAACACGAACATCATTATTCAAAGCCGCACCAACAGACAACTGTAATGGAATCACGCTGTCTGCGGCAAAGTCAGTTGCCTGAAACGCCCCCGGTACGGTATAAGAATCTTCTTCGCCAGTATAGTTGGCAGAAATACTGCCCATGACAGATGCACTGTACGCAACAGACAAACCAACGTACAAACCGCTGTCCGCCAGACGATCATAGTCGGCCGGCTGATAATACTGACGCCCTGCATTTGTCTGTGACGATCCAACACGTGGCAACGCACCAGTTACACGTGTAGGCTGGGCCGCAACGTTTGAATTATACGGCATTGGATAACCGGTCATACTGGACACCACACGACTGTTGGCAGATGGCAGATACATAACCTGACCACCAGGTGTTGCCGTTTGATATGTTGGATATGCAGGATATGCGGCATTCGCCACACATGGCACGCCCATTAAAACACCCACAAACACAGCAGAAACACTTATTTTCTTCATGCCTTTCCCATTTTCCTTTTGATATATTATATCATTTTGTTATCCACTGTGCAAGCACACATATAAAAATCCCCCGATTTTTCGGGGGATATTTATTATTTTTTCCAAAAGGCAAATCCACGACGTGTCGACTTTTCTTCACGTTGCTTTCTGTCTTCAACAGCACGTCTGCGTTCTGCACGTCTTTCTTGGAATCTGCGTGCAGATTCTTCGTCACGCTGAATAACAGCGATTGTTGTAGCAGACAATTTGCCATTACGAACTTCTTCTTCGAATTCTACAATATCATTCTCGTTCAAGAATCTAATCCCTGCGGCCTTTAATGAACTGGAATGAACAAATACATCTTCTGTGTTACCTTCTGCGTTTGGTGTATCCGGACTGATGAAACCAAAACACTTTTTACCATTATACCATTTTACTTTTCCTTGACGCATAATCCTATCCTTTCCTTATGCTGGTTATGGTTCTGCTGTACACATTTCAGAACCTAACCTAATTTTGCCATTTTTACCACACCAACGCAAGGGGAATAATAACACAACACCTGTTACACGCCATGTAATATCCACAGATATAAAAAAATCCCCCGATTTGGGGGACTTATTATTTTGCGTCTGTTTCTTCTGGAACAACAGAAACCGTTCTGCGGTCACCGTTACCCTTCTTAAACTTAACAATACCAGCAATCTTGGCGAACAATGTGTGATCTTTGCCCATACCAACATTCAAACCAGGATGCACAGATGTACCACGCTGACGAATGATGATGTTACCTGGGATAACACGACTGCCACCAGATTTTTTGACGCCTAATCTGCGACCCGCAGAATCGCGTCCGTTCATTGATGCGGAACCCGCTTTCTTGTGTGCCATTGTTACGACTCCTTAGGCCTTGATTTCTTTGATTTTCAAAACAGTGATATACTGACGATGGCCAGCAGTACGACGATAATTCTGGCGACGTTTTTTCTTGAACACCAAAATTTTGTCAGCACGTTTCTGTTCGATAACTTCTGCAACAACCTTGGCACCATCAACAAATGGTGTACCAACCTTGTCGCCGACCATTAAAACCTGGTCGAATTCAACATCACCGGTTGCATCCAGTTTTTCAACCTTGACAATATCGCCTGTTGCAACGCGATACTGTTTGCCACCAGTTTGAAAGATTGCAAATTCTGTCATATTTATTGCCTTGTTTTTCTGTATATTATTTATCTTTTTTGCCGTTTTGGCGAAAAGTTTATGCAAATTGTACGCATTTTTGGCAAAAAGTCAAGTGTTTTGTAGAAAGTTTTATGCAAACACATTATTTTGCATTGCACTGAGTACTAAACTTGTACGTGCCGATACTATCTGTCATGGTTTGTGTCGTAGGAATGTAACACCCACTTTTACTGGTCGTACCAGCCGATGCTGTAGTACCAGGCACACCATTTACTGCAGGACAACGGGTACAACCACTGGTCCCACTTGTCGCAGTGCCATGGTACCCTTTGGCACAACGATACTCTGTATTATATACACACTTGCAATCCGTACTTTCATCGCAGGTATAGGTCTGTCTAGACTGATAGCCGGCAATACCTGTCGCCTGCCAGTCCCATTTATCACACGCACAACTTTCAAGCGAACAAAACTGTTGCACCCCACCCCCTGGCTGAATACCCGGGGTCACAACAGATGGGTAACCACATTTGTAATATATACACTTGTTCATATAGGTTGCGGTTATTGTTGTCTGCCCACTGGGACATGAGGTGCAACTTTGCACCTTACGACACGTGTTATCTACATAACATGACATGACGTTATATGTTGCACAGGTTGGGTTCGTCATAGCAGTCACCCCATCACAACTTGGCAGACTGACCGAGACAGCCAACACATCGCCCACCCCAATAACGCAAAAGAACACAAAAAAAACAATTCTGGCGAAAGATAACATATACATATCCCCTATTCCTGATATGCATATTATAATTTTTGGCAGGATTTATGGCAAGTTATATTTAGTGCATAAAAAAAATCCCCCAATTTTTGGGGGATTAGTTTTCAATATTAAATACTGTCCGCATTTATCCAGCGACCATTCTTTAATAAACCTGGGGCCATGCCTTCGTTTGAACGCAATGCATCAATCACATTACGTGCATGTGCTGCATCCAGATTTACAATACGAACCTTGAACATATCGCCTTCGTTAACAACAACGGCATCGCCATATGTTTTCATACGATTTGCCAATGCATCTGCACTGTCTTGGGCATAGAAGGCAGCAACCTGAACACTGTATTCACCAGATGCTGCAACCGATGCAGGCTGAGCAACGGGGGCCGGTTCTGCAACTGGTGCAGGCTGGGCCACAGGGGCAGGCTCTGCAACCGCAGGGGCAGACGCACCCAATGTCGCATTCTTGACCGCCATTGTTTCATCCATCATTACCTGAACCTGAATCTTGCCCTGGCCTTTTAAACCGATTTTCTGGGCAGCAGCAGGCGACAAGTCCATCAAACGAGTATTTACAAATGGACCACGATTGTTTACACGTACGATTGTTGACTGACCATTTTCCAGATTGGTCACACGTGCAATTGTTGGTAATGGCAAAGTCTTGCTGGTGGCGACAGATTGTGTTATATCAAAAACTTCGCCATTGCTGGTTTTTGTGCCATTTAATTCTGTTGGAATAATACCAGCGATACCGGTTTGATTGTATGTCATATCTTCGACAGGGATGTACTGAACATCATCAACCTTGTACGCTGTACCAACATAATATTTTGGTGCAGGGGCCAACAGATATGCATCAGCCAATGTTTGACCACCATCTGTCATAACCAAGGCTTCTTCGCCGAAACCGTCGGCCATTGTAGATGAGCCAGTTGTGCTTAAATCCGCACACCCCGCCAACATTGCAGTTAAAACCGCCAGAGAAACTATTTTTTTCATGATTTAGGACTCCTTACATTCTTATCATGATTGATATGTTATCACAAAAAAGAGCCTGTTTCAATTTTATTTTATACGTGCCAGACACCTGTCTATGACATATGCCCCCGGCAAATATATTATACCATAGCCCGTAATTGCCAACCCAAGAACCCAGATACTGGTCACTGGAACCATCGTCAGGGCAACACCGACAATCGCCGCCCACAGGGCAAACGCCAACATTGTACGACGTGTACGGACATCATATGATATCAATGAACGTTTACGACAGGCATGTGCCAGCAATGCATTTTTGACATAGCCACTGACCACCACGCCAACTGGTATCGCCAAATAGCCAATAAATGGAAACAGCCCGATATACAGCACAGTTGCCAAAGCCAATGAAATCATACTGGTACGAACAGGGGTTTTGACATCTTGGGATGCGTATAGGGTTTTGCTGTAAATCTGGCTGACCAACATGGCCGGCAAAACCAATGCCTGAATCTGGATTGCACGTGCAACCGCCACTGTTGATTCAGATGTCCACGCACCGTATTCGAACAAAAATCTTATTATCGGTTCAGCCAACACAACCAGACCAGCAACACAAGGCAATATCAACATCAAGGATTTACGCATGGACGAATTTTGCTGGATATAAACACTGCGCATATTTTTTTCAGCCAGCGCATTTGATATGGACGACATCAGCACCGTCCCAACCGCCAGACCAATCATCGCAAATGGCAGTTGGACAATCCTGTCCGCATAATACAGCCATGATACCGCACCGCTTTGAAAACTGGCCACCAGCGTACCGACAATAATTGTAATTTGGTAAAAACCACTGCCCACTATGCTGACCCCCAAACGGCGAAACAAAGATCGCATCGCAGGCGTCCAACGTGGCCAAATCAATCGCAACCCAAAATGACGGCGGCAAATACGCGACCACAGAACACAGAACTGAATTATACCCGACAAAACAACCGTCCCAGCCATTAAATACAAGATATGTGATGAACCAAAGAACATTGCAAATAACAAAGTCCCAATCAACATTATGTTCAACAGCACCGGCATAAAGGCCGCCAACATAAAACGCGAAAACGCATTCAATATTGCCGACAAAAAGGCCGCACCACATACAAATATTACATAAACAAACATTATACGTGATATAACAACTGTCATTTCCATCTTGCCCGGGGTTGCTTCAAATCCAGGGGCCAAGAACCAGACAACCAATGGCATAAAGATTTCAAATATAACAATCAATCCCAACAATCCGACCATCAGCCATGAAAATACATTGCGTGCGAACGATTCGTCTTTTTTTGAATCGGCATACATTGGGATAAAGATTGCAGACAACGCCCCTTCGCCCAGCAGGTCGCGGAATAAATTCGGCAACTTGAACGCCGCCAAGAAAATATCGGACAATCGCCCTGCCCCCAAGACACGTGCAATCAACATGTCACGAATAAAACCAAAAATGCGACTGATACCTGTCATGGCACCAACGCCGAAAATATGTTTGCCAAGTTTCATGGTTTAGATTATACTGCGTTAGACAATATAAAATCAAGACAGGAATAAAAAGATGAGAAAACATATTGCAATACTGGGACTGATGGCAATACTGGGCGGCTGTGCAGGCAGCGATAACGAAATTATCACAGAAAAATCTTTGCCAGAAATATACAAAACGGCCTATGATGAATTTAATGACGAAAATTATGAACAGGCAGCGGCAGAGTTTTTAAAGGCAGAAACACAGCACCCAGCCAGCCCATGGGCCCCAGACGCACTGATTATGGCGGCATATTCACATTATATGGACGAAGACTTTGCCGGTGCAATTTTGGCAGCAGACAGATTTATGCGTTTTCACCCAGGACACAAGGATGCACCATATGTAATATATTTGCGTGGAATGTGCTATTACCGTCAGGTCAGCGACGTTCGCCGCGAACCAGGTATGTCTGCGTATGCAATGCAACAGTTTCAAATGCTGATTCAAAGATATCCAAACAGCGAATACGCAAAAAATGCAGAAAACAAGGTTAATATCTTGAAAAACTATATTGCAGGCAAAGTTATGTATTCGGCACGAAATGATATGAAGCGTGAAAATTGGCCCAGCGCAATCAGCCGCCTGCAATCCATTGTCAAAGACGCACAGGAAACCGTCATGACACCCGAGGCAATGTTCCGCCTGACCGAATGCTATACCGCGGTTGGATTGCCAGAACAGGCATGCGGATATGGCGAAATGCTGAAGACAAATTTCCCAGACAATGAATGGACCAAGAAATTAAAGTAACACAACCGCCAAATGGCGGTTTTTTTTGTAAATATGTTTTTGTGTACTGCGGGTTCTTCGCCCCGTTTTTTTCAAAAGAAAAACCGCAGTAAACTGCGGTAAATACTGGCGGGACCACGGGGTTGTACATTCCCATCTGTGGCACGTTGCCACGATGGGTCCCTTTCGCTACGTATGGTTCAAACTGCGTTGACACTTGTTTTCACCAACTGACGCCCCGAACCCTGCGGGTTCTTCGCCCCGTTTTTTTAAAAGAAAAACCGCAGTAAACTGCGGTAAATACTGGCGGGATTGACGGGGCTCGAACCCGCGACCTTCTGCGTGACAGGCAGACGCTCTAACCAGCTGAGCTACAACCCCTAAAGCGAAACATATAATATACTGATAGACGAATAAATGCAAGTACTTTTTTTATAAAAAATTATTTATTTTTGTACTTCATTAAAAAAACCGCCAAAAATGGCGGTTTTATCGGCTTTTATTGTTCGTCCAGCGCACGCAACAGGACTTCCTTCATCTCATTCGGCATCATACCAGTTGTTGAATAACCACAATCTACGTGATGCACTTCGCCTGTCACACCAGACGACAGGTCGCTGAACAAATACATGGCGGCACCAGATACATCATCCAATGTCATATTGCGACGCAATGGGGTTGTTTCTGCATTCAGGCGCAACATTGCCTTGAATCCACCAACGCCACTGGATGCCAGGGTCATAATTGGGCCAGCACTGATTGCATTAACACGAATACCGTCGCCACCCAAATCATTGGCCAGATAGCGAACACTGCTGTCCAGGGCGGATTTTGCCACACCCATTACATTGTAATTTGGAACAGACTTTTCCCCACCATAGTATGTCAATGTCACAATCGAACCACCCTGTGTCATCAGGCGTGATGCACGACGAGTCAAATCAACCAATGAATAAACAGATATATCCATCGTGTTCTTGAAATTGTCACGTGTTGTATCTGCGTAACGGCCGGTCAATTCATTTTTGTCAGAGAATGCAATCGCGTGCAACATGCCGTCCAGATGCCCCCATTCAGCCTCTATCTTATTGAACAAATCATCCATCTGTTCATCATTTTGAACGTTGCATTCTTGGACAAACTTTGCCCCAATCGATTCTGCCAATGGGCGAACACGCTTTTCCAAGGCAGGCATCGCATAAGGCATTGCGATTTCAGCACCCAATTCATGTGCACGTTTGGCAATTGCCCACGCCATAGACCAATCGTTTGCAACACCTGTGATTAAAATCTTTTTACCCTTTAATAACATAAATACTTCCTTTTTCGTTATTTCTATTGGACATATGGAATATAGCACCCACATTCGCAATGTGCAACAGATAAAAAAAACCGCCCATGTGGGCGGTGTGGTTATCTAACCTTTTGTTTCATATTGGCATGCGTGATATAATCGCCACGATTATCACGAAAAACACCCATACGAACAGAACGATGTGCGTTTATAATTTCCATAACCGCAGACTCATCGGCCGGATAATATTCCAACATTATATGAAATCCATGGCGTGTGACATGACGATGCTTATAGTCGTATTGAATATTTGAAACAGATAACCTGCGAAACAATTTTTCACCACACAATGCACGCATATTATTATACGCATCACGTGTCATAAAGATTTCTTTTCTGGGCCTGTCATAATTATATGCCATGGGTAATCCTTTTGGTTATAATTTCAATTTATCATATCATGACTATATGTCAAACATTTTGGCCATTGCGTTATCTTTGTTTGTCTTTTGCATAGTGTTCGGGGAACAATGTTACACCAACTGTTTGGCGAATAAATTCATCACGACATTCGCCCAGACGGATTTTATTTATACATTCGTCCAATGGATAATTGCTGCGAATATCGCATGACGGAGATATATAACCAAAGTGTGTTCCCAGACGCAAGTGTGCCACCGCTTTGTCACTAAAAGGGGCAGGATATTCGTAAATCATTTTCGCAAAAAAAGAACAATCATTTGCATCCAGACATATTTTCTTGGGGCGTGGAGCCGTATAAATCCGCTTCATAAGTTTTAATGCACGACCCATTGTTATCGGTTCGCCCAAATCACGTCCAAAACCACACGTTCCTTCGTATAGCTGAACCTGAACACGGTCAGCTAAAATATGTGCATCACGAATTTGCTGGGCAGTATTTGAATTTATCTTGAACGTACGTTTTTCAGGAATAATTTTCTTTGGCATGATTAGTTTTCCTTTTATCGTTGTTTTTGGTTCGCATAGTGTTCAGGGAACAATGTTACACCAACTGTTTGGCGGACAAACTCGTCACGACATTTGCCAGACATGATATTTTTAGCACAGGTCTGCATGTTATCGGAATGGAACTGAACCATTCCGCATTTTTTGCAGGTATAGCGATATGGTGCAATCAGACTTAATACACCATTGGCATAGTCGCTGTAACGACCGGGATAATATGTGGTCAATTCGGCATGCAACCCACGAAAGCGTTTTATGTCATCATCCAGACATATCTCTTCTGGACGTGGGGTGTCATGAAAACGTTTTAACAGGCTCAACGCACACCCCATTGATACAGGCGTACCCAGATTGTAATAGCATTTATCCAGAGAATCATATAAACGCACCTGAATCATATCATCATTGGTCTGCGGTTTCGTTTGTGGGGTATTTTGTTTATAACGATCACACAGTTTGGCGATTTTGCGGGCGGTATCTAAAATCCGGTCTGTGTATTCTTTGTTGGCCAACACGTCATCTTGGTTCAGCAGTTTTGCATCAAAAACTACTCTCTCATAGTTTCCGTTTTGGTCATAATAATCGGTAATACGTTTACCGCCAATTTCAGGATACGCAAAACGCATATAGGGCAGTCCCTTTTCTGAACCAATGGCGTGACTGGCCGAACGGGTGGCTTCTTTCGCTTCTTGTTTTGTTTCTATGGAAATCCCAAGTTTGCAACGCAGATCACAACCATCGCACACCAGTAGATTTGCTTGCTTTTCCTGTGTAAATGACATTCGTTTTTCCTTTTTATCGTGTCTTGTAGTGGTCGCACAATTTGACGATTTCGCACGCCCGTTCCATTTGTGTTTGTCTCATTAAATCTGTCCAGGCAGAAATATTGTTTGCGGCACCCCCTGACACATTGTTTGCATCAAATGTCATTATTGTTGATTGGGGTCGACCGAAATGATTGATAAAATGCTCTATCTTTTCCCCAGCAATTGTTGGCCACATGTTAACAATCGACCCAGTGCTGTCTGCGATTTCTTGGTGCACACCCAACACGCAACGTTTGTCACACCCATTGCACACGCCAACATTTGTCTGTTTTTCCTGTGTAAATGACATTTGTTTTTCCTTTTTATCGTTGTTTTTCTTGTACATATTCTGCGGCACGTTTGCGTTGGGTGATGTTGTCAAACACGCCTACAAACTCTACTGGATTTTGTGGTTTTTGATACCGCACAACAATTTCATCACCATCGTGCGGAAATATCACATCGGGTTGCAACGATATGTCCCCTTGTACAACAGTACCTTGGCCATTTACGCCCCAGAAATGTGCAGGCGAACCATAACGAGCATGCCTGATATTTAGTACTTTTACTGTATCCTGTGTAAATGATGGGTCTGTGAAATCTGTACTAAGAGCATCTATGATTTTGTTGTCAATATCTTTGCACCCCGCCAGCGTTAACAGTGCAAACCCCATAATCGGTAATTTATGTAAATATCGTTTCATTTTGGTTTCCTTTATCTTGTTTTGTAATGCTCGCGCAGTTTAGTAATTTTGCGGATATTTTCATCCGGATTTCTATCAATGTACTCATAGAATGAGTTTGGAGATTTTACAGCCCACTCCATCTGGAATTCTAACTGTCTGCCCAGAGGACTTGTTGGTGTTACCTGTTCTGTCTTTTCTGCCTTGTCTGTTTTTGCTGGGGCGAAACACTTGTAAATAACATACCCCATTCCTCCAAGAGCAGCTGACACAAGTAAAGTCACAGACACAGCAAATAAAGTCCGGACAACAGGACCTACATCAACTTCATACTCGTCATAAGCATCGTATTTTTGACGTTCTTCATTCATTTTTTTTGCCGCCCAAATTGCGGGCCATGGATTCGGTACAGGCATTGTGTGGTTCCTTTATCGTGTCTTATAGTGGTCGCATAGTTTGGCGATTTCATGTGCCAATTCAATCGCCTGTCGTGCTGGGTATACATATTCAGCACCCAGTTTATAAGGCACAGTCCTGCGGGTATAAAATCTTTGACCGTTTTTACCAAGGTATTGTTTGATTACCTTACCATCAATGGTTGGATAAATCCAGTGTACAAAAGGGTGGCATTCGCGATGATCTAAGTAACGAAAGCCAAATTTACAATGCTTGTCACAGCCATCACAAATTGTTTCATCGGGTACATTATGCAAATTTGTTTTGTTTTCCTGTGTAAATGACATTTGGTTTCCTTTATCGTGTTTTCATACGCAAAGTCGCAATTTTATATTCTATTGTTTCTTTTTGATCTAAATCGCGTTTTTCCGCCAAGTCAATAAGATGAAAGAATAATGGCGCACGCAGACGTGTAAATATAGAAATTGGATCCAGGCGTGAACGTGTCATCGCACGGCCAACGTTATATTTTGTTTGGGCAAAAAGAGTACCATGTTTATCCGTTATCTGAATAGAGCCAGTATTGTAATCCCATTTATCATAATCGCCATCCCATTCACGACCACCATGTGGTGCGTAAATTTTCAAGGACAAATCGTCTTTTTTGAAGATATAGTTTGTAGAATACGAATTGTGGGATTTTGAGCCCTTGATTGCTTTATCGTTGATGATTGTTTTTGCGATATCATAAACCTGACTGATTGTATGTCTTGACATTTATTTTTCCTTTTTATCGTTGTTTTTCACCAATATGATTTAGATATTCCTGCATTTTAGTTGCACATTTACCACGACAACCTTTTGCAAAAATATGATTTATTGTTGGATATTTTTCCCATTCACAACTGCCGTCAGCATAGGTATGATAATGTTTTTGTTGCCCCATATAGCAATTTTGTTCACACCCATCACATCGTACAGGTGTCTGTAATGGATTGTTCCGTTGCCAGCGTTCCAAATCACGTTGAAGGTAACCAATCATACGATATGGACGTCTGCTGATTTCTTCGGCAGAAATTTCATGCAGTTGCCTTTTGTTAAATGGGGATGGTCTTAGCGGTATTTCATGTTCTTTGGCCAGTTCTTCTATCGCATGACGAAAAACAGCATCTTGTTCTGGGGTTAAATACGCAACGGGTATTGCTTGGTCCACACCCATATCATACAGGTCATGTATATAAATTGTTCCATTTTGATATAAATAATAGTGCGACAACACCTTGCCCAACGGGTCTGTAGGGAACAGGACCAGTGCATTTGGTGTCAGTTTCCCATCCCAATTAAACTTATCATATAAATTGACAGAATCTGGCACAATGTTCCATAACCTCATTTCACGCCCATTTTGATACAGGGCATTTAAAAAGAAATCTGCGTTATTTTTACGCATGGCATCAGGCGATATTTTGTCCATATCCTGTACCGCAACACATTCCCATGGCCATTTCGCCCGGGGTGCTGCAATAGACTGTGGTATAGACACAACAGATGTTTTTGTATTTTTGCCATCAAATAATTTGTATTTTAACGTTTGAAGGATTTTCATAACAAACCTCTTTTATCTTGTTTTATATCGATCGCACAAATAAGAAATCAGTTGTGCCTCTTTTAACATGTCTTCGGCAATATGCGACATAGTTTCAACATTTATTTTTTTTGGCACCCCATCCAGTATGACAGTATTGTCCATAATAAGAAAGCCAGGCTTAACAGTTATGCCAATACTATTCAAGTATGATTTTATGGCATCACCACCCAGTGATGGATATACACATTGTTTGGACACCAGTTTTCCTTCGTGCATGACTTTTGATTCTTCGAATTTAACACCAAATTCGCAGTGTTTTTCACAACCCTGACACTTGCGGACTTTTATTCTTTTTTCCTGTGTAAATGACATTTGTTTTTCCTTTTTATCGTTGTTTTTCACCAATACGATTTAGATATTCCTGCATTTTAGTTGCACATTTTCCACGACAACCTTTTGCAAAAACATGATTTATTGTTGGATATTTATCAATTCCCCAACTGGAATGCGGATGCACTTGACACCCCATATAACATCGCTGTTTGCATCCATCGCAACGCACAGGTGTCTGTAATGGATTTTGTTCCTGATAATGTTTCAAGCCAAGATTAAAGCATTGGACCGCTTGGGGAAATTTTTGAGATTGGGTTTCTCGCATTTTCATAGACTCACCACACAGGGTTCGCATTTTATAATGCCCAACCAACGATTGCACCGCATGACGGAATACCATATCTTGTTCTGGGGTAAAACGGATAACGGGAATCCCCCTATATGGTTGCATTTCATACGGATTCCACAGATATACTGTTCCGTTTTGATAGCAATAATGATTTCGTTCAAATTTATAGAATCTGTAATGATAGGGCATCCCTGGTGCAAATGATGTGGCTGGTCCAAACCGAACCAATGCATCTGGGGTCAAAGCGTCCCGCCATCCATATACACATATATCACGTGCAGTACGATACAGTTCATGTAAAAAGTAATCTGCATTCGTTTCACGCATTGTGGCGGGCGATAATTGATCGGTGTCCTGTGACGACATATTTTCCCATGGATGCTGTGTCATTTTATATCCTGTTATCGTGTCTTGTAATGTTTACATTGTTGGGCGATTTCCCACGCCTTGCGTTCTGCCTGGGGGACAGTTGTTAATTTTTTATACAAATATTCTGGTTCGCCAAATCTGTTCACAAATGCCCGTATTGGTGTACCACCTATTCTGGGCCAATAAAATGTCTGTATGCCTGTTTTAGCAAAATCACGCCAACCAGATGTAAAACCTTCTCGCTTAACATGGTATACCATTGGATAACCAATACGACACTGTTCTGCACAGCCGTCACAATGTACCGGCACCATTTCATCACATATATTTCGACCGCCTTGTTGTTCGAATCCCATTCTATCTTGTCCTTTTTTATTCCAGAAATATTACGAACTTAGCACAAATATTTAATTTTGCAATATGTATAGATTGTTTTTATGCGGATTTCTGTGATAAATCGCACCATGCCCCCACTAGTGTTACACCTGTATCGGCCCCTAATGCGTCCCTGCATCAGCAGCCGACTAATTTTGCGTAAACCCCATGTCTTACAGGCATTCACTCACCTAAACAGCGATATTTTACAACAATTCACTTTTGTTAAGACAACATTCTTATTCCTGCACACTCAGCGACCTTTCGTACCGGCATTCAACCAGAGCAAGAGCATTTACAAAGATTCGCGTACTTGCCAAGAAAGTTTTCCTGCATATGATTATCTTTTTTAAAAAAAATTGCATTTATATAAAAAAAACACTTGAAATAGGATTTAATAAAGTATATTATACTGTTCGCTATTCGGGCATAGTTCAGTCGGTAGAACAACGGACTGTTAATCCGTATGTCACTGGTTCGAGTCCAGTTGCCCGAGCCACGAATTCCGTCGCAAAATCGTTGATTTTGCGGCGTTTTTCTTTGTTAACACTTTTGGATTTAGGCACACCACAATCCACCAAAAAATACCACTATTTAGCCCCTTGGCTACACAGCAGCTACACAGGATCCGCAACCTGTCCGCAGTCCGATGAATAACTTACCATTTCACAACCCATAAAAAAATCTACATATTTTGAACATATTGCAAAAATGCCGGGGTTCTTGAATAAGGATATGACTGGGCAATCCCCTGTTGCGATTTTGTCTTAAATCCGCTATCGTTATTACATGCCAAAGATATTTACAATCGGTTTTAGTGGTAAAAGCCCCGAAGCATTTCTGGAAGTGTTGGATGCGGCGCGCATTCGCTGTGTCTGGGACATTCGCCTGTGGCGGGTCAGCAAGTATGTCCCATATTACAGTGGCGAAAACCTGGCGACTGTCTTGGGCGACCGATATGAATACCACCCGGAATTTGCACCTGAATTTGAAATGCTGACCGCGTTCAAGGATAAAAAGGCAACCTGGGCGGATGCCGAACCGATTTACAGACGCCTGATTGCGGGGCGTGCGCCATTGGCGGGGCGCAATCCGGACGAACTGGACCGCATATGCCTGATCTGCACAGAAAAGACCGCACACCAATGCCACCGAAGACTCGCCGCCGAATACATCGCATCACAATTCCCCGACATAGAAGTTGTGCATTTGTAAAAAATGATTATTAGCCCAAACTTTATATTGATTAAAATCCTTCTTGCTTGTAAAATCTTCCATATGAAATACACACTATAACCAAAGGCAACAAAAATGAAAAAAACACAAGTAGACGACATGTTTGAACATCACAGAAAAGCAGGCATTTCATTAAATAACGAACGCTCAATAAACAAAATTGCTGAAAACACAGAAGATATACATGCTATTGCTCATATGTTATCTCGTATTTGTAACTTATTGTATATAATTATAATTTTGTTAATAATAGGGTTGTAATGGCTTAAATTTTTTAGAGAACATGCTAGACGACATTGTTAAAGAGCAAATTTTAGAGAAGTACCTAAACAGTGGTGATTTTAATGGATTGCCCTTCAATGCATTGGTAGAAAATTTTAAAACGGTCAGAGACGCCAAAGAGGCTGTTGCAAGACTTGTAAAAGATGGTTCAATAGATATTGTTTATAATACAACAAACCCACACATTAAAGGATTTGATTTTTCTGCATACCAGGAACAATTTTTGTCTGAGTTGCTTAATACACCAGATGACCTAAAAAAAGAAATTATACCATGCGGAAATATAAAAATTGAAATCTGCAATAAATATGGCTCGTTTTGTTTATACCCAACAAAACGTTTATTATCTGAAAAAGTGAGCTATGAGCGAAAATATTTAGAGACACCACCTTTTACAAAGAAACTATGCTTTGGTGAATGTCAATTATATTTGGTGTATTTTAGGGTGGATGTACTCGATAGATATATAGAAGACCCTAGATATTATGTTAGTTACGATGATTATTTTGGAAGGATTTATTTTAAAGAATTTTCAGACGAACACCCAGATGACATCTATTTAAAGTATTTTGGCTTAGCTTACAATATAACAACGGGTGAAAATCTTATATGTGCATTATTATGTGACTTACACAAACTAAATGCCAGACATCAATATCATTTTTATTCATATATGGAAGAATCTGCCCCAAACATTATCCCCGAAGAAAACTTTTTTAAAAATCAGATTTTAGGGGAATACGCTGAAGAACACTCTATTTTTGAGGCGTTTCTAGAAGAAATAAAAATCATAAACAAAATGTCCAACATAATTTGTAACGCAAATTTATTTTTGAAGGAATTTTCTGATGAAGACAGAAAAAAACTTACCGACTTTCATCCTTTTCTAAAACCAACACAAAAAACTTTTGAATATTTTTGCCAAACATTAGACAAGCTATTTTCAGACAATTTGGATATCAAGGTTATTTTAAAATTAAATGAGCTTTATGGGAGCCAAATGCAAATAGATTACAAACAAAATGGCGAACCCAACATGGGCAGCATAGCTTTACTTAAGTTGTTTTTACATACATACTTTAAACCTAGCTCTAATGAAGAAATGCTCAAAAACATTTTTAACATCTGGGACAATCGAAGCACAGGAATCAGAGCCATTAGAAGTAAGGCATCACATCATATACGAGCAAATCATTACGATGTCCAAATATTCCAAACTTATCAGAAAACAATTCGAGAAGCATATAAGTCTATAAGACTGATTAGGCTTATACTGTCCAATCATCCAGATGTAAAAAACACCATTCTGAAACAAAACCTAAAGGTACCTGATTGGTTGTTTGATGGTAAAATAAAGACTTATTTTATATCACCCATAGACAAAACAAAATAAACACGACCCCTGATTTTTGTGGGAAATGGTGTAGAATATGTGTGTGCAAGTAATTGCACGATCGACATTAAAAGTGCGAACGGGTTTCATCGCCCAAGAACCACAACTTCTAATGTCCCGACAATGGTCGGGATGCTGTTGCTATATAATAAGGTTTATCCTGAAGGCGCAGAGTTCTGTTCTTGAACTGATGAACTCCCGACCACTCTTGTTTGAGTGGTCTTTTGTTTGGGGTTGTATGTTTGTCAGACAATGGACTTTTGTTATTGGAATTGCGTTTGCCATTGGGGTTGGCGTTGGGGTGCAATTGCCCACACGGACGGTCACCCCGCCCGCCAGCGCACCCGTACATATAGAATCATATTTCACCCCCGGCGCCGAATGCGAAAACCGCATAATTGCAGAACTGGGTCGGGCCACAACCATTGACATTGCCGTATATTCCATAACCAATCCGAAAATTGCGAACGCCATTATCGCCGCCCACCAACGGGGCGCAAGGGTGCGAATTGTCACCGACCGAACTATGGCCGGGCATAAATCGTCTATGATTGATGAATTGGTCGTCGCCGGCATACCCGTCCGCATCAACCGCCGGCACAAGATTGAACATAATAAATTCGCTGTCTTTGATAATCAGCGCATGGTGACCGGCTCTTATAACTGGACCACCGCCGCCACCAAGTATAACAGTGAAAACTGCATCTTTCTAATCCACCAAGCGCAAGAATACAACAAACGGTTTGAGGTGTTGTGGGGGATGTATCGGTAAGATTTTATTTGGATTATTCAGAATATTCTTTTAGTTTCTCAACGATTTCTGTTACCAGATCCTTACTTCTATTACACCAAGCGCTTACAGCCGATATAACGAGCCACACAGAAAAACCAAAACACACAACTATAAAACCCCCACGAAGCGTATCGGCGCTGACCCCTAACAACGGCTTAAATTCAGAAACTAACAACATACTCCACATAGACACTGTTGAGAAAAGTAAACCAACCCAGTTATTGTTTTTACATAATTTGTCTTTCTGCTCATGCAACACTCGTCTAATAGTATCTTCAGAAAATCTGAATTTGGCTCCCCCATTTGCCACATAAAGTGATTTGTTGGCAGGAACAAATGTTGAGAACTGGGTGTTCAGCTTTACGGAAGGTTTTATTGGCTTATTATTTTTTACGAACTTCATCTTGAACCTCCGCACCCTGTTGTAACAATCCTAGAATCCCCAGAGCATGTTGACTGATAAAACCACAATTTTGACAAATGACGGCTATGGCAGGGACATTTTTTCCGCCAATTGTTATGTTATTAAAATTATCTTGAATAGAATTACAGAAATATCCATCCGCTAAAATAAAATGCTTATTTCCGCACATGGGACACGGCGCACTGCCTATTTTTTCATTTAATATTTTTATAATTTCTTGTTGCTTTTCCTGGTTCATAATTTTTCTCCGATATTTGATATCAAGATGATATTACACAATTATTTTACAAACACAAGCACACATTGCATATTGTTTACAACTATCGCTCCACAAACACAATCCCGAACCATTTTTGCATGATGGTCAGGCGGGATTGATAGTCGCCCGCAGAGTTGATTTCCGTTTCGTATTCGTGTTTTAGTTGTGCCGACAACCCAAGTTCACGCACCAGGCGATTGCACACGCCCATAAGATAGAATATATTGCCCGCCGGCCCGTTCAGGTCAATGACCAGGCTCGTTTGATATTTCGCCCCCGGCACACCCCGCCGGGCGGCGTGCAGTTTCCGTTCCAGCGCATCAATCGTTTCCATGTGCGGCGCCTTTGGTTTTTAGTTCTTGCTGAATCTGTGTCCACATCATTTCCAGTTCGTCCGGCCCCGTAAGGTCTGATTTCAACCACATTTCTGGGGTCTGCCATACGTCGTCCTGGGCACAGGCCAGCGCACCGTCCACCAATTTGCGGATGCGGCGGTTGCGCATTTCATTCTTGATTGCGGACCGGTACAGCATGCGCTTGTCCACCGGGATGGGGCGTGATGTTGTGCTGGTGTGATACGCCCACCACTTGGCCATTTTTAGTTTGTTCAGCATTGCCACGCGCAGCATCGCCACCCCATAACTCAGGGTGCCGGGACCGTCGAACATCTCGTCGGCCAGGTGTCGCCCGGCGCGCCCGTTCAGAAAATCCAGGATTTCATCGGCGGACTTTTCGGGGTGAATTTGCCCCAGGCGTTTGACCGTGATGTCCCAGATTGCGTTTCGGTGGTCTGGGCTGGCATAGTGTGCCGCCAGCGCACCATAGAATCCGTGTTGCTTGTTTATCGTTGTCATGTTGTGCCTCTTGCTTTTTTCAACACAACAATGCCAACAAAAAATGAAATAGCTAGTGAAATAAAATTGTTCCGCCCCTTGAACTTATCCCCAGAAGAACTATATTAAAGTTGCCCTGCTCAATAGGTTCAGGGGTGCTGTATAAACGAAGTCAAGTATATGTTGCAACGCAACGAATACAATGCCAAG